>NZ_JBEZYZ010000010.1:254512-336520 GCF_040638895.1 Streptomyces sp. NPDC024017 | reverse complement strand
AAGCCGGCGACGCCCACCGCGCTGACCAGGGCCAGGGCGGTCAGGGAGCGGGGGCCGAGACGGACGGCCCGGGCCTGTGACCACCACCCCGTCACGTGCCGCTGATCTGCGGCGCGAGCAGCACCGGAAGCCGGGTCGTCCGCGGCTTCGCCGGAACCTCGGCCACGGCTCGGGGGAGCGCCTGCTCCACCCCGTGCACCACCGACAGATGCCGGTCGGCCCGCCCGAACGCCGTGTACACCCACGGCCGGCTGAGCGCCTGCGCCGCGTCGCCGGGCAGCACCACGACCACCGCGGGCCACCGGCTCCCCACGGCCTGGTGCGCGGTCAGCGCCCACCCGTGCCGCACGGACTGCTCCACCCGCTCCTTCGGTACGACGACGGCCTGGCCCTCGCACGACAGGTGCAGCCCCTCGGCATCCGCCGTCACCACGCGGCCCGGCAGCGCACGCCCCGGGACGGGGGAGTAGACGATCCGGTCACCGGGGTCGAAGCCGCCGAAGCGGCCCGGGCCCGGATTGAGCCGATCCTTCAGCGCCGCGTTGAGCGCTCGCGTCCCGACGGCCCCGCCGTGCCCGGGGGTGATCACCTGGGTCTCCTCGGCCGGTACACCGATCGCCCGCGGCACCGAGTCCACGACGAGCTGCACCGTCCGGTGCACGGCCTCGCCCGCGTCCCGCACCGGCACGATCACGACCTCCTTGCCGGGGGCCTCGACCTGGTTCAGCTCGCCGATGCCGATACCGGAGACCAGCTCGCCCAGCGGCCCCGGATCCGGCCGCCGCGAGGCCACTTGGGGGCAGATCCGCGCCGCGAGCAGATCCGCGAACACCCGCCCCGGCCCCACGGACCACAGCACCGCCGGATCCCCCGCCAGCACCAGCCGCGCCCCGTCGGGCAGCGACTCGGTCAGCAGCGCCGCCGTCTCGACATCCAGCTGGGGCGCGTCGAGCACGACGAGCAGATCGAGAGCGAGGGCCCCGTCCGCGTCCCGGCCGGGACCTTCGAGGCCGGCGAGCAGCCCGGCCACAGTGGCGACGGGGGAGTCGGCGGGTGTCTCGTCGGCTCGCTCGGGGACGTCCGCCGCCGGGCCGGACCGCCGTAGCAGAGCCGCGAAACGGTTGCGGCCGATCGGGCCGTGCGCGGCCGCCCAGGCCCGCAGCCCGAGGGACCCCGCGGCGTTCAGCAGGGCCGCGGGCTCGGCGAGGGAGGCCTCCCCGCCGGTGTGCAGCACCAGTCCCTGACCGGCGACCGCGCGGATCAGCTCCGCCGTCGACCCCTGGACCGCGGCGGCGGCCCGCTCCCAGTCCTCGGCCGAACCGTCCTGCTTGGGCACCGAGTTGACCAGCCGGGCCAGGCCGTCGGCCAGGCTCTCCTCCGCCAGCGCGTAGCGCTCCAGCCCGACCAGGACACGGACCGGACGCTCCTCGTCCCCCTCCGTGTCTTCCTCGTCGGTCCGGGCCGGGGCACCGGCCTCCTCTTCCAGGGCGTCCTGGAAGACCAGCGCCTCACCCTCCGCGATCGCGTCCTGCACGGCACTGTCGGGCTCAGGAACGCCCCGCTGGGCCAGGGCCGCGAGGAGCGCCGGCATCTCCAGGGCGGTGTGCCCGGCCAGCGCCGCCTGCTCCAGGAGCCAGCCGGTGACGGCCCGGCCCCGCCGCTCGTCGTCCGGGCCGCACTCGGCGCCGAGCAGGGCCCGCGCGAAACCGTCGGCCTGCTCGGGACGCACGCCGGGGATCCGCAGCAACTGCCAGGGGTCGGCGCGCAACTGCTCCTGGGCGCCCTCGCCGAGGGTCGCGGCGACCTGCGGTGCGAGCACCTCCGGGGCACCGCCCTCGCCGAGCACCTGCCGTACGGCCTGAACCGCCTCCGGCGCGGGGGCCGCCGATGCCGCGAGGGGCGTGGGCGCCACCGGCTGCGGCCGTCGCTCCGGCTCGGGGGCGGAGCGCCGGGGGGCGGGCCGGGGCTCTTCGAACACCGTGGCCACGGGCTTCTCGCCGCTCTCCACGGCCCGTACGGCCGCGAGCAGGTCGGCGGCCTTGCCGCTCAACTTGGTGCCGGCCTCGACGGGCGTCTTCTTCTCGGCCTTGCGCTGTTCGATGCGCTCCCGCTCGGCCTGCTGGGCCCGCAGCTCGGCCTCGGCCTCGGACACCTGCCCGGCGGCCGCCTCAGCACCCTCGGCCTCGGACACCTGCCCGGCACCGGCTTCGGCACTCTCCGCCTCGGGCGCCTGCCCGGCACCGGCTTCGGTGCTCTCCGCCTCGGACGCCTGCCCGTTACCGGCTTCAGCGGCCTCCGCCTCGGACGCCTGCCCGGCTCCCGCGTCACCGCCCTCGGCGCCGTCGGGTACCTGCTCGGTGTCGGCCTCCCCAGGCCCGGCCTCACCGCTGCCGGTCCCGGCCACGCCGGCCGGTGTGCTCTCGGCGCCCGGCGTCCCCGGCTCGGTGTCCTCCGTGGTCTCGGGCTCCGTGCTCACAGCGTGCTCCAGTCGTGATCGGGATAGCGGTGCACGGGCGCCGACACATCGTCGAGCGCCCGGCAGATCTCGTCAGGAAGACTAAGGGTCTCCACTGACAATGCCGCCGTGAGCTGCTGCGCGTTGCGCGCGCCGACGATCGGGGCGGACACGCCGGGCCGGTCGCGGACCCACGCCAGGGCCACCTGGAGCGGCGTCACCGCGAGCCCGTCGGCCGCGGTCGCCACGGCGTCTACGATGCGGCTCGCCGTGTCGTCGAGGTACGGCGCGACGAAGGGCGCGAGGTGCTCCGAGGCACCGCGTGAGTCCGGCGGCATCGTGTCGCCCCGGTACTTGCCCGTCAGCACCCCGCGCCCGAGCGGCGAGGACGGCAGCAGGCCTATGCCCAGGTCCAGCGCGGCCGGCAGCACCTCGCGCTCGACACCACGCTGGAGCAGGGAGTACTCCAGCTGCGTACCGGCCAGCCGGGTCCGGGCGCCGGGGGCCGCCAGCTGCCAGGTCGCGGCCTTGGCCAGCTGCCAGCCGCAGAAGTTGGAGACGGCGGCATAGCGGGCACGCCCGCTGGAGACCGCCAGGTCGAGGGCCTGGAGGGTCTCCTCCAGCGGGGTGTCCGGGTCGAACGCGTGCACATGCCACAGGTCGACGTGGTCGGTGCCGAGCCGGGACAGCGAGCCGTCCAGCGCGGAGAGCAGATGGCCGCGGGAGCCGTCGAAGCGGCGGTCGGGGTCCGGCACGCTGCCCGCCTTGGTCGAGATGACCAGGTCACGGCGGGGCACCAGGCCGTCCATGAGCCTGCCCAGCAGGTACTCGGCCTCACCGTCGCCGTACACGTCCGCGGTGTCGACGAGGGTCCCGCCCGCTTCCCAGAACGTCTTCATGAGGTCCGCGGCGTCGTGCTCGTCGGTGTCCCGACCCCAGGTCAGGGTGCCGAGACCGATCCGGGACACACGAAGGCCGGTGCGGCCGAGATGCCTCTGCTCCATGAACGCCGAGATTACTGGCCAGAACCTACGGTGTGGGTGGCTGTGGACCACGGATTTCCGGGGGCGGGACCGTGGGGTGCCCCGATCCGATGGTGCCCGGAGCCCTCGGCTAGCACCTGCCGTCGGACACCTGAAGGCCCTTGCCGGCGCCCGCCGTTCGGTTCACGATGGCGGGCACGCAGGCGGCGGCGTCCGGACTGAACGCGTACGGGATGCCGACGGTGGTGTTCGACTTCGGGTCGGGGCCCGCCGGATGGTTCTCGCTGCCGGGGCTGGACCAGGTCACGTTGTCGAAGATGTTGCCGCCGACCTGCCAGTAGCCGGCCTCGTCGGTGTAGAAGGTGCCGAGGACGTCCTTGGAGTCCTCGAAGTAGTTGTTGTCCACCTTGGCGCGGGCGCCGGCCCGGGAGTTGATGCCGGACTCGTTGAGGCGCACGTAGTGGTTGTTGTAGAGGTGCGCGATGCCGCCGCGCAGCAGCGGGGCCCGGGAGTCGATGTTCTCGTACCGGTTGTGGTGGTACGTGATGTAGCCGTTCGTCCGGTCGCTCTCGCTGTTGCCGACCAGGCCGCCCCGGCCGGAGTTGCGCAGCACGCTGTAGGACAGGGTCACGTACTGGGTGTTGTCCTTGAGGTCGAACAGGCCGTCGAAGCCCTCCGACTCGCCGCCGGACGCCTCCAGGGTGGTGTGATCGATCCAGACGTTGCGGACGTTGCGCTCGATGCCGATGGCGTCCCCGCCGTTGGACGTGGGGGAACCCGACTTCTTGACGTTCCGGACGGTCACGTTCTGGATGATGATGTTCTTCGATTCGCGGATGTGGATGCCCAGTTGATCGAAGAGGGCGCCGCTGCCGACTCCGATGATGGTCACGTTGCTGACCTTCTTGAGCTCGATCACGCCGTCGGCGGTGTCGCAGCTGTCTCCCGACACCTTCTTGGTGTTGCCGTGGTTGATGGTCCCGGTGACCTCGATGGTGATCGGGGTGCTCGTGCTCGCCCGGCCGCACAGGGCCTGATGGATCGCCGTTCCCGTCGTCGCCCGGACCGTCTGGCCTCCGGCGCCGCCGGTGGTGCCGCCGTTCTGGGTCGCGTAGCCGGTGGCGCTGCCGGTCGCCGCCGAGGCCTCGGGCATCGACACGAGCGTGCCGGTCGCGGCGGCGAGGGCCATCGTGGCCAGTGCCGCGTGGAGTCTCAGGGGAAGTGCTCGCTTCATCCTTGCCTCTCCGTTCGTCTGCGGAAGGTGGTGATGGAAAGCGCTTTCCAGCGAAAGGTACGAACTTGCTGTGGACGCGTCAATGGTCGCGTCCATGATTTCTGTTCACTCATCTAAACCATTGGGCGGCTGTGGCCGTGTACCTCGCACGGGTCCCCGCGCTAAGGTCTCCGCACAAGGCACGTTACTGATCAGTAAGGGGATGCGGCATGCAGCTCGGTATCAACCTCGGCTACTGGGGTGCCGGAATGGACGCGGACAATCTGGCCGTCGCCCAGGAGGCCGACCGGCTCGGATACGCCGTCTGCTGGGCCGCCGAGGCCTACGGCTCCGACGCCGCCACCGTACTGAGCTGGGTCGCCGCCCAGACCGAGCGCATCGACGTCGGCTCCGCCATCTTCCAGATCCCGGCCCGCCAGCCCGCGATGACGGCCATGACCGCCGCCACCCTCGACTCCCTCTCCGGCGGCCGCTTCCGCCTCGGCCTCGGCGTCTCCGGCCCGCAGGTCTCCGAGGGCTGGTACGGGGTCAAGTTCGACAAGCCGCTCGCCCGCACCCGCGAGTACGTCGAGATCGTCCGCAAGGCCATGACCCGCGAGCGCCTGTCCTACGAGGGCCAGCACTGGACGCTGCCCCTGCCCGGCGGCCCCGGCAAGCCGATCAAGCTGACCGTGCATCCGCAGCGCGAGCACATCCCGCTGTACATCGCCGCGATCGGCCCGAAGAACCTGGAACAGACCGGCGAGATCGCCGACGGCGCCCTGCTGATCTTCCCGTCCGCCGAGCACCTCGAGGACACCACGATCAAGTACCTGCGCGCCGGGCGCGAGAAGGCCGGCAAGACCCTCGACGGGTTCGACGTCTGCCCGACCCTGCCGCTCGCCGTCGGCGACGACAAGGACGTGACCACGCTGGCCGACACGTTCCGCCCCTACACCGCGCTCTACGTCGGCGGCATGGGCAGCCCCAAGCAGAACTTCTACAACCAGCTCGCCCAGCGCATGGGCTACGAGCAGGAAGCCGCCGAGATCCAGAGCAAGTACCTCTCCGGCGACAAGCAGGGCGCCGCGGCCGCCGTACCGCACGACCTGATCGACAAGACGACCCTGCTGGGTTCCGTGGACCGGATCGCGGACCGGATGAAGGCCTATGCCGCGGCCGGAGTCACCACCCTGTCCCTCGCCCCGGCGGGCTTCACGCTCGACGAGCGGCTCGCGTCCCTGAGGGCCGGCACGCAGGCCCTGGAGCGCGCCGGGCTCGCCTGAACCGACCGGGAGTTTTCAGCGGCCGTGGTGGGGGCTCGGGGGTCTTCCCCGCCACGGCCGTCACGCAGAACAACGCGCGGGGCCGCCGGCGGTTACGGCACGGCGCCCTCGCCCGGCCCGGCACGCCCCCTCAACGTCCTCCATTCGGCGGAGTCGTCCCTCACACCTGTTGCAGCACCCTCCACCCCGCATTTGACTCGTTCTTCGCGGAGACCTGCGGAATGCCGCAGTACGCCCACGCGCGCGGGAGAGGTGCCCACGATGCTTTCGGCCAAGAGTCTGTTCCAGGAGATCCTCGACAACGACGAGTCCTTCGCCCTGTTCTGCTCCATCGCCGCGAGCGGCGAGTCCCAGGGCGGCTGGGAGAACGCCCGGATCGCCGCGCTAGTGCCCGAGTCCGAGCGCGAACTCGCCCCCAAGATCAGCCGGCACGGCGCCGACGAGGACAAGCACGGCCGGATCTTCAACGCCCTGATGAAGAAGCGCGGCCTCGAACCCGTCCCGGTCCCGCCGGAGACCGACTACACCATGCTCCTGGAGAAGAACGGCATCGGCCTCGCGCACGAGCAGCTGGGACGCGACGAGCGGCTCACCGTCCCGGACATCGTCACCTACCTCTCGCACAGCAGAGTCACCGAGCAGCGCGCCTCCGAGCAGATGGACCTGCTCCGCAAGCACTTCGCCGACCACCCCGACCTCGGTCGCGCGGTCAAGCAGATCTCGGGCGACGAGGACAACCACCTCGCCTACTGCCACGAGGAACTGCTGCGCTTCGCCTACGCGGGCCACGGCCGGGCCATCCAACGCACCCTGCGCGAGTGCGCGCTCGCCGAGATCCGGATCTACCGGGACGTCAGCCTCGCCGTCATGGCGCACATGGGCCGCATCCTCGGCTGGTCCAAGGCCAAGTCGGCGGTGCTCGCCGCGGGCATCCACGCGATGTACGCCTACGAACGCATGGGCGGCTGGCGCCGGATGGTGTCGCTGACGACGCCCGAGCGCCGCAACGCCCTCGGCGGCCCCGCGACCCCGGAACCCGAGTTCGCCTGAGCCGGCCCGGCTACAACCACCCGCGGCGCTTGAACAGCCGGAAGACCATGATCTCCAGGACGGCCATCAGAACCAGCAGTGCCGGATAGGACCAGACCCAGCGCAGCTCGGGCATGTGCTCGAAGTTCATGCCGTAGACCCCCGCCAGCATCGTGGGGATCGCGGCCATGGCCGCCCACGCGGAGATCTTCCGCATGTCGTCGTTCTGCCGGACGCTCATCTGCGCCAGGTGCGCCGAGAGGATGTCCGACACCAGTCGGTCCAGGTTCTCCACGGACTCGTTCACGCGCGTCAGGTGGTCGTTGACGTCACGGAAGAACGGCCGGGCCCGGTCGTCCACGAACGGCACGGCCACCCCGGTCGACGCCGTCCCCGCCAGCCGGCTCATCGGCGGGGCCAGTGGCCCGGTCGCCCGGCGGAACTCCAGGACCTGCCGCTTGAAGTCGTAGATCCGGGACGCCGTGTTCCGCGAGCCCCCGCCGTCCGGCGAGAAGACTTCCGCCTCCAGACCCTCCAGGTCGGTCTGCAACTCGGTCGCCACGTCCAGGTAGTGGTCGACGGTGGCGTCGGCGACCGCGTACAGCACGGACGTGGGACCTTTGCCCAGCAGCTCCGGCTCGTGCTCCAGCCGGTGGCGCACGGCCTTGAGCGGGGCGCCCTCGCCGTGCCGGACGGTCACCACGAACGAGTCGCCGAGGAAGATCATGATCTCGCCGGAGGAGACGGTGTCGCTCTGCGGCTCGTACGCCACCGGCTTGAGCACCACGAAGAGCGAGTCGTCGTACACCTCCAGCTTGGGCCGCTGATGGGCCTTGAGGGCGTCCTCGACGGCCAGCGGGTGCAGCCCGAACTCCCGGGTCACATGGTCGAATTCGTCTTCGGTCGGCTCGTGCAGCCCGATCCACACGAATCCGCCCGCCGTGCGGGCCTCACCCAGGGCGTCGGAGAGGTCCTCGGGCCCTTCCGTCCGCTGTCCTTCGCGGTAGATGGCACAGTCGACGATCACGAAGCGAGTCTCCCGTCACTCGAACGACACCGCACGCGCGCGTGCGCCTACGCTGGACCGCATGCCCACGTTGATCCTGGTCAGGCACGGACGCTCCACCGCCAACACAGAAGGGCTGCTCGCCGGCTGGACGCCCGGTGTCGCCCTCGACGAGCGCGGCGCCGCGCAGGCCGCCGCACTGCCTGGACGGCTCGCCGAACTGCCCCTCGCCGAGATCGTCACCAGCCCCCTCCAGCGCTGTCAGGAAACGATCCGGCCCCTGCTGGAGGCAAGGCCGGACCTGAGCCCGCACACCGACGAGCGCATCGGCGAGTGCCACTACGGCGACTGGTCCGGACGCAAGCTCGCCGAGCTCATGGACGAGCCCCTGATGGAGGTGGTGCAGGCGCACCCCTCCGCGGCGGCGTTCCCCGGCGGGGAGTCCATGCGGGCCATGCAGACGCGCGCGGCCGAGGCCGTACGCGAGTGGAACGCGCGCGTGGAGCGCGACCACGGCGCCGACGCCGTCTACCTCATGTGCTCGCACGGCGACATCATCAAGTCGCTCGTCGCGGACGCACTCGGACTTCACTTGGACCTCTTCCAGCGGATTTCCGTTGAACCGTGTTCCATCACCGCGATCCGCTACACACGACTGCGGCCGTTTCTCGTACGGCTCGGCGACACCGGCGACTTCACGTCCCTGGCGCCGCGCGAGGAACCGCCGGGCGGCGAGGCCGAAGTCGGGGGTGGTGCGGGCGCACCGTGATCGTTCGCCGCAGTAGGGTGAAGCGGTCGCAGCAGTGCCGTGGTCACACGGTTCCCACGATTCCAATGGAGACAGGACGTGTCCCGTCAGGTGTTCCTCTACGACCATCCGGAGCGTTTCGTGGCCGGTACGGTCGGACTGCCCGGGCGCCGTTCGTTCTTCCTCCAGGCCTCCGCAGGCTCCCGGGTGACCAGCGTGGCCCTGGAGAAGACCCAGGTCGCCGCGCTCGCCGAACGCATGGACGAACTGCTCGACGAGGTCGTACGCCGTAGCGGCGGCAGCGCCCACGTCCCGGCCGTCGCGCCGTCGGACACCGACACCGCCCCGCTGGACACCCCCATCGAGGAGGAGTTCCGGGTCGGCACCATGGCGCTCGCCTGGGACGGCGACGAGCAGCTCATGATCGTCGAGGCGCAGGCGCTCGTGGAGCTCGACGCGGAATCCGAGGAGGACCTCGCCGAGGCCGAGGAGCGGCTGCTCCAGGACGAGGAGAACGGGCCCCCGATGCTGCGGGTCCGGCTCACCGGCGCGCAGGCCAGGGCCTTCGCCAAGCGCGCCCTCGACGTCGTCAACGCCGGGCGGCCGCCGTGTCCGCTGTGCAGCCTCCCACTCGACCCGGAAGGACACGTATGTCCGCGCCAGAACGGATACCGCCGCGGAGCGTGACGCCTCCCACGGACGCCGCCGAGCTGCTCGCCCGGGGCGAACTGACCGTACGCGGACGCATCCGTGAGGCCTCCAACGCGGCCCTGTACTGCACGGTGTCGTACGACGGCGAGGACGCGGCCTGCATCTACAAGCCGGTCGCGGGGGAGCGGCCCCTGTGGGACTTCCCCGACGGGACGCTGGCCCAGCGCGAGGTGGCCGCGTACGAGGTCTCCGAGGCGACCGGCTGGGGCCTGGTGCCGCCCACCGTGCTGCGCGACGGCCCCTACGGCGAGGGCATGTGCCAGCTGTGGGTCGAGGTGACGCCGGAGGCGGAACTGCTCGCCCTGGTCGACGGCGAGGAACCCGAGCCGGGCTGGAAGGCGGTCGGCTTCGCCGAGGTCGGCGAGGGGCGCACCGCGCTGCTCGTGCACGCCGACGACGAGCGGCTGCGGAGGCTGGCGGTCCTCGACGCGGTCATCAACAACGCCGACCGCAAGGGCGGGCACCTGCTGCCCACCGGCGAAGGGCGGCTGTACGGCATCGACCACGGCGTCACGTTCAACGCCGAGAACAAACTGCGGACCCTGCTGTGGGGCTGGGCCGGGGAGCCCCTGCCTCAGGAGGCCGTCGACGTCCTCGAAGGCCTCAGGAAGGGCCTGGCCGGGGGCGGGACGCTGGCCGCGCGGCTCGAACCGCTGATCACCGGCGCCGAGATCGACGCCACCCGCGCGCGAGTCGGCGCGCTGCTCGCCTCGCGGACCCACCCGGAGCCGAGCGGGGAGTGGCCGGCGATTCCCTGGCCGCCCGTCTAGGCCGTTTCGCACGCTCGTGCCGGCGGCGTCAGCCCCGCCGGACCGCCCCGAGCTGGGCCCGGTGCAGGTCCGGGGCGGTGAATCGCTGCGCCACCGTGCGCAGGACGCGGGCCATCGCCTGGGCGGGTGGGGTGGCGGGGCGTGCCGCCGCGCGTGCCAGGAGGATGCGGCGGGTGGGAGCCGGGACGTCGGAGGCGAACGGCAGGAGGCGTACGTCGCTGCGTCGGCTGGTGAGAGCCAGACGGGGTGCGAGCGCGATGCCGAGACCCGCGGCGACCATGGCCTGTGCCTCCTGGTAGTCGTGCGATGAGTAGGCGATGCGCGGCTCGAACCCCGCCTGCCGACAGCTTCGGCGCAGGACGTCGGCGACGGGGTGGTTGTCGGCGCGGATGATCCACTCCTGGTCGGCGAGGTCCCCGAGACGCACGGAGGGACGTGTGCGCAGGGGCGAGTCGGCAGGGACGACCAGCACCGTGGGGTCGTCCAGCAGGTGAGTGAGGGCGAGCGCCGAATCGTCGAGGCGGTTCCATTCGTAGTCCCAGAGCAGCCCCTGCTCCACCTCGCCGGTGTGCAGCATCTCCCTGAGCTCCGCGAGGACTCCGGCGCGTACCTCGATGCGGATGCCGGCGTGACGCCGTCGGAAACGCGTCAGCGCCAGCGGCAGCAGGGACGCGCTCGCCGTGGGGAAGGAACCGAGCCGCAAGGTGCCTTGGTCGAGGGCGGTGAAGGAGTCCAGGTCGGCCTGGGCGGCACGGAGTTCCCGGCGGATGGTCTGACCGCGTTCGGCCAGCGCGGCACCCGCCGGGGTGGGGCGGATACCGCGCGGCAGCCGTTCGATGAGGGGCTGCCCCGCCTCCTGCTCCAGCAGGGACATCTGCTGGGAGGCGGCGGAGGTGGTCATGCCGAGGGCTTCCGCCGCGGCGGTGAGTGAACCGCGTTCGGTGGCCTCGGTGAGCAGCAACAGACGGCGCACGTTGAGCATGCCGTCGACTTTAGCTGAGCTAAACCCAGGTGAAGCGAACTGCGATTGTTCCGAAGTCATGCCTCTGCGAACGTCTCCGCAATCGCCGAGCGGTTCACCGGCCCGCAATGCGCCCGCAACCGCCGCCTCGGCCCTTTCTCCCTACCTCCGTTGATCCAGGAAGAGCCTCAGACGTGCACATTCCTGCGACCCTGGTGCGTGGCGGCACAAGCAAGTGCTGGCTGTTCAACCAGGTCGATGTCCCTGCCGACCGTGGCGATCTCGAAAGGCTGCTGGTCGCCGCGTACGGCGCCACCGATCCCGTGGAACTGGACGGGGTGGGCGGGGCTACCCCCACCACCTCGAAAGCGGCCGTGGTCAGCGCCTCACCCCGGCCTGGCGTCGACGTCGACTACCTGTTCGCTCAAGTCGGCATCGGGACGGGCTCGGTGGAGTGGACGAGCAACTGCGGCAACTGCGCCACCGGTGTCGCCCTGTACGCGGTGAGCAAAGGCATGGTTCCGGTTACCTGCGACCGGACGCGCGTGGTGATGCGCAACACCAATACCGGCGCGGTCCTCGAAGGGATCGTCGACACCCCTGGAGGCGTGGTGCACCACTTCGGCCGCCAGACGGTACCCGGCACCCGTGCCGGCGGGGTCGCGGTCGGCCTCACCTTCCGCGACCCGGCCGGTGGCACCACCGGCTCGCTGCTCCCCACCGGCCAGGCCGCCCAGGACCTGCGAGTCGGCGCCGCCGAGCCGGTACGCGTGAGCATGGTGACCGCAGGAGCTCCGGTCGTCCTTGTCGACGCCGCCGGCGCCGGGCGTACCGGTGCCGAGTCACTGGAGCGGATGAGCGCGGACGTCCCCTGGCTGCGCACCGTCCGTCATACCGCCGCACCCCTGATGGGGCTGCGCCGGCCGGGTGAGGAGCCGGGCGACGCGGTGCCCAAGGTGGGCCTGGTCGGGCCGCCGGTGCCGTACACCACCACCCTCGGTGAACCGATCGGTGCCGAGGACTACGACGTGTCGGTGCGCATGCTCAGCATGAACGCCCCGCATCCCGCGATCGGCCTGACCTCTGCCGTCGCCGTCGCGGCGGCCGGGCTGCTGGAGGGGTCCGTGGTCTCGCGGGCCACGGGCGGCCCGACCGACGAGTGGTTGCGCCTCGGCACGCCCGCCGGCGTCGTCGCGGTCCGCTGCACCGATGTGAGGGACGGCCTGCCGCACCGGGTCACCGTGCAGCGCGCGGCCCGTCTGCTCGCCGACGCCCGAATCTACGTACCGGAAGCAGGCAGTCCGCAAGCCGCCTGAGCCGAGACGAACATCACCTCGGTCGGGCCGGCTCCCCGCCGTCCACACCGGGATACCTTCGCGCCCTCGGGGCGCGCCACCCCGTCCCCACCGCACCAAGGACAAAGATGTCTGCTGAAGTGATCTCCATAGGCGCCCTGCTGGTGATGTTCGTGGTCGGCACCGTGCTGCCGATCAACCTGGGCATCCTCGCCTTCGTCGCCACCTTCGCGGTCGGTACCGCCTCGCTCGGCCTCACCGAGGACGAGATCTTCGAGGGGTTCCCGGCGAAGCTCTTCGTCACCATCGTCGGAGTCACCTACCTGTTCTCCGTCGCCCGCCGCAACGGCACCATCGACTGGCTCGTCGCGGCCGGGGTGCGGCTGGTACGCGGCAAGGTTGAGCTCATCCCCTGGGTGCTGTTCCTGGTGGCCGCCCTGCTGACGGCGTTCGGTACGTTCACCCCGGCCGCGGTCGCGATCCTCGCACCGATCGGCATGAACTTCGCCTACCGCTACAAGCTCAACCCGCTGGTCGTCGGCATGATGGTGATCAGCGGCGGGCACGCGGGCGCGTTCTCCCCCCTGGCTGTCTCCGGTGCGCTGGTGCTCGGCCTCGTCGACAAGACCGATCTGCAGGTCTCCGCCGTGGCGCTGTTCAGCGCCAGCTTCGTGATCAACCTGGTGCTCTCGATCCTCACCTACGCCCTGCTCGCCAGGCGTCCCGCCCCGCTGGTCGAGGGCGCCGCGGAGGCGGCCGACGACGAGGACCTCGCCGTCTCCGGCAGGCCCGATTGGCGGCAGTGGCTCACCCTCGCCTCTCTGGTGGCCCTCGTTGTCGGCGCGCTCGGCTTCCACTTGGAGATCGGCTTCCTCGCGCTGGCTGCCGGCGCCCTGCTGGCCCTGGTGGACATGAAGCGGCAGGAGAAGGCCGTGGACGGTGTCAGTTGGTCCACCCTGCTTCTGGTCGCGGGCATGATGACGTACATCGCGATGCTGGAGAAGGCCGGCATCATCGAGGAGATCTCCGAACACGCCGCCAACCTGGGCGCCCCGCTCGTCGTGGCCCTGCTGTTGTGCTTCACCGTGGCCATCACCTCCGCCTTCGCCTCCTCCACCGCGATTCTCACAGCGATCATCCCCATCGCCGTACCGCTGCTGCTCGCCAGCCACCTCAGCGCCGCCGGGCTGATCGCCGCGCTCGCCGTCTCCACGACGATCGTCGACACCTCCCCCTTCTCGACCAACGGAGCACTCGTCCTCAGCAACGCTCGCGGGGTGGACGCCCGTCGCTTCTACCGCCAGGTCATCGGCTACACCGGCGGAATCGTCGCCCTCGGCCCCATCGTCGCCTGGGGCGCCCTCGTCCTGCCCTGGTCCTAGGGCGAAGACCGACGACGGACAGCGGAGGGCGCCGTGCCGGACCACGCACGGCGTCCTCCGCGCTGATTCCGTGTGCAGGACCAAGGGGACACGGACACAGCCGGCGACGGGCCTGGCAGCACAGCCGCCGGACGACCGCAAGAGCGCCTTCTCGGCCGTCCGGCCCGCTCCCATTCGTATATGGAACTTCAGTCCGGTTAGGCTCATGGCATGCATGCCTGGCCCGCTTCCGAGGTCCCCGCCCTGCCTGGTCAGGGCCGCGACCTGAGGATCCACGACACCGCGACCGGCGGCCTCGTCACCCTCGACCCCGGTCCCGTCGCCCGTATCTACGTCTGCGGCATCACCCCGTACGACGCCACCCACCTGGGACACGCGGCGACCTACAACGCGTTCGACCTCGTGCAGCGCGTGTGGCTCGACACCAAGCGGCAGGTTCACTACGTCCAGAACGTCACCGACGTCGACGATCCCCTCCTGGAGCGGGCCCAGCGCGACGGCGTCGACTGGGCCGCCCTCGCCGAGAAGGAGACGGCCCTCTTCCGCGAGGACATGACGGCCCTGCGGATGCTGCCGCCGCGGCAGTACATAGGCGCCGTCGAGGCCATACCCGGGATCGTCCCGCTCGTCGAGCGGCTCCGGGACGCCGGTGCGGCCTATGAACTGGACGGGGACGTCTACTTCTCGGTCGAGTCCGACCCGCACTTCGGCAAGGTCTCGAACCTCGACGCCGCGGCGATGCGGCTGCTGTCCGCCGAGCGCGGCGGAGATCCGGACCGCCCGGGCAAGAAGAACCCGCTCGACCCGATGCTGTGGATGGCGGCCCGTGAGGGCGAGCCCAGCTGGGACGGCGGATCGCTCGGGCGCGGACGGCCCGGCTGGCACATCGAGTGCGTGGCCATCGCCCTGGACCACCTCGGCATGGGCTTCGACATCCAGGGCGGCGGCTCCGACCTCGCCTTCCCGCACCACGAGATGGGCGCTTCGCACGCCCAGGCGCTCACCGGCGAGTTCCCCATGGCCAAGGCGTATGTGCACGCCGGCATGGTGGCGCTGAACGGCGAGAAGATGTCCAAGTCCAAGGGCAACCTGGTCTTCGTCTCCAAGCTCCGGCACGACGGCGTCGACCCGGCCGCCATCCGGCTGGCGCTGCTCGCCCACCACTACCGCGCCGACTGGGAGTACACCGACCAGGTCCTCCAGGACGCCGTCGAGCGGCTCGGCCGCTGGCGGGCCGCCGTGTCCCGGCCCGACGGTCCGCCGGCGGAGGCGCTCGTCGACGAGATCCGCGAGGCCCTCGCCGACGACCTGAACGCCCCGGCCGCGCTCGGCGCCGTCGACCGCTGGGCAGCGCTCCAGGAGCGGAGCGGCGGCACGGACATCGGCGCGCCCGGTGTGGTCTCCCGGGCGGTGGACGCGCTGCTGGGCGTGGCGCTGTAGCCGAGAAGCGGACAGAGGGGCGTCTCCCGGCCGGGAGACGCCCCTCTGGCGTTCGTGCGGTGCCTCAGTCCTCCGACGACTCGTCGTCGTCCGTGCTCGGCTTGGGCGGCTTCGGCGGGCGGGTGCGGCCGCTGGGGTTGTCGCGCAGGTACGACGTGCTGTCGCTGCCGTCCGCCGTGGCGTGACCGCCGGGCGCGGGCGGCCCGCCGCCGTCGTGGCGCCGCAGATAGCGCTCGAACTCCCGGGCGATCGCCTCGCCGGACGCCTCCGGCAGCTCGGCGGTGTCCCGGGCCTCCTCCAGCGACTGGACGTACTCGGCGACCTCGCTGTCCTCGGCTGCCAGCTGGTCCACGCCGACCTGCCAGGCGCGCGCGTCCTCGGGCAGCTCGCCCAGCGGGATCCGCACGTCGATCAGGTCCTCGAGACGGTTCAGCAGGGCCAGCGTGGCCTTCGGGTTCGGCGGCTGCGACACGTAGTGCGGCACCGCCGCCCACAGCGAGACGGCCGGCACGCCCGCGTGCGTGCACGCCTCCTGGAGAACGCCGACGATGCCCGTGGGGCCCTCGTACTTGGTCTCCTCCAGGTCCATGCGGCGGGCCAGGTCCGGGTCGGACGTCGTCCCGCTGATCGGTACCGGACGGGTGTGCGGGGTGTCGCCCAGCAGGGCGCCCAGGACCACCACCAGCTCCACGCCCAGTTCGTGCGCGAAGCCGAGCAGTTCGTTGCAGAACGACCGCCACCGCATGGACGGTTCGATGCCCCGGACGAGGACGAGATCGCGCGGTTTGTCGCCGCCGACCCGGACCACCGACAGCCTGGTCGTGGGCCAGGTGATCTTGCGGACGCCCGCTTCCATGAAGACCGTGGGGCGGTTCACCTGGAAGTCGTAGTAGTCCTCGGCGTCCAGCGCCGCGAACACCTCGCCCTTCCATTCCCTGTCCAGATGCGCGACCGCGGTGGAGGCGGCGTCGCCGGCATCGTTCCAGCCCTCGAACGCGGCCACCATGACCGGGTCGATCAGCTCGGGAACCCCCTCGAGCTCGATCACCCAGCGCCTCCTTCCGACGTGCCCTCGCTTGACCACCCAACCTTACGGCGTGCCGCGGGGGCGCCCGCAGCCCCCTTGCAGGGGGAGTGACCCCATCACTGCCCCGCGATCCGCCCCTGAACACCCCGGACCCGTCCGAGCGGCCCGTGACGCCCTGGTCACAGCGTGGAGCGCAGCCACTGTTCGACACTCGCGATGTGCACGGTCGCCCACGAGCGTGCCGCCTCGGCGTCCCGGTCGCGCAGGGCGGCGAGGATCGCGCGGTGCTCGCGCAGGGTGCGGGCCACGGCGTCCTCCTGGGTGAGGCCGCGCCAGATCCGGGCCCGGGTGGTGGGACCCGAAAGACCGTCGAGCAGCGAGCACAGTACGGAGTTGCCGGAGCTGTGCACGATGCCCCGGTGGAACTCCAGGTCGCAGGCGACGAGATCCTCCACCGACGGGGCCTCGCCGAGCTTGTCCAGCTGGGCCGACAGCGCGTCCAGTTGCTGCTCGCTGATCCGCGTGGCCGCCATCGCGGTCGCGGCCGGCTCCAGGATGCGGCGTACGGCCAGGAACTCCAGGACCGTGTCGTCGCGGTGGAAGTCGACGACGAAACTCATCGCCTCCAGCAGGAGTTGCGGGTCGAGGCTGGTGACGTACGTGCCGTCGCCCTGCCGTACGTCCAGGATCCGGATCAGCGACAGGGCTCGCACGGCCTCCCTCAGGGAGTTGCGGGACAGTCCGAGGTCGGCGGCGAGTTCGCTCTCCTTGGGCAGCCGGTCGCCCGGGCGCAGCGCGCCGGAGACGATCATTCCCTTGATCTTCTCGATCGCCTCGTCGGTGACAGCCATGGCGGGCCTCCCAGTGTGCTCAAAACCTCCGACGTATCAGGTCATTATGGGGGCGCCGCGGGAACGCGGGAGGGGCGGCTCCGTCGGCGTGGAGCCGCCCCTCCCGAGAACGGGGTCCCCCGTACCCGTGCCTACTTCTTGTCGAGCAGGTCCTGCACCTTGGCCCGGACGTCGTCCGTGGCGAGGCCGCGGATCGTCAGCGTCGTGCGGCGGCGCAGCACGTCGTCCTGCGTCTCGGCCCACTCGTGGTCCCGGGCCCAGACGACCTGCGCCCAGATCTCCGGGGCGTCGGGGTGGACGCGCTCGGCGAGCTCGGGGCTCTCGTTGGCCAGGCGGGCGATGTCGAAGGCCAGCGAGCCGTAGTGGGTGGCCAGGTGCCTGGCCGTGTCGGCCGCCATGCGCGGGCCGGGCGCCGGCCGGTCGGTGAGCAGCCGGTGGGCGACCGCACGCGGGTTGGCGATGCCGGGCAGCGGCAGCTTCTTCGGCAGTGCGCTGATCGGCTCGAAGTCGTCGCCCAGCGGGTGGCCCGGCAGCGCCTCCAGCTTCTTCATGATCGTACGGCCGATGTGCCGGAAGGTGGTCCACTTGCCGCCCGCGACGGACAGCATGCCGCCCCGGCCCTCGGTCACCACCGTCTCGCGCTTGGCCTTGGCGGTGTCGCCGGGGCCGCCCGGCAGCACGCGCAGGCCGGCGAAGGAGTACGTGATGAGGTCGCGGCTGAGCTGCTGGTCTCGGACCGAGAATGCGGCCTCGTCGAGGATCTGGGTTATGTCCTGTTCGGTGACCGAGACGTCCGCCGGGTCACCCTCGAACACCTCGTCGGTGGTGCCGAGCAGCAGCATGTCCTCCCACGGGAGGGCGAAGGTGATGCGGTACTTGTCGATCGGGGTCGCGAGCGCGGCCTTCCAGGGGGAGGTGCGCTTGAGGACCAGGTGCGCGCCCTTCGACAGGCGGATGGACGGCGCCGCCTTCGGGTCCTCCATCTTCCGCAGGTGGTCGACCCACGGGCCGGTCGCGTTCAGCACGAGCCGGGCGCTGACGCCGAACTCGTCGCCGGACAGGCGGTCCTTCAGCTCCGCGCCGGTGACACGGCCCTGGGTGAAGCGCAGGCCCGTCACCTCGGCGTGGTTGAGGACCACGGCGCCCGCCTCGACGGCCCCGCGGACCGTCATCAGCGCCATGCGGGCGTCGTTCATCTGGTCGTCGCCGTAGACGGCCACGGCCTTGAGGTTCTCGGTGCGCAGCTCGGGCACGTCCTGCGCGGCCTTGGCCGGCGAGAGCAGGTGCCCGACGCCGTCACCGAACGCGGAGAGCGCGGAGTAGGCGAAGACGCCCGCGCCGAGCTTCGCCGCGCCGTGCGGCCCGCCCTTGTACACGGGGAGGTAGAACGTGAGCGGGTTCGCCAGGTGGGGAGCCACCTGGCGGGAGACCGCACGGCGCTCGAAGTGGTTCTCCGCCACCAGCTTCACCGCGCCGGTCTGCAGGTAGCGCAGACCGCCGTGGAGCAGCTTGGAGGAGGCGGAGGACGTGGCACCGGCGAAGTCGCCGGCGTCCACCAGAGCCACCCTGAGGCCGGACTGCGCGGCGTGCCAGGCGGTGGAGATGCCCAGGATGCCGCCGCCGATCACGAGAAGGTCGTACGACGCCTTGGAGAGCTGCTCCCTGGTCTCGGCTCGGCTCGGGTTCGAGCCGGAGGCCGGGTGCGTCCCCAGGGCAGGCACGGACTGCAGGGTGGACTTGGTGGTCATGCTGTTTCTTACTCCTCGTCCTCGAGCCAGCCCATGGTCCGCTCGACGGCCTTGAGCCAGTTCTTGTACTCACGGGCGCGGGTCTCCGCGTCCATGCGGGGGGTCCACTCGGCGGCCCGGCGCCAGTTGGCGCGCAGGTCGTCGGTGCTGTTCCAGAAGCCGACGGCGAGACCGGCGGCGTAGGCGGCGCCGAGGCAGGTGGTCTCGGCGACCATCGGGCGCACCACGGGGGCGTCCACGAAGTCGGCGAGGGTCTGCATCAGCAGGTTGTTGGAGGTCATGCCGCCGTCGACCTTCAGGGCGGCCAGCTCCACGCCGGAGTCCTTCGTCATGGCGTCGGCGATCTCCCGCGTCTGCCAGGCGGTGGCCTCCAGGACGGCACGCGCGAGGTGCGCCTTGGTGACGTACCGGGTCAGGCCGGCGATCACACCGCGGGCGTCGGAACGCCAGTACGGGGCGAACAGGCCGGAGAAGGCCGGCACGAAGTAGGCGCCGCCGTTGTCCTCGACCGACAGGGCGAGGGTCTCGATCTCCGCTGCGGTGGAGATCAGGCCCATCTGGTCGCGCATCCACTGCACCAGCGAGCCGGTGACGGCGATCGAGCCCTCCAGGGCGTAGACCGTGTCCTGGTCGCCGATCTTGTAGCCGACGGTGGTCAGCAGCCCGCTGTACGAGTTGATGATCTTGTCGCCGGTGTTCATCACCATGAAGGTGCCGGTGCCGTAGGTCGACTTGGTCTCGCCCTCGGCGAAACAGGTCTGGCCGAACAGGGCCGCCTGCTGGTCGCCGAGTGCGGAGGCGACCGGGATGCCGCCGAGCAGGTCGCCCAGCTTGCCGCCGGTGATCTCGCCGTAGACCTCGGCGGAGGAGCGGATCTCGGGCAGGATCTGCTTCGGGACGCCGATCGACTCGCAGATCTTGTCGTCCCACTCCATGGTGTGGAGGTTCATGAGCATCGTGCGCGAGGCGTTGGTGACGTCCGTGACGTGCTTGCCGCCGTCGACACCGCCGGTCAGGTTCCAGATGACCCAGCTGTCCATGGTGCCGAAGAGGATGTCGCCCGCCGCGGCGCGCTCCTTCAGACCGTCGACGTTGTCGAGCAGCCAGCGGGCCTTCGGGCCGGCGAAGTAGGAGGCCAGCGGCAGGCCCGTCTCGCGGCGGAAGCGGTCCTGGCCGACGTTGCGGCCGAGCTCGCGGCAGAGGGCGTCGGTGCGGGTGTCCTGCCAGACGATGGCGTTGTGGACGGGCTCACCGGTGTTCTTGTCCCACAGCACGGTCGTCTCGCGCTGGTTGGTGATGCCGATGGCCTTGATGTCGTCACGGGTGATGCCCGCCTTGGCGATGGCCCCGGCGACGACCTCCTGGACGTTGGTCCAGATCTCCGTGGCGTTGTGCTCGACCCAGCCCGGCTTCGGGAAGATCTGCTCGTGCTCCTTCTGGTCGACGGAGACGATCCGGCCGTCCCGGTCGAAGACGATGCAGCGGCTGGAGGTGGTGCCTTGGTCGATGGCGGCGATGAAGGGGCCGGCGGTGTGCGCGTCGGTCACTGTGTGCTCCTGGTAATTCCGGGTTTATGGGGCTTTACGTACGGCGCGTGCTGGAAGTTTCCCGACAGGGCGGGGAATCGCTCCTAGGCGAATGCGACGTTGTAGATGCCTGCCGCGATGGCGCCGCCGATCAGCGGACCCACCACGGGGACCCAGGCGTAGCCCCAGTCGGAGCCGCCCTTGTTGGGCAGCGGCAGCAGGGCGTGCACGATGCGCGGACCGAGGTCACGGGCCGGGTTGATCGCGTACCCCGTCGGGCCGCCGAGGGACAGGCCGATGGAGACCACGACGAGCGCGGTGATCAGGGCGCCCAGGGTGCCCAGGCCGTTGCCCTTGTCGTTCAGGCCCTGCGTGAGCACGGCGAGCACCAGCACGACGGTGCCGATGACCTCCGTCGCGATGTTCTGCCAGGCGACCCGGACCTCGGGGCCGGTGGAGAAGACGCCCAGCACGGGGCCGGCGCCCTTCTCCTGGGCCTCGACGGCCTTGGCCGCGGTGTCCTGCGCACCCGGACCGCCGACGATCTCGCGGTCCGTGAGGTGGGCGTGGAACTGACCGTAGTAGGCGACCCAGACCAGGGCCGCGCCGATCATGGCGCCGAGGACCTGTCCGGCCCAGTAGACCGGGACGTTCTTCCAGTCGCCGTCCTTGATCGCCAGAGCGAGGGTGACGGCCGGGTTCAGATGGGCACCGGACAGCGGCGCCGTGGTGTAGACGGCAGTGAGCACCGCGAAGCCCCACCCGAAGGTGATGGCCAGCCAGCCGGCGTTACGTGCCTTGGAAGCCTTCAGCGTGACGGCGGCACAGACGCCGCCGCCGAGGAGGATGAGTATGGCGGTACCGATGGTCTCGCCGATGAAGATGTCGGAGCTGGACACCCGCGACTCCTTTGTCCTACGTCCAGGGAAGTTCGATACCGGCCTGGCGTTGTCACACTCTAGCGCGTATTGCCGGTAGCTGTTCGACAATGTCGACCGATGGACGGGAGTCTTGCTTCGGGGTTACGAGCACGTCAAGGGCTGTGTAGTCGAAAATACGATCGTTACTGATCGCCGCGGGCTGAAGGATCTTTGCCGCAGGTGAGCGCGGACATGCCGAGGACCGGAACGCCGTCCGACGCCCCGGTCCGCGTGTGTGCCGTCAGAACCGCCCGGCGCCCAGGTCCCGCGAGACCGCGCGGGCGCAGTCCCGCACCGCCGCGATCAGCTCGGGCCGCAGCGTTCCCTCCTCGTCGGGCCGGCACAGCCGCTCCACGGCGCCGGTGATGCCGACCGAGCCGACCGGCATGCGCCGCCGGTCGTGGATGGGGGCGGCGAGGGAGGCCACGCCCTCCCAGGTCTCCTCCACGTCCGCCGCGTACCCCCGCGCGCGCGTGACGTCGAGGATGTGCTCGAAGCCCTCCGGATCGCACACCGTCCGGTCCGTGAACGCCTTGCGGTCGGCCTCCAGGGCCTCGCTGTGCGCCACCGGGTCGTAGGCGGACAGCACCTTGCCCATGGCCGTGGAGTGCAGGGGCTGCATGGCCCCGATCTCCAGGACCTGCCGGCTGTCGTCGGGCCGGAAGACGTGGTGCACGATCAGCACGCCCTGCTGGTGCAGGACGCCCAGGTAGACGCTCTCGCCGCTGGAGCGGGCCAGGTCGTCGGTCCACACCAGGGCGCGCGCCCGCAGCTCGTGCACGTCGAGGTAGGTGGTGCCCAGGCGCAGCAGCTCCGCGCCCAGCTGGTAGCGCCCGGAGGTGTCGTCCTGCTCCACGAAGCCCTCCTGCTGGAGGGTGCGCAGTATGCCGTGGGCGGTGCCTTTGGCCAGGCCCAGCGACGAGGCGATGTCCGACAGGCCGAGCCGCCGCTCGCCGCCCGCGAGCAGCCGCAGCATCGCGGCCGCCCGTTCGAGCGACTGGATGTTCCGTGCCATCGCCGTACTGCCTCCGTCCCCTTCGACCGCCGACAAGCGGCTCCACAGCCCTCGTTCGGCAATGTCGAACACTACCGGTCGATGCCGACCTCTCGCTAATGGCCGGTGGCCATTTGTTACTCCGCCGGGGACCGATACGCCGCCCGGGCGGCCGTTCCGGTGCCCTCGCAGTCCGCCCCGTGGACGCGGTGTCCATCCAAGCCCACTCCCGGTTACGCTGGCGCGGTGCGCCCTTCCCCGGATGCCTTCCGGCTGTCCGGGAAGCCGCAAAGCCGACAGCCGTCGCATTTGAGGGAGCCCTTTTCATGGCCTCGTTGCCGCCGACCCCTTCCACTGACAGCCGGACCCGTGTGTCCGCGCTCCGAGACGCCCTGGCCACCCGGGTGGTCGTGGCCGACGGAGCCATGGGCACCATGCTCCAGGCGCAGGACCCCACGCTCGAGGACTTCGAGAATCTCGAGGGCTGCAACGAGATCCTCAACCTGACGCGCCCGGACATCGTCCGTTCGGTCCACTCCGCGTACTTCGACGTCGGTGTGGACTGCGTGGAGACCAACACCTTCGGCGCCAACCTCACCGCCCTCGGCGAGTACGACATCCCCGAACGCGTCACCGAGCTGTCCGAGGCCGGTGCCCGGATCGCCCGTGAGGTGGCCGACGAGTTCACCCGCAGCACCGGGCAGCAGCGCTGGGTGCTCGGCTCGATGGGACCCGGCACCAAGCTGCCCACCCTCGGCCACACCACCTTCGGCGCCATCCGGGACGCCTACCAGCAGAACGCCGAGGGCCTGCTCGCCGGCGGCGCCGACGCGCTGCTCGTGGAGACCACGCAGGACCTGCTCCAGACCAAGGCCTCCGTCATCGCCGCCCGCCGGGCCATGGAGGCCACCGGCCACTCCGTGCCGCTGATCGTCTCGGTGACCGTCGAGACGACCGGCACCATGCTGCTCGGCTCCGAGATCGGCGCCGCCCTGACCGCGCTGGAGCCGCTCGGCATCGACATGATCGGCCTGAACTGCGCCACGGGCCCGGCCGAGATGAGCGAGCACCTGCGCTTCCTGTCCCGGCACTCGCGCATCCCGCTGTCCTGCATGCCCAACGCGGGCCTGCCGGTGCTGACCAAGGACGGCGCGCACTACCCGCTGACCGCGCCCGAGCTGGCCGACGCCCAGGACACCTTCGTCCGGGACTACGGCCTCTCCCTCGTCGGCGGCTGCTGCGGCACCACCCCCGAGCACCTGCGTCAGCTCGTCGAGCGCGTCCGGGACGCCGCCCCGACCGGGCGCAGCCCGCAGCCCGAGCCGGGCGCGGCCTCCCTGTACCAGTCCGTGCCGTTCCGGCAGGACACCTCCTACCTGGCCATCGGCGAGCGCACCAACGCCAACGGCTCGAAGAAGTTCCGCGAGGCCATGCTGGAAGGCCGCTGGGACGACTGCGTGGAGATGGTCCGCGACCAGATCCGCGAGGGCGCGCACATGCTCGACCTGTGCGTGGACTACGTCGGCCGCGACGGCGTGGCCGACATGCAGGAACTGGCCGGCCGCTTCGCCACCGCCTCCACCCTGCCGATCGTGCTGGACTCCACCGAGGTCGACGTCATCCGGGCCGGCCTGGAGAAGCTCGGCGGCCGCGCGGTGATCAACTCGGTGAACTACGAGGACGGCGACGGCCCCGAGTCCCGCTTCGCCAAGGTCACCGCCCTCGCGCAGGAGCACGGCGCCGCCCTCATCGCGCTCACCATCGACGAGGAGGGCCAGGCCCGCACCGCCGAGAAGAAGGTCGAGATCGCCGAACGGCTCATCGACGACCTGACCGGCAACTGGGGCATCCACGAGGAGGACATCCTCGTCGACTGCCTGACCTTCACCATCTGTACCGGCCAGGAAGAGTCCCGCAAGGACGGCATCGCCACCATCGAGGGCATCCGCGAGCTGAAGCGGCGCCACCCGAAGGTGCAGACCACGCTCGGCCTGTCCAACATCTCCTTCGGCCTCAACCCGGCCGCCCGCATCCTGCTGAACTCCGTCTTCCTCGACGAGTGCGTCAAGGCGGGCCTGGACTCGGCGATCGTGCACGCGTCGAAGATCCTGCCGATCGCCCGCTTCAGCGAGGAGGAGGTCCAGACGGCCCTGGACCTCATCCACGACCGCCGCGCCGAGGGCTACGACCCGCTGCAGAAGCTCATGCAGCTGTTCGAGGGCGCCACCGCCAAGTCCCTCAAGGCCGGCAAGGCCGAGGAACTGGCCGCCCTGCCCCTGGACGAGCGTCTGAAGCGGCGCATCATCGACGGCGAGCGCAACGGCCTCGAAGCGGACCTCGACGAGGCCCTCCAGGAGCGGCCCGCGCTCGACATCGTCAACGAGACCCTGCTGGACGGCATGAAGGTCGTCGGCGAACTGTTCGGCTCCGGTCAGATGCAGCTGCCGTTCGTGCTGCAGTCCGCCGAGGTCATGAAGACGGCCGTCGCCCACCTCGAACCGCACATGGAGAAGACCGACGAGGCCGGCAAGGGCACCATCGTGCTCGCCACCGTGCGCGGCGACGTGCACGACATCGGCAAGAACCTCGTCGACATCATCCTGTCCAACAACGGCTACAACGTCGTCAACCTCGGCATCAAGCAGCCGGTCTCCGCGATCCTGGAAGCCGCCGAGGAGCACAGGGCCGACGTCATCGGCATGTCCGGACTGCTGGTGAAGTCCACGGTGATCATGAAGGAGAACCTGGAGGAGCTGAACCAGCGCGGCCTGGCCTCCGGCTACCCGGTCATCCTCGGCGGCGCCGCCCTCACCCGCGCCTACGTCGAGCAGGACCTGCACGAGATCTACCAGGGCGAGGTCCGCTACGCCCGCGACGCCTTCGAGGGGCTGCGCCTCATGGACGCCCTCATCGGCGTCAAGCGGGGCGTGCCCGGAGCGAAGCTGCCCGAGCTCAAGCAGCGCCGGGTCAGGGCCGTGGCCCCGGCCGCCGCGGAAGAGAGCCCCGAGGAGGGGCACGTCCGCTCCGACGTCGCCACCGACAACCCCGTCCCCGAGCCGCCCTTCCGCGGCACCCGCGTGATCAAGGGCATCCAGCTCAAGGAGTACGCGAGCTGGCTCGACGAGGGCGCCCTGTTCAAGGGCCAGTGGGGCCTGAAGCAGGCCCGCACCGGCGAGGGCCCCTCGTACGAGGAACTCGTCGAGAGCGAGGGCCGGCCCCGGCTGCGCGGCCTGCTGGACCGGCTCCAGACGGAGAACATGCTGGAGGCGGCCGTGGTCTACGGCTACTTCCCGTGCGTCTCCAAGGACGACGACCTGATCATCCTCGACGAGCAGGGCAACGAGCGCACCCGCTTCACCTTCCCGCGCCAGCGCCGGGGCCGCCGCCTGTGCCTGGCCGACTTCTTCCGCCCGGAGGAGTCCGGCGAGACCGACGTCGTCGGCCTCCAGGTCGTCACCGTCGGCTCGCGCATCGGCGAGGAGACCGCGCGGCTCTTCGAGGCCAACGCCTACCGCGACTACCTCGAACTGCACGGGCTGTCCGTGCAGTTGGCGGAGGCGCTCGCCGAGTACTGGCACGCGCGCGTGCGCTCCGAACTCGGCTTCGCCGGCGAGGACCCGGACGAGATGCAGGGCATGTTCGAGCTGAAGTACCGGGGCGCCCGCTTCTCCCTCGGCTACGGCGCCTGCCCCAACCTGGAGGACCGCGCCAAGATCGCCGACCTGCTCCAGCCGGAGCGCATCGGCGTCCAGCTGTCCGAGGAGTTCCAGCTGCACCCCGAGCAGTCCACGGACGCCATCGTGATCCACCACCCGGAGGCCAAGTACTTCAACGCCCGCTGAGCCCTCACCCGGGCACACGGGCCAAAAGAAGCGCATCGTCCGCGCACGACGTAGACTGGTCGGTCCACCGCAGGCCGGTTCCCCTCGTGGGAGCCGGCCTGAACGTCCCTCAAGGAGGTACGTGGATGACCAGTACGGTCCCCGCGCTCGGAACCCGCACAGCCGAAGGATCGGCCCTCCAAGCCGTGCTCCTCGACATGGACGGCACTCTGGTGGACACCGAGGGCTTCTGGTGGGACGTCGAGGTCGAGGTCTTCGCCTCCCTCGGTCACACGCTCGACGAGTCCTGGCGGCATGTCGTGGTCGGCGGCCCCATGACCCGCAGTGCGGGGTTCCTCATCGAGGCCACCGGCGCCGACATCGCCCTCGACGAGCTCACGGTGCTCCTGAACGACGGTTTCGAGGACCGCATCGACCGCGCCCTGCCGCTGATGCCGGGCGCCGGCCGGCTGCTGGCCGAGCTGTACGAGTACGAGATCCCCACGGCCCTGGTCTCCGCCTCGCACCGGCGCATCATCGACCGGGTGCTGACCACGCTCGGCGCCCACCACTTCAGCCTGACGGTGGCCGGTGACGAGGTGCCGCGCACCAAGCCCCACCCGGACCCGTACCTCGCCGCCGCCGCCGGGCTCGGCGCGGACCCGGTCCGGTGCGCCGTCATCGAGGACACCGCGACCGGGGTCGCCGCCGCCGAGGCCGCGGGCTGCCACGTCGTGGCCGTGCCCTCCGTGGCGCCCATCGCACCGGCCCTGCGCCGCACGGTCGTCACCTCCCTCGAAGAGGTCGACCTGACATTTCTGCACGGCCTGATGACGGAAATGCGCTAGGCGTTCACCCAGCGTGCAGCGGGGTTAGGGCGGCAATTCCGAAGTCGAATTCGAACCCCTCCGGGCGATCGAATTCCCGTACCTCCGAACCCGTTTACGCCTGTGACGTTCCCCACGCGGTCCGGGGTCGACAGCCGATCCGGCATGTGCTGCGCACCCCCTTCAGGGGGCCGCAGGCGTGCCCTTGTGTCCCGATTGATGGAACGCTGCACCAAAGCTTCCACTGTCGGGTTTTCGGTCTGTCCACGCCCGGTTCCGCAGCGTGATGGGCGCTCAACTCCGGTGGCTGCGAACCCTCCTGCCGGTCCGGACTAATCTCGTTGCGAGAACATCGCCCCACCCCCGTGATCCGCTGCGCCACCCCTGCATGCCGGGTACACGGAGTCGACAGCTCTGGAGAAACTCGAGCATGAACCGCAAGACTTTGGTGCTGGCGGCCGTGATCGGCCTGCTCGCGCCGGTGCTCGCCGCCTGCGGCGGGTCCGACAGCGGGAGCGGCGACAGCGGCGCGATCGTCGTCGGCACCACGGACCGGTTCACCGCCTCGAAGGACGCCCCCGCGCCCCTCGACCCGGCGTACGCCTACGACGTCGGCACCTGGAACATCCTGCGCCAGACCGTGCAGACCCTGATGATCCAGCCGCGCGGCGAGGGCGAGCCGGTACCGGAGGCCGCCGAGCGCTGCGGCTTCACCGACACCGGCAACGAGCGCTACGCCTGCACCCTGCGCGACGGCCTGAAGTTCGCAGACGGCAACGCTGTCACGGCGGCCGACGTGAAGTACTCCATCGACCGCGCCCGCTCGCTCAAGGCCGACAGCGGGGTGTTCGCGCTGCTGTCCACCATCGACACCGTCGAGACGCAGGGCGACCGCGAGGTCATCTTCCACCTCAAGACCGCCGACGCGACGTTCCCGTACAAGCTGTCGACCCCGGTCGCCGGCATCGTCGACCCCGACGACTACCCGAAGAACAAGCTGCGCGACGGCTTCGACCTGGAGGGCTCCGGCCCGTACACCCTCAAGGCCGACGTCGAGAACGGCGAGCTGGTCAAGGCCGAGTTCACCAAGAACCCCGACTACCAGGGGACCATCGAGGTGAACAACGACAAGGTCGACATGGTCTCCTTCAAGGACGCCGACGCCATGGGCGAGGCGCTGGACAAGGGCGACATCGACCTGATGACCCGCGCCATGTCGCCGGATCAGATCCGCGAGCTCTCGGGCGACGCGGACACCGACATCGACCTCGTCGAGATGCCCGGCCTGGAAATCCGCTACCTGGGCTTCAACACCGACGCCCCGACGGTGAAGTCCAAGGCCGTGCGCCAGGCGATGGCCCAGGTCGTCAACCGCAGCGCGCTGGTCGCCAAGGTCTACGGCTCCCAGGCCGAGCCGCTGTACTCGCTGGTCCCGGCCAGCGTCACCGGCCACTCCAACTCGTTCTTCAACAAGTACGGCGAGCCGAGCGTCACCAAGGCCCGTTCCCTGCTCAACCAGGCGAACATCACCACCCCGGTGAAGCTGACGCTGCACTACACCACCGACCACTACGGCCCGGCCACCAAGAAGGAGTTCGAGGTCCTGCGCGACCAGCTGAACTCCAGCGGCCTGTTCGAGGTCGGCATCAAGGGCACCCCCTGGGACACGTTCCGCCCGGCCGAGAAGAAGGGCGACTACGACGTCTACGGCATGGGCTGGTTCCCGGACTTCCCGGACGCCGACAACTTCCTCGCGCCGTTCCTCGACGCGGACAACACCCTCGGCTCGCCGTACGACAACAGCCAGATCCGCAACACCCTGATCCCGGAATCCCGCCGCGAGGCGGACCGGCTGTCCGCCTCCTCCAGCCTGACGGACATTCAGGACATCGTCGCCGGCGACGTACCGGTGCTGCCGCTGTGGCAGGGCAAGCAGTACGTCGCCGCGCGCGACGACATCACGGGTACCGCCTACGCGCTCAACTCCGCCTCGACGCTCCAACTGTGGGAGCTCGGCCGCGGTGTGAGTGGCTGACGGACCCGCTGGAACCCCGGAGCCCCTGACCGCGGCCCCGGGGAACCGTGCCCCGGAGCCAGGGACATGCTCCGGGGCGTTCTCGAGAACCGACGACAAGGCACACACGTGAACATACGCAACCAGTGGCCGGCCCTGCCCATCGTGGTGGGTCTCGCCTCCGGACTGCTGACCGGCTGTGGCACGGAGAGCGGGGACTCCGCGGGGGACGGCTCCAACGTGGTGGTGGGGATGTCCGACGACGTCCTGGCCACGGACCCGGCCTCCGGCTACGACCCCGGCTCCTGGCTGTTGTTCAACAACGTCTTCCAGTCCCTGCTCAGCTTCCCCAAGGGCGCCACGGAGCCGCAGCCGGAGGCCGCCGAGAGCTGCGTGTTCACCGACACCCAGACCACGGTCTACAAGTGCACGCTGAAGGACGGCCTCAAGTTCAGCAACGGTGACGAGCTCACCTCCGAGGACGTCAAGTTCTCCTTCGACCGCATGCTGAAGATCAACGACCCCGACGGGCCCGCGATCATGTTCCCCACGCTGGAGAAGGTCGAGACGCCCGACGAGAAGACGGTCGTCTTCCGCCTCAACACGGCCGACGCCACCTTCCCGAGCAAGATCGCCTCCGGCGCAGGCTCCATCGTCGACCACAGCCAGTACGACGCGGACGGGCTCCGCAAGGACGGCAAGGCGGTCGGCTCCGGCCCCTACCAGCTCGACTCGTTCGACGACGGGCAGGCGGTCTTCTCCGTCAACGAGAACTACAAGGGCACCGCCAAGGTGAGCAACACCGGCGTGACGCTCAAGTTCTTCGACGGCGACCAGACAGCCCTGAAGCAGGCCATCCAGGACGGGGACGTCGACATCGCCTACCGCGGTCTCACCGCGGGCGACATCGCGGACACGGAGAAGGCCGACGACGGCACCGGCGTCGAGGTCGTCGAGGGCAGCAGCGCCGAGGTCCAGCACCTGGTGTTCAACATGGACGACCCGGTCGCCGGAAAGCTCGGCGTCCGCAAGGCCATCGCCCACCTGCTCGACCGCGAAGCCCTCATCAAGGACGTCTACCAGGGCACCGCGACCCCGCTGTACTCGATCATCCCGGCCGGTATCGCGGGCCACAACACGGCCTTCTTCGACACCTACGGCGCCCGCCCCTCCAAGTCCAAGGCCCAGGCCGCGCTGCGCAAGGACGGCATCACCGGCAAGGTGAAGCTGACCCTCTGGTCGACCCCGTCACGCTACGGCCCCGCGACCGACCAGGAGCTGAACGCCATCGCCGGCCAGCTCAACGCCAGCGGCCTGTTCGACGCCGACGTCAAGTCCGTCCCCTTCGGCCAGTACGAGAAGGACATCGCCGCCGGCAAGTACGGCGTCTACGTGAAGGGCTGGGTGCCGGACTACCCGGACGCCGACAACTTCACGGCCCCCTTCTTCGGCAAGGGCAACGTGCTGAGCAACAACTACGACAACGGCACGATCACCGGCTCGCTCATCCCGCGCACCGCCGCCCTGACCAACCGGGCCGCCACGGACAAGGAGTTCGGGGAGCTGCAGGACATCGTCGCCGACGAACTGCCCGTCCTGCCGGTGTGGCAGGCCAAGCAGTACGCGGTCGTCCGCGACGGCGTCTACGGCCTGGAGTACTGCCTCGACGCGTCGACGGTGTTCCGCTTCTGGGAGCTCAGCAAGGACGCCTGACGCACCGGATGTGAAGAAGGGCGCCCCCTGCTCGGCAGGGGGCGCCCTCTCGCGTATCGGCTCGCGGTCGCTACTGCGCGCCGGGGCGCACCAGTCCGCTCTCGTACGCGTACACCGCCGCCTGCACACGGTCACGCAGGCCCAGCTTGGTCAGCACATGCCCGACGTGCGTCTTGACGGTCGTCTCGCTGACGAACAGATCGGCGGCGATCTCCGCGTTGGACAGCCCGCGCGCCACCAGCTTCAGCACCTCGACCTCGCGGTCGGTGAGCGTGTGCAGCGTGTCCGGCACCGGCTCGTCCCCCGACGGCAGATGCGTGGCGTACTTGTCGAGCAGCCGACGGGTGATGCTCGGCGCGAGCATGGCCTCGCCCCCGGCGACGACCCGGATGGCCTGCACCAGCTCGTTGGCCGGCGCGTCCTTGAGCAGGAACCCGCTGGCACCGGCGCGCAGCGCCTCCACCACGTACTCGTCGAGGTCGAAGGTGGTCAGTACCAGGACCTTCGCCGGGCCGTCCCGCCCGGGCCCGGTGATCTGCCGGGTCGCCTCCACACCGTCCATCCGCGGCATGCGGATGTCCATCAGAACCACATCGGGCTGTAGCGCACGCACCTGGTCGAGTGCCTGCAGTCCGTCACCGGCCTCCCCGACGACCGCGATGTCCTGCTCGGCCTCCAGGATCATCCGGAAGCCGGTACGCAGCAGCGGCTGGTCGTCGACCAGTAGGACGCGGATGGCCACGTAAGTCTCCTTCGCTAGTCCGGCCTCATTCTGCCCTGCGCGGGCCCGCCGGACTCAGCCGCCCTCACCGGTGACGGGTTGCACCGGCAGCTCCGCCGCGCCCACCGGCAGGGGATAGGGCGGGGGAGTGCCGCCGAACTCCGGGCAGTGGGCCTGGTGGTCGCACCAGCCGCACAGCTTCGTGGGGCGCGGCCGCCAGTCGCCCGTCTCGGTGGCCAGCCGGATCGCCTCCCACAGCGCCAGCAGCTTGCGCTCGACCCGCTCCAGGTCGGCGAGGACCGGGTCGTACGTCAGTACCTGGCCGCTGCCGAGGTAGACCAGCTGGAGCCGCCGGGGGACCACGTTCTTCAGCCGCCACACGACCAGGGCGTAGAACTTCATCTGGAACAGCGCGCCCTCGGAGTACTCGGGCCTGGGCGCCTTCCCCGTCTTGTAGTCGACGATCCGGACCTCGCCCGTGGGAGCCACGTCGACCCGGTCGATGATGCCGCGCAGCCGCAGCCCGGACTCCAGCTCGGCCTCGACGAACAGCTCCCGCTCGGCCGGCTCCAGACGGCTGGGGTCCTCCAGGGTGAACCAGCGCTCGACGAGCTGCTCCGCCTCACCCAGCCAGCGCGCCAGCCGCTCGCCCTGCGGATCGTCGGCGAACAGCTCCACGACCTCCGGCCGCGTCTCACGCAGCCGGTCCCATTGGCCCGGGATCAGCGACTTCGCCCGGGGCGCCGTGCGCTCGGCGGCCGGGGCGTCGAAGAGCCGCTCCAGGACCGCGTGCACCAGCGTGCCCCTGGTCGCCGCCTCGCTCGGCTTCTCCGGCAGCCGGTCGATGACCCGGAAGCGGTAGAGCAGCGGGCACTGCATGAAGTCACTGGCACGCGAGGGGGACAGCGAGGCGGGCGCTATGGCGGTGGGCTCGGTCACGGTTCCGCTCGGGGTGTCCGTCTCCACTGCTGCCGCCGCGGGCTCTGCCGGGACCGGCGGATCCACCGCCGCGGCAGGGCTGCTCTCGGGCTGTGCTTCGCCCTCGGTGCTCGTCTCCATGTCCCAGACCATACGGCCCGCCACTGACAGTGACCCAGCCGCGGTCGCGCCGCGTGCGACGTCAGAAGCCGTGAGGGGAGAGGAGGTACGGGAAACACAGGGGTGCCGGGGCGGAACGCACCGCGACGGACGCATACCATCGACTCGAGACCCTCCCGTCCGGCAGGCACGGGAGACGCTTCGATCGAGGGGAAACCGGTGGACGAGAGCGGCGGGCGCGGGCGGCCGCAGTCCGGCAACGGCGAGTCGGCCGAGCGCCACGCGAGGCCTCCGGCCCGCGCCACCGACCCGACCCCCGCCGACGAACAGCCCACGGACGAGCACGGTTTCACCCCTGAGCAGCCCACCCCCGGACCGGAGCCGACCGGCCCGGCCGCGCCCGCCGGGACCCCCGCGCCCCCTCCGGACGCCCCGACGGCGGACGGGGAGTCCGTCGGCGTCTCGCCGGACCCGCGGACTCCGGATGGCGCGGCCACCGCCCCCGGCGAGCGCGACGCGAGCCGCCCACCGGAGAGCGACACGCACCCCGACCGCGCCCACGCCGACGGCCCGCACACGGCACCGGCCCCCGCCGACGCGGACGCCGAAGGACCGCAGGCCGCACCCGCCCCCGACGAGCGCGGCGGCGGCGGTTCAGACGGCGGCGGTTCACCGGAGAGCGACGCACACCCCGACCGCGCCTACGCCAGCGGCCCACCCTCGGCTCCCGCCCCGGACCCCGGCCACTCGAACCACCACCCCGGCCCTTCCGTGCCCGACCACGGCGACCGCCCCCTCGCCCACTCCGCCGACGGCAAGGGCCCCGCCCCCCAGCGACCGGAGCCGCGCGGCGGGCTGCTCATGGGGCGGCCCTTCGGGGTGCCCGTGTACGTCGCGCCGAGCTGGTTCCTCGTCGCCGCGCTGATCACCTGGGTGTTCGGCGGCCAGCTGGAGCGCGTGCTGCCCGAGCTCGGTGCCGCCCGCTACCTGGTCTCCCTCTTCTTCGCGGTCGCCTTCTACGCCTCCGTGCTCGTCCACGAACTGGCCCACACGGTCGCCGCCCTCCGCTTCAAACTCCCGGTCCGCCGCATCCGGCTCCAGTTCTTCGGCGGCGTCTCCGAGATCGAGAAGGAGGCCGAGACCCCCGGCCGGGAGTTCGTGCTCGCCTTCGTCGGGCCCCTGCTCTCCCTCGTCCTCGCCGGCGTCTTCTACGCCGCCGTACAGACCGTGGAACCCGGCACCGTCCCGGGCGTCCTGCTCGCGGGCCTGATGATCTCCAACCTCATCGTGGCCGCGTTCAACCTCCTGCCCGGCCTGCCCCTCGACGGCGGCCGCATGCTCCGCGCCGTCGTCTGGAAGATCACCGGCAAGCCGATGAAGGGCACCATCGCCGCCGCCTGGGTCGGCCGCGCCCTCGCCGTCTCCGTACTCATCGGCCTGCCCCTGCTGACCCAGTCCGGCGCCCTCGGCACCGACGCCGCCGACAACGTCGGCATGGACACCGTCCTCGACGCCCTGCTCGCCGCCATCCTCGCCGCGATCATCTGGACCGGCGCCGGCAACAGCCTGCGCATGGCCCGCCTGCGCGAGCACCTCCCCGACCTGCGCGCCCGGACACTCACCCGCCGCGCGGTCCCCGTCGAGACCGGCACCCCGCTCTCGGAAGCCCTGCGCCGCGCCAACGCCGCCGGAGCCCGCGCCCTGGTCGTCGTCGACACCGACGGCCAGCCCCTCTCCCTCGTCCGCGAGGCCGCCATCGTCGGCGTACCCGAGCACCGCCGCCCCTGGGTCGCCGTCAGCGGCCTCGCCCAGGACCTCACCGACGGCATGCGCGTCTCGGCGGAGCTGTCGGGCGAGGAGCTGCTGGACGCCCTGCGCGCGACCCCGGCCACCGAGTACCTGGTGGTGGAGGAGACCGGCGAGATCTACGGCGTCCTGTCGGCGGCCGACGTGGAGCGCGCCTTCGTGAAGGCGATGGCGAGGCCGTCCTAGGGTCGGCCGCCCGAGTGGTCGGTGGCCCTCTCCGGGGCCGGTAGGCTGGTCACATGTCCGAACCGACCGGTGCCGCCCGCAGGCGCGGGCCCTTCAAGGTCGGGGACCAGGTTCAGCTGACCGACCCCAAGGGCCGCCACTACACGTTCACGCTCGAGGCCGGGAAGAACTTCCACACCCACAAGGGTTCCTTCCCCCACGACGAACTGATCGGTGCTCCCGAGGGCAGCGTTGTCCGTACCACGGGGAACGTCGCCTACCTCGCGCTGCGCCCCCTGCTCCCCGACTACGTCCTGTCCATGCCCCGCGGCGCCGCCGTGGTCTACCCCAAGGACGCGGGGCAGATCCTCGCCTTCGCCGACATCTTCCCCGGCGCGCGCGTCGTGGAAGCGGGGGTCGGCTCCGGCTCGCTCAGCAGCTTCCTGCTGCGCGCCATCGGCGACCAGGGCATGCTGCACAGCTACGAGCGCCGGGCGGACTTCGCCGAGATCGCCCAGGCGAACGTGGAGCGCTACTTCGGCGGCCCGCACCCCGCCTGGCAGCTCACCGTGGGCGACCTCCAGGACAACCTGTCCGACGCCGACGTCGACCGCGTCATCCTCGACATGCTCGCCCCCTGGGAGTGCCTGGAGGCCGTCTCCAAGGCGCTCGTCCCCGGCGGCATCCTGTGCTGCTACGTGGCCACCACCACCCAGCTCGCCCGGACCGTCGAGTCCATCCGCGAGATCGGCTGCTTCAACGAGCCGAGCGCCTGGGAGTCGATGATCCGCAACTGGCACATCGAGGGCCTGGCCGTCCGCCCGGACCACCGGATGATCGGCCACACCGGCTTCCTGCTCACCGCCCGCCGCCTCGCCGACGGCGTCGAGCCGCCCATGCGCCGCCGCCGCCCCGCCAAGGGCGCCTACGGCGAGGACTACGCAGGTCCCAACGCCGACGGCGGCGCCGCCCGCTGAGACAGCCCGTCACCGCGTCCAACGCACAGGCGCCGTGGCGGAGTTCCCGGATCCGTACCGGAACTCCGCCACGGCGCCTTTCCGTTGCCGCCCCGGGTGAACCCCGTCCAACGCCGTTGACCTGCCGCACAGGCCGTGAAGGCCCACGTCGTCGTGCGGCAGGAGCCGGTCCCGCACAGGCCCGCTGACACAGCGGCAGGAACCGTAACCCTTCTGACTTCCCCGGCACAGGACGTGCACACCCCGCCGTTCCCTCGCGGTGTGACGTGTGGCACCATGCTGGCCACACCACCGGCACAGCCTCAGGAGACACTCCTAGTGCAGTCTTCCGCCGTCCCGGAGCTCGCCCACACCCACACCCGCCCCATCCACTGGCTCGCCACCGCGACAGCCGTCGCGGGCGTCGTGGCCTTCTCCTCGGTCCTGCAGCCCGGCGCGGCGACGGCGGCCCAGCCGGCCGCCCCCGAGACCAAGAGCGCTCCGGCGCCCATGACTCCGCCCGACCCGGCCGCGGTGACGTTCCCGATCGAGTGCGGCCCCGTGAAGGCCGTGGTGAAGAAGCGGGCTTCCGGAGACCTCGACGGCGACGGCAGGCCCGAGACGGTGGCCGTGGTCCACTGCGACTCCCCGATGGGCACTCCGCCGGACGGCGTGTACGTCCTCACGCGCGACGCCGAGGGCGGCAAACCGCGCGTCGTGGCCACCCTGCTCGACCCCGAGGACGGCACCACCGTCACCGACTTCGCCGTGCGCGACGGGGCCGTCACCGCCACGCTCCTCGGCTACTCGTCGGCCGACGTGCCGCGTTGCTGCCCCGACGAGAAGAGCGACGCGAAATGGCGTTGGCGCGACGGCTCTTTCATCCGCTCGACACCGGCCGAAGCTCGCAGCGTGTGAGACGCGTGCGACGGCGCGTGTGAGATATCAGACAGTCGTAACGGAACGTAGAGAAGTAGTCACTCTGCGTCCGGTCCGTAGACCTCGGCCCTGTCCGAAACCCGACGTACGTGGATGCACTCGCCCGGACATTCCTTCGCGGAGTCGATCACGTCCGTGAGAAGCGGCAGCGGAACGGGCGTTGTCGCTCCCTTGTCCTGGAGCAACTCGTCGTCGGTGCTCTTCACATAGGCCAGACCGTCGATGTCCAGCTCGAACACCTCGGGCGCGTACTGCGCGCAGATGCCGTCGCCGGTACACAGGTCCTGGTCGATCCAGACCTCCAGCTCCTCGCCGTCGGCCCCGGCCACCTGCTGCACGCTCATCTCTCCTGCCGTTTCTCCGCCGAGCCGTATCGGGAATCCGGCCAGCTCTGGCGGGTGTTGAACAGTTCGACCCTACCTCCGGCTGGGTTCCAATCATGTTCGCTGGGTATTCCCCTGGCGTGAGGGAGAGCGCAAGGGTGAAGATCGGACACACCCCGACCGTCTTTGTGATCTAGGGGTTTCAATCGACACCCGCCCAGGTAGGGTCTGGAAGCGTCCAGCTCCCCTTGGAGGAGGTGAGGACCGTGGCAGCCCACGACGACGACATGAACCGCGGCATCCGCCCGGGACGCGGGTCCGACGACCCGGCCGGGCAGATCGCCTATCTTGAGCAGGAGATCGCCGTCCTGCGACGCAAGCTCGCCGACTCTCCGCGACACACGAGGATTCTCGAAGAGCGGATCGTCGAGCTGCAGACCAATCTGGCCGGCGTGTCCGCGCAGAACGAGCGACTCGCCAACACGCTCCGTGAGGCCCGTGACCAGATCGTGGCCCTCAAGGAGGAGGTCGACCGGCTCGCGCAGCCGCCGGCCGGCTTCGGTGTCTTCCTGACGGCGAACGAGGACGGCACCGCCGACATCTTCACCGGCGGCCGCAAGCTCAGGGTGAACGTCAGCCCCAGCGTGGAGCTCGAGGAGCTCCGACGCGGCCAGGAACTGATGCTCAACGAAGCGCTCAACGTGGTCGAGGCCATGGAGTTCGAGCGCGTCGGTGACATCGTCACCCTCAAGGAGATCCTCGAGGACGGCGAGCGGGCCCTGGTGCTCGGGCACACCGACGAGGAGCGGGTGGTGCGGCTCGCCGAGCCGCTGCTGGACGTCACCATCCGCCCCGGCGACGCCCTGCTCATGGAGCCCCGCTCCGGATACGTCTACGAGGTCGTCCCCAAGAGCGAGGTCGAGGAACTCGTCCTCGAAGAGGTCCCCGACATCGGTTACGAGCAGATCGGCGGTCTCGGCGGCCAGATCGAGGCCATCCGCGACGCGGTCGAGCTGCCGTACCTCTACCCGGACCTGTTCAAGGAGCACGAGCTGCGCCCGCCCAAGGGCGTCCTGCTCTACGGGCCTCCCGGATGCGGTAAGACACTCATCGCCAAGGCCGTCGCCAACTCGCTGGCCAAGAAGGTCGCCGAGGTCACCGGCCAGGCCGCCGGCAAGAGCTTCTTCCTCAACATCAAGGGCCCCGAGCTCCTGAACAAGTACGTCGGCGAGACCGAGCGGCAGATCCGCCTCGTCTTCCAGCGTGCCCGTGAGAAGGCCAGCGAGGGCACCCCCGTCATCGTCTTCTTCGACGAGATGGAGTCCCTCTTCCGCACCCGTGGCTCGGGTGTCAGCTCGGACGTCGAGAACACGATCGTCCCGCAGCTGCTCGCCGAGATCGACGGTGTGGAGGGCCTGCAGAACGTGGTCGTGATCGGCGCCTCCAACCGTGAGGACATGATCGACCCCGCCATCCTGCGGCCCGGCCGTCTGGACGTGAAGATCAAGATCGAGCGTCCCGACGCCGAGGCGGCGAAGGACATCTTCGGCAAGTACCTGACCGAGCGCCTCCCGCTGCACTCCGACGACCTCGGTGAGCACGGCGGCAGCAAGGCCACCACCGTCCAGAGCATGATCCAGACGGCGGTGGAACACATGTACACCGAGTCCGAGGAGAACCGCTTCCTGGAGGTCACCTACGCCAACGGTGACAAGGAAGTCCTCTACTTCAAGGACTTCAACTCCGGCGCCATGATCGAGAACATCGTCGGCCGCGCCAAGAAGATGGCGATCAAGGACTTCCTCGAGAAGAACCAGAAGGGCCTCCGCGTCTCCCACCTCCTCCAGGCCTGCGTGGACGAGTTCAAGGAGAACGAGGACCTGCCGAACACCACCAACCCGGACGACTGGGCCCGGATCTCCGGAAAGAAGGGCGAGCGGATCGTGTACATCCGCACCCTCATCACCGGAAAGCAGGGCGCGGACACCGGACGCTCCATCGACACGGTGGCGAACACCGGTCAGTACCTGTAAAAGGCAGGGCGGCTGCGGGTGCCCTCGGCGGGTACCCGCAGCCGACTGTTTTTCAGGCCACGGCTGGAGCAACGCAATGACGCAAATGATCTCCCCACCAGCGCAAAGGCGTTCTAGGCTCTTGCGTACCGCCGAGTCGCGCAGTGCGGGGACGGGCACCGCACACGCAACCGAGCGCCAGCGGTATCTGAGTGGCGCCCACGACCGAGGGTGCCGCCGGGCAAGGAGGGCCGCATGACCGTACGGCGAGTAATGGGCATCGAGACGGAGTACGGAATCTCCGTCCCCGGCCACCCCAACGCCAATGCCATGCTCACCTCGTCCCAGATCGTGAACGCCTACGCGGCGGCGATGCACCGGGCCCGCCGGGCCCGATGGGACTTCGAGGAGGAGAACCCGCTGCGGGACGCGCGAGGCTTCGACCTCGCCCGCGAGGCCGCCGACTCCAGCCAGCTCACCGACGAGGACATCGGCCTGGCCAACGTGATCCTCACCAACGGTGCACGGCTCTACGTCGACCACGCACACCCCGAGTACAGCTCCCCCGAGGTGACCAATCCCCGGGACGCAGTCCTCTGGGACAAGGCCGGCGAGCGGATCATGGCCGAGGCCGCGGAACGGGCCGCCCAGCTGCCCGGTGCCCAGCCGATCCACCTGTACAAGAACAACACCGACAACAAGGGCGCGTCCTACGGCACGCACGAGAACTACCTGATGAAGCGGGAGACCCCCTTCTCGGACATCGTGCGCCACCTGACGCCGTTCTTCGTCTCCCGCCAGGTCTTCACCGGAGCGGGCCGCGTCGGCATCGGCCAGGACGGGCACGAGCACGGCTTCCAGCTCAGCCAGCGAGCCGACTACTTCGAGGTCGAGGTCGGCCTCGAGACGACGCTCAAGCGCCCGATCATCAACACCCGCGACGAGCCGCACGCGGACGCCGAGAAGTACCGGCGCCTGCACGTGATCATCGGTGACGCGAACCTGTCGGAGATCTCGACCTACCTCAAGCTGGGCACGACCTCGCTGGTGCTGTCGATGATCGAGGACGGTTTCATCGCCGTCGACCTGGCCGTCGACCAGCCCGTCCGCACGCTCCACCAGGTCTCGCACGACCCGTCCCTGAAACGCCTGGTCACGCTCCGCAGCGGCCGTACGCTCACGGCGGTCCAGTTGCAGATGGAGTACTACGAGCTGGCGCGCAAGTACGTGGAGGAGCGGTTCGGGGCCGACGCCGACGACCAGACCAAGGACGTCCTGTCCCGCTGGGAGGACACCCTCACCCGTCTGGAGCACGATCCGATGAGCCTGGCCGGAGAGCTGGACTGGGTCGCCAAGCGGGAGCTCATGGAGGGCTACCGGCGCCGGGACAACCTCGACTGGGACGCGGCGCGGCTGCACCTGGTCGACCTCCAGTACGCCGACGTACGGCCCGAGAAGGGCCTGTACAACCGTCTGGTGGCCCGCGGGCGCATGAAGCGGCTGCTGACCGACGCGGACGTGGAGCGGGCCCGTACGGTGCCGCCGGAGGACACCCGGGCGTACTTCCGCGGCCGCTGCCTGGAGCAGTACGCGGACGACGTCGCGGCGGCCTCCTGGGACTCGGTGATCTTCGATCTGCCGGGCCGGGACTCGCTGCAGCGGGTCCCAACCCTGGAACCGCTTCGCGGAACGCGTAATCACGTCAAGGAGCTCCTGGACCGCTGCCGCACCGCGGAAGACCTGGTCAGGGTCCTGTCGGGCGGGTGACCGCGTTGAGCGGGTACTCGTCGGGAACCGGCCGGACAGGGTGGAAAGTCCCTGGTCCGGGAATCATCGAGGTGGTCACCGTACGTTGGAGCAACTGCGGGGCCATTGTCAGACCCGGCGAGTAGGGTCTGATCTTGACCGAGCAACTGTGTCGGGCGAACCGAGCGGGGTGAGGGATATGGCGACCAAGGACACCGGCGGCGGACAGCAGAAGGCCACCCGGTCCACCGAGGAGGTCGAGGAGCAGTCGGCGGAGACGCAGGCTTCCGAGGACCTCAAGGAGCGTCAGGAGAAGCTGAGCGACGACGTCGACTCGGTTCTGGACGAGATCGACGACGTACTCGAGGAGAATGCCGAGGACTTCGTGCGCTCCTTCGTTCAAAAGGGTGGCCAGTAAGGCGCCTGAGCCTTCACTCCGAAGGTGAACGGGGTGCTTGGGTGACGGACGAGCCGAGCGCGGAGCGCTGCACGCGGGGCACCGCAGGACGTGATGCCCTCGTGTGCGGCGCTCCGGGCGTCGGTGGGCCCTGAGCCCGGTGACCCCCCGCCGAGCGCGGCGGGCAAGCGCGGCGTCGCTCAGGCGGAGTTGGTCCCGCCGGGCATGTGGATCACCGCCGAAGGACGGGTAGGGTCCGAGGCATACCGAGCCCCCGGTGGCAACCGGACCGGGGTTGTTCCAAGGATCGGCCCGACGTCACAGGGCGGGCTGTCGCATACGTGGAAGGAATCGCGTGGAAGCCAACACTCGTAGCACCGGGCGTCTACCAGCTGCCTTCCTGACGCCAGGGTCTTCCTCCTTCATGGACTTCCTGTCCGAGCACCAGCCGGAGATCCTGCCCGGCAACCGGCAACTGCCTCCCACCCAGGGTGTGATCGAGGCACCGCACGGGACCACGATCGTCGCCGTGACGTTCCCCGGCGGTGTGGTCCTGGCCGGTGACCGGCGGGCCACCATGGGCAACGTCATCGCCCAGCGGGACATCGAGAAGGTCTTCCCGGCCGACGAGTACTCGGCGGTGGGCATCGCCGGCACGGCGGGCCTGGCCGTGGAGATGGTGAAGCTGTTCCAGCTGGAGCTGGAGCACTTCGAGAAGGTCGAGGGCGCCCAGCTGTCGCTGGAGGGCAAGGCGAACCGGCTGTCGACGATGATCCGGTCCAACCTCGGCATGGCCATGCAGGGCCTGGCCGTGGTGCCGCTGTTCGCCGGGTACGACGTGGACCGCGGCAAGGGCCGCATCTTCTCCTACGACGTCACCGGCGGCCGCTCCGAGGAGCACAACTACGCGGCCACCGGCTCCGGGTCGATCTTCGCCCGCGGCGCCATGAAGAAGCTCTTCCGGGAGGACCTCAGCGAGTCCGAGGCCACGACGCTCGTGGTCCAGGCGCTCTACGACGCGGCAGACGACGACTCGGCGACCGGCGGTCCCGATGTCGCCCGCCGGATCTATCCCATCGTCACCGTGATCACCGACGACGGCTTCCGCCGGCTCACCGAGACCGAGGCGTCCGAGATCGCACGCTCGATCCTGGAGCGGCGTCTCGAGCAGCCCGACGGGCCGCGGGCCGCGCTGCTGTAGCGGCGATCGTCTTCGTGAGGGTGGTCCAGTGAACCGACGGAATCTTCAAGAGAGGGACGGATAACCGGTGTCGACGCCGTTCTATGTCTCACCCCAGCAGGCCATGGCCGACCGGGCGGAGTACGCCCGGAAGGGCATCGCCCGTGGTCGCAGCCTGGTCGTGCTGCAGTTTGCCGACGGCATCGTGTTCGTCGGCGAGAACCCGTCCCGTGCGCTGCACAAGTTCAGCGAGATCTACGACCGGATCGGCTTCGCCGCCGCCGGCAAGTACAACGAGTACGAGAACCTGCGGATCGGCGGCGTGCGCTACGCCGACCTGCGGGGTTACACCTACGACCGGGACGATGTGACGGCCCGGGGCCTGGCGAACGTGTACGCGCAGACGCTGGGCACGATCTTCTCCAGCGCCGCCGAGAAGCCGTACGAGGTGGAGCTGGTCGTCGCCGAGGTCGGTGAGACGCCCGAGGGCGACCAGATCTACCGGCTCCCGCACGACGGCTCCATCGTGGACGAGCACGGCTCGGTCGCGGTGGGCGGCAACGCCGAGCAGATCAGCAGCTATCTGGACCAGCGCCACGAGGAGGGCATGACCCTCGCGAAGGCGCTGAAGCTGGCCGTGCAGGCGCTGTCCCGCGACACCAACGGCAGCGAGCGGGAGATTCCCGCCGAGCGGCTCGAGGTGGCGGTACTGGACCGCACCCGCCCGCAGAAGCGCAAGTTCAGGCGGATCAGCGGGCGGCAGTTGTCCCGGCTGCTGGGCGCGGACGGAGAGGGCGACGCTGGCGCCGAGGACACGGCGTCCGACGACGACGCCGAGTAGCCCTGAGGAGGTGCGGTGCGCCGCGGCCGGTGTGCGGCCGGGGCGCACCGCCGAGCACCGCTACCTGGGCCTGGCCGTCGAACCTCGTAGCACCAGTCGCACCGGGATGTCCCCGCTCTCGGGTGCCCGGTCCTCCAGGACGGCCAGCAGGGCCCGCATGCCGCGCTCCCCGAAGAGTTCGGCGTTCAGGTGGACCGTCGTCAGTTCCGGGTCCATGGCCGTGGCCAGGGCCAGGTCGTCGACGCCGGTGACCGACAGGTCGTCCGGGATGCGCAGCCCCAGGCGGCGGGCCGCCTTGTACGTGCCGGCCGCGAGCTGATCGTCGTCGCAGATCACGGCGGTGGGGCGAGCGCCGGGAGCCGAGAGCGCCGCTTCGGCGGCCGCCACCGCCCCCTCGATGGAGATGGGGGAGCGGGCCGTGCGTACCGATGTGCCCGGCACCTCGTCCAGCCGGGCCGCCAGTTCCCGGGCGCGGATCTCGAAGGTCCAGGAGGGGACGTCCGCCGCCAGATGGAGGAAGCGGCGGTGGCCCAAGGACAGCAGGTGCTCCGCGGCCTGGCGGATGCCGTCGGCGATGTCCAGGTTCACCGTCGCCGCCCCCAGGCTGCCCTCCGGGTCGCTGTCCAGCATCACCAGCGGCAGTGCCTCGCCGCGGATCGCGGTCAGCGCGTCCGCGGCCATGGAGGAGGCGATGACGCCGTCCAGCGCGGCCTGCGCGGAGGCGAAGGGGTCGCGGGCGGGGCCGATGCCCTCGGGGGAGGGGTAGAGGACCACGCCGAAGCCGTGCTCGGCGGCGACGCGGGCGGCGCCCGTGTAGACGCCGGCGAAGAACTCCGTGGTGAGGGCCGGGACGACCAGGAGGACCGTGCGGGTGCGGCCCAGGCGCAGGTTGCGGGCGGCCAGGTTCGGGCGGTAGCCCAGGTCGCGGGCGGCCGCGCGGACCCGCTCCGCCGTCGCTTCCGCGACGCGACCGCGCCACTTGTCGCCCAGGACCAGGGACACCGCCGCCTGGGAGACGCCGGCGGCCTGGGCGACGTCCCGGCTCGTGGGGCGGGTGCTGCCTCGTGCCACCGTCGGCCTGCTCTTTCGTCTGGACTCGTGAACAGCGGACATGGTACGTATGGAAGTCCACGTTATACGTAAAACCTAGGGCGGGGACATGGCCACGGGATACCTGGAGATCCTTCGGGCGCGACACGCCGCCCGGTTGCTCGTCGGCACGCTCGTGGGCCGGCTGCCCAACGCCACCGGCGCGATCGCGATCCTGCTGTTCGTGCGGGCGGAGGGCGGTTCGTACAGCCTGGCGGGGGCGCTGGCGGGCGTGTACGGCGTCGCCAACGCGGTGGGGCAGCCGGTGCTGGGCAGGCTCGTGGACCTGCGCGGGCAGCCGCGCGTGCAGCTGCCGGCGGCCGTCCTCTCCGGGCTCGCGATGGCCGTCTTCGCCTTCGGGGGGATCGGGTCGCTGCCGCTCGCCTACGCCGCCGTCGCCGGCGCCGGACTCTTCACGCCGCCCCTGGAGGGCGGCCTGCGGGCGCTGTGGCCCTCCGTGCTGCGCAGGGAGGACCAGGTGCACACGGCGTACGCCATGGACGCCGTGGCGCAGGAGGTGATGTTCACCGTCGGGCCGCTGCTCGTGACGCTGTGCGTGTCCCTGTGGTCGGCCCAGGTCGCGCTGCTGGTGCTGAACGTGGTCGGAGTGCTGGGGGCGCTGTCCGTGGTGGTGTCCCAGCCCTCGCGTGCGTGGCGTTCGGCGCCGCGCGAGGCGCACTGGCTCGGCGCCCTGCGCTCGCCGGGGCTGCTCGCGCTGCTGGCGGCGTTCCTGTTCATCGGGATGGCGCTCGGATCCATCACGGTCGCCTCGGTGCCCTACGCGGACGACCACGGCGGGGACGCCGTGTACGGCTGGCTGATGGCCGCCCTGGGCTTCGGGGCGCTGGTCGGCGGTACCGTCTACGGGGCCCGGCAGTGGGCCGGTGAGCCCGCGCGGCGACTCCAGGTGCTGGTCGCTCTTCTGGTGGTGTGTTACCTGCCGCTGCTTCTCATGCCGGACGCGGTGCCCATGGTGGCGCTGACCGCGCTCGCCGGTGTCTTCCTCGCGCCCGCCATCGCCTGCGCGTTCGTCCTGGTCGACCGTCATGCCCCGCGCGGCACGGTCACCGAGGCGTTCTCCTGGCTGGTGACGACGTTCACCGTGGGCCACTCGGTCGGGGCGGGCGTCGCGGGGCCCGTCGTGGAGGCGGGCGGGGCCCTGTGGGGCTTCGCCGTACCGGGTGTCGCCGGTGGCGTGTCTCTGCTGGGTTTGACCGCCACAGGACGGGTAGTCGCAGCTCCCGGCCAGGGAGCGGTTGTTGCGGCCGGTTCGGAAAATGATCCAAACCGTGCCGTCGAACCCCGTTTCAGTTCAGGGGATCGGGCGTAATGTTCCCTCATGGACCGCCGCATTTTCGGGCTGGAGAACGAGTACGGCGTCACGTGCACGTTCAGGGGACAGCGCCGCCTGTCTCCTGACGAGGTGGCGCGGTACCTCTTCCGCCGTGTCGTGTCATGGGGCCGCAGCAGCAATGTCTTTCTGCGAAACGGCGCCCGCCTCTATCTCGACGTGGGATCGCATCCGGAATACGCGACACCGGAATGCGACAACGTGACCGAACTGGTCACCCACGACAAAGCAGGCGAGCGCATTCTCGAAGGACTCCTGGTGGACGCCGAACGACGCCTGCACGAGGAGGGAATCGCGGGCGACGTCTACCTCTTCAAGAACAACACCGACTCGGCGGGCAACTCCTACGGCTGCCACGAGAACTATCTGGTCGCCCGGCACGGGGAGTTCTCCCGACTCGCGGACATTCTCATTCCGTTCCTGGTCACACGGCAGTTGCTGTGCGGCGCCGGCAAGGTGCTGCAGACGCCGCGCGGGGCCGTGTACTGCGTCAGCCAGCGGGCCGAGCACATCTGGGAGGGCGTCTCCTCGGCGACGACCCGCTCCCGGCCCATCATCAACACGCGTGACGAGCCGCACGCGGACGCCGAGCGCTACCGCCGCCTGCACGTCATCGTGGGCGACTCCAACATGTCCGAGACGACCATGCTGCTCAAGGTCGGTGCCACCGACCTGGTACTGCGCATGATCGAGGCGGGCACGGTGATGCGGGACCTCACCCTGGAGAACCCGATCCGGGCGATCCGCGAGGTCAGTCACGACATCACCGGCCGCCGCAAGGTGCGCCTGGCCAGCGGACGCGAGGCCTCCGCCCTGGAGGTGCAGCGCGAGTACTACGAGAAGGCCCTGGACTTCTGCGAGCGCCGGGGCATCCGCACCGGCACCGTAGACCAGGTCCTGGAGCTGTGGGGCCGCACGCTGGACGCGATCGAGTCCGAGGACCTCGACCGCATCGGCACCGAGATCGACTGGGTCATGAAGTACAAGCTCATCGAGCGGTACCGCGCCAAGCACAACATGACCATGTCTCACCCGCGGGTCGCGCAGATAGACCTCGCCTACCACGACATCCACCGCCGTCGTGGCCTGTACTACCTGCTCGAGAAGAAGGGCCAGGCGGCCCGCATCTGCAACGACTTGAAGATCTTCGAGGGCAAGTCCGTTCCGCCGCAGACCACTCGGGCCCGGCTGCGCGGCGACTTCATCCGGCGGGCCCAGGAACAGCGCCGTGACTTCACGGTCGACTGGGTTCACCTCAAGCTCAACGACCAGGCTCAGCGGACCGTGCTGTGCAAGGACCCGTTCCGTTCGGTGGACGACCGGGTGGAGAAGCTGATCGCCGGAATGTGAGCCTGTTCCGGCCCGTCCGAAATGCCGGTGCCCGGAGGTTTTCATGCCTCCGGGCACCGGCATTTCCGCCCTGTTCCGCCCGTCCGGGAGCGGCCCGTGGCGACGTCATGTCGCGCGGTGAGAGGAGCGAGGAGCGGGTACGCCGTAGAGTGGCGGCCATTGCCCCCCACCCCCGATCCCAGTTGGACTGATGAACTACAACACGAAACGACGCGTGGCCGCGCTGCTGGCCGTTCCCGCCCTGTTGTTCACCGCCGCGTGCGGATCGGACGACGGGAACAACGGCGACGCGGCGGGAGGCGTCGCCGAGGTCAAGGGCAAGGTCGGGGCGAAGCCCGAGATCTCCGTGCCCAAGGACGGCAAGCCGTCCGACAAGACCGTGGTCAAGACGGTCTCGGCGGGCAGCGGAACGCCGATCAAGGGCTCGGACTTCGTCCGCCTGGACTGGACCGTCGAGAAGTGGGGCGGGGGCCAGGAGCTCGGCGGCACCTGGGCCGCGGGAGCGACGGGTGACAAGGCTCCCCGCCGGCAGTCCATCGAGCAGATCGGCAAGCCGAGCCAGCAGCTGCCCGAGAAGGTCCTCGACGCCGTGAAGGGCAAGAAGCCCGGCAGCCGCGTCCTGGTGCAGGGCACCGCGGGCGACCTGATCGGCCAGAGCCTGAACACCTCCTCCGGGATCTCCGCCAAGGACGTGCTGATCTGGGTGGTCGACCCGGTCGGTGCCGCGAGCGTCGACACCAAGGCCGAGGCCAAGGGCGAGCAGGCGCCCTCCGAGCCGGGCATGCCCGAGGTGAAGTCCCCGTCGCAGAAGGCCGCGGTCATCACCGTCCCCAAGGGCGAAAAGGCTCCCAAGGATCTCAAGGAGCAGGTGCTGATCAAGGGCGACGGCAAGAAGGTCGAGGCCGGCCAGGGCCTCATCGCCCAGTACACCGGGGTCAAGTGGGAGGACGGCAAGAAGTTCGACTCCTCCTGGGACCACGGCGGCGCCACCGCCTTCCAGATCGGCAACGGCTCCGTGGTGGCAGGCTGGGACAAGGGCCTCGTCGGCAAGCACGTGGGCGACCGGGTGCTGCTGGTGATCCCGCCCTCGCTCGGCTACGGCGCGAGCCCTCAGAGCGAGCTGGCCAAGAACACACTGGTCTTCACGGTGGACATCCTCGGCACGGTCTGACCCGGCCGGTCTGTGAGACTGTTCCCGACGCAGGTCACGTAACAAGGAGAGATGAAGTGAGCATCGACAAGCCCGAGATCGACTTCCCGGGCGGCGAGCCCCCGGCGGACCTCGAGATCAAGGACATCTGGGAGGGCGACGGCCCGGTCGCGCAGGCCGGCCAGACCGTCACCGTGCACTACGTGGGTGTCTCCTTCAGCACGGGCGAGGAGTTCGACGCCAGCTGGAACCGTGGCACCCCCTTCCGCTTCCCGCTGGGCGGCGGCCGGGTCATCAAGGGCTGGGACCAGGGCGTACAGGGCATGAAGGTCGGCGGCCGCCGCCAGCTGACCATCCCCGCGCACCTCGCCTACGGCAACCAGAGCCCGACCCCGGCGATCAAGCCCGGCGAGACGCTGATCTTCGTGGTCGACCTGCTCGGAGTCTGAGCAAGCTCCGACAGACTCGATCATGCGGGGCCCATGCCTGTTCGGGCATGGGCCCTCGGCTTTTGCCGTGCCACCGTGTGGCGGTACGGTCATCGCTCGTAAGCACCATAGGGAGGCGAAGCGCGTCGATGGCCATTGCCAAGGCAGAGCGGCTGATGAACCTGGCGCTGTGTCTGCTCGGGACGCGGCGGCCGCTCAGCAAGCGTGAGCTGCGCGACTCCATCGAGGCCTACGTCGAGGCCTTCGGGCCGGGCAACGGCGCGACCGGCTCCGATGATTCCTTCAACCGCATGTTCGAGCGCGACAAGGACGACCTGCGCGAGCTCGGGCTGGTCATCGAGACCGTCGAGAACCTCGACGGCGAGGTCGGCTACCTGGCCCGCCGCGACAGCAACCGCCTCCCGCCCATCACCCTGGACGCCGAGGAGGCCGCCGCCCTGGGGCTCGCCGCCAAGGTGTGGCAGCAGGCCCGGCTCGCCGGAGCGGCCAGCGGCGCCCTGCAGAAGCTGCGCGCCGCCGGACTCCCCGAGGACGTCGACCCCTACGGGTCGCACGGCGCGCTGGAGCCGCGCATCCCCGTGCACGAGGCCGCGTTCGAGCCGCTGATGCTGGCGTGCCGGGACCGCAGGCCCGTCGCCTTCGACTACCGCAAGGCCACGGCCGCCCGCCCCGAGCAGCGGCACGTGGAGCCGTGGGCGCTGGAGTGCTGGCGGGGCCACTGGTACCTGGCGGGCTGGGACCGCGACCGGGGCGCCGAGCGGGTCTTCCGGCTGTCCCGGATCACCGGCAAGGTCCGCTCGCGCAGCGGCCGGTACACCGCTGACGTGCCGGACGTCGTCACCGTCCGGGAGACCGTCGCGAGCTGGGCCGGGGAGATCGCCGACCGTTCGGCGCGGATCCGGCTGCGCACGGGCGCGGGCTACCCCCTTCGGGCGAAGGCCACCTCGGTTCGGGAACTCGGCGACGGCTGGGACGAGTTGGAGATTCCGTACGGCCACGGGCTGGACGCCTGGCTGGTGGAGTTCGGGCCGGACGTGGTCGTCCTGGAGCCCGCCGAGCTGCGGGCCGACGTGGTGGACCGGCTGCGGGCCGTGGCCAAGGGCTGAGGGGGAGCGGAAGAACAGTGGCAGGCAAACCGGTCAGGCCCGTGAACGCCATCGACCAGACCCGGCGGATGCTCTCGCTGGTGACGTATCTGAAGGAGCGCCCCGGAGCCCGGGTCGAGGACGTCGCGCGCGCCTTCGGCATCAGCGAGGACGAGCTGGTCTCCGACCTCGACGTGCTGCCCATGTGCGGCACCAGCTTCCGCGGCGGCGACCTGCTCGACATCGACACCGACGGCGAGCGCATCTGGTGGCACAACCCGGCCGCCCTCGCGGCGGAAGCCGCCGAGCCGCTCCGGCTCGCCGCCGACGAGGCCACCGCGCTGCTCGTCGCCGCCCGGGCGGTGTCCACGCTGCCCGGACTGCGCGAGAGCGACCGGCAGGCGTTGCTGCGGGCGACGGCCAAGGTGGAGACCGCGGCCGGCGAGGCGGCGGGCGCCAGCTCGCGCCTGTCGGTGACCTTCGAGTCCGAGGGCGGTGTCTTCGCGGACGTCGACCGCGCGATCGCCGAGCGCCGCCGGCTGTGGATCCGCTACTACTCGCCCGCGCGCGACGAGGTCACCGAGCGGGAGATCGACCCCATCCGCCTGGTCAGCGTCGGGCACACCTATGTCGAGGCCTGGTGCCGTCGCTCCGAGGCGCGCCGCACCTTCCGGCTCGACCGGGTCGCCGAGATCAAGATCCTGGACGAGCCGTCGGCGCCGCCCGAGATCGAGCTGCGGGACCTCTCGGAGGCGCTGGTGCAGCCCGCGGCCGAGGACCCGGAGGTCGTGGTCGAGGTCGGCCCCGGCGGCCGCTGGGTCGCGGAGTACTACCCGCACGACAGTGCGGATGAGCTCCCGGAGGGCGGGCTGCGTATCACTCTGCGGACCCCCGACCCGGCGTCGCTCCGGCGCCTGGCACTGCGGCTCGGGCGGGACGGCCGGATCGTCTCGCCGCCGGAGCTCGCCGACAGTGCCCGGCAGGCGGCCCGCGAGGCACTGGCGGCGTACGACGGGATCGAGGCGGGACGGACGGCTCCCGTCGTGGAGGCCGACGTGCGCGCGCCGCACGCGGTGCACGCGGTTCCGGACGGGCCGGGCGACGGACCCGAGTGAGCCACCGTCGCTCCCCCGGGGTCCACGGCCGGGCGCGGCCGGACCACGACACCGGCCGCGGCGGCCCGGAGGCGAGCGACCCCAGAAAGAGGAGCGAGGGCTTGAACGAGTCGGCGACGTCCGGTGGTGTCGGGGGCATGACGGTGGAGTCCGCGTTCGCCGGGATGAGAAGCGTGACCCCGGTCGTGTTCAGGGCGGGCTGCCCCGACTGCCGGGAGCGCTTCGAACTCGCCGCGGGCGCCCTGCGCCTGGCCATCGGCGCCACGAGCCGCACCACCTTCTACTCCTTCACCTGCCCGGCGTGCGGCGCGTCCGTCCGCAAGCCCGCGGGGGAGCGGATCGTGGAGCTGCTCACCGACGGCGGTGTGCGGACCCTGCGGCTGCACTCCACCGTCTAGTGCCCCGGCACTAGTGGGTCGGGGCGTTCGCCCGCTCGGGACGGTCTAGGCTCGACGTCATGTTCTGGCCGATGTTCGCGGTTGCTGTGGGGTTCGTGAGTCTCGTCGTACTCGGGGTGCTCGCCGTGCGGGTCTTCGTGGCGGCACAGCGCCTGGGCAGGCAGGTCACGGACTCGGCGCGTCGTATCAACCGGGCCGCCGAGGATCTGGAGCGGGCGGCGGAGAGCGCGGCCCGTTCAGTCGACGCTCTGTGAGCGGTCCTGCGGGCGGCTGTGAGTCGCGCTTTGGGACAGTTCGCCCTGTCACGTCGGTGGTTCGGACAGGTACGCTGCTGGTCGCGACCCGGTTAACGAGGCACTGGTCGCGGACGGGAGTACGCACGGGGGATGCAGAGGGATTGCCTCACGTTTACCCCCGAGCGTTACGATCGCTGCCAGCACGATCGTTCGGACATGTGTCCGACCGGTCGGACAGCACCCCACCACAGCCGCCTCGGTGAGAAGGTAAAGACTTATGTTCGGAAGGCTCGGAGCCCCCGAGATCATTCTCATCCTCGTCGTCATCATCCTGCTGTTCGGCGCGAAGAAGCTTCCGGACATGGCTCGGTCGCTCGGCAAGTCCGCCCGCATCCTCAAGAGCGAGGCCAAGGCGATGAAGGACGAGAACAAGTCGTCCACGACCCCGGCCGGCCCGCCCAACAACGACGAGCCCTCGCAGCGCACCATCCAGGCAGCGCCCGGTGACGTGACCAGCTCGCGCCCGGTCAACGAGCCCACGGACACGACCAAGCGCTGACGCAGGGCCGGTGACCTCCGGCCCGCCGCACGAGATGGGAACGTGGGTTGCTGAAGTCTGCCCGCAAGCAGGAGAAGGATCCCGAGGGGCGGATGCCCCTCGCGGAGCACCTTCGCGAGCTCCGCAACCGGCTCGCCAAGGCGATGCTGGCGATCGTCATCGTCACGGTCGTCGCCGCCTTCTTCTACAACGACATCATCAACTTGATCACCAAGCCGATCCTCGACTCGGTCGGCTGTGACAAGACCTTCCAGGAACTGGCCAGGTCGCAGTCCTCGAAGCCGTGTGCGCAGATCACCATCAACGGTCTGATCACCCCCTTCACGCTGGCGCTGAAGGTGTCGCTGATGGCCGGCGTCGTGCTGGCCTCGCCGGTCTGGCTCTACCAGCTGTGGGCCTTCGTCGCGCCGGGCCTGCACCGGCACGAGCGGAAGTACGCCTACGCCTTCGTCGGCACGGGCGCCCCGCTGTTCATCACCGGCGCGTACTTCGCCTACACGGTGCTTCCCACCACGGCGAGGGTGCTCCTGGAGTTCACGCCGGGGGGCACGTCCAACCTCCTCCCGCTGGACGACCTGCTCGACCTGGTCATGCGGATGGTGATCGTCTTCGGCCTCTCGTTCGAGCTGCCCCTGCTGCTGGTCATGCTCAATCTCACCGGGGCGATCACCGGCAAGCGGATGCTCGGCTGGTGGCGCGGCATGATCATGGGCATCACGGTCTTCGCGGCCATCGCCACGCCCAGCACCGACCCGCTGACCATGCTGATGCTCGCCGGGCCGATCTGGGTCCTGTACTTCGCCGCCGTCGCCTTCTCCCTGCTCAACGACCGCCGGCGCAGCCGTCGCGAGGCCCTGGGCCCCGCCGACGACGAGGCCTCCGAGCTGGATCTCACCCCCGACGACATCGGCGCGATCGAGCCCGTGACCACCAGCCGCGCGGCGCTGCCCGAGCAGGCGAGTTCGGATCGCTCGGACCGGGTCAACGGTTATGACGACGTGACCTGAAGATCGGCAGGCACCTCGTAGGGTCGGTCGCGTGACCAGCGAGATCACCCTCTTCGTCAACCCCACCGCGGGCCGCGGCCGGGGCGCCCGCGCGGCGCAGCCGGCCGCTTCCGCGTTGCGGGCGGCAGGCTTCTCGGTGCGGACGGTCCTCGGGGAGGACGCCGCGGACGCCCTCGTACGCGCGCGTGCGGCCGTCGAGGGCGGTACCGGAGCGCTGATAGCCGTCGGCGGTGACGGGATGGCGGGCCTCGCGCTGCGGGCGGTCGCGGGCACGCCCACCCCGCTGGGCCTGGTCGCCGTCGGCACCGGCAACGACTTCGCCCGCGCCCTCGGCCTGCCCGTGCGGGAGCCCGCCGCCGCGGGCCGCATGATCGCCGACGCCCTCAAATGCGGCCGGCTCCGCGACATCGACCTCGGGCAGGTCGGCGACCGCTGGTTCGGCACCGTCCTCGCCTCCGGCTTCGACTCCCGCGTCAACGACCGCGGCAACCGCATGCGGTGGCCCACCGGCCGCCTCAAGTACGACCTCGCGATGATCGCCGAACTCGCCGAGTTCCGGCCCGTCCCGTACCGGATCCGGCTCGACGACGGCGAGGTCCGGGAGGTCGAGGCGACCCTGGTGGCCGTCGGCAACGGCTCCTCGTACGGCGGCGGCATGCGGATCTGCCCCGGCGCCGACCTGACCGACGGGCTGTTCGACGTCACGGTGGTCGGGGACTGCAGCCGGACGACACTGCTGCGGGTGTTCCCGAGGGTGTACCGGGGGACGCACGTCGACCATCCGAAGGTGACCGTGCTGCGGGCGGCCCGGGTCGAGATCGCCGCCGAGGGCATCACCGGCTACGCCGACGGGGAGCCGTTCGGCCCGTTGCCGCTGAGCGTGCGCTGCGTACGCGGGGGAGTGCGGGTCGTCGGCCCCTGAGCTGCGCCGATCCCAGGTTTCACAGCAACGGATCCGGATAATGATCGTCCTGTTGTCAGTGCGGCCCGGTACGCTCGAAAGCACGATGACAGAGGACCTCTCACCGGCCGAGCGGTACGCGGCAGCCCGCAAGCGTGCTGTCGAGCAGGCCACCGCGCTCGCCCCCTTCCGCGAGATGTACGACTTCGGCCTCGACCCCTTCCAGATCGAGGCCTGCCAGGCGCTCGAGGCGGGCAAGGGTGTCCTGGTCGCCGCACCCACCGGTTCGGGCAAGACGATCGTCGGCGAGTTCGCCGTCCACCTCGCTCTCCAGCAGGGCAAGAAGTGCTTCTACACGACCCCCATCAAGGCGCTGTCGAACCAGAAGTACGCCGATCTGTGCCGCCGTTACGGCACGGACAAGGTGGGCCTGCTCACCGGCGACAACAGCGTCAACTCCGACGCCCCGGTGGTCGTGATGACCACCGAGGTGCTGCGGAACATGCTGTACGCCGGGTCGCAGACCCTGCTGGGCCTCGGCTACGTGGTCATGGACGAGGTGCACTACCTCTCCGACCGGTTCCGGGGCGCCGTGTGGGAAGAAGTGATCATTCACCTTCCCGAGTCGGTCACGCTCGTCTCGCTCTCGGCGACGGTGTCGAACGCCGAGGAGTTCGGCGACTGGCTGGACACGGTCCGCGGCGACACCGAGGTGATCGTCTCCGAGCACCGGCCCGTGCCGCTGTTCCAGCACGTGCTGGCGGGGCGGCGGATGTACGACCTGTTCGAGGAGGGCGAGGGCCACAAGAAGGCCGTCAACCCCGACCTCACGCGCATGGCGCGCATGGAGGCGAGCCGGCCGTCGTACCAGGACCGCCGGCGCGGTCGGATGCGCGAGGCCGACCGCGAGCGCGACCGCAGGCAGCGGTCCCGGGTGTGGACGCCGAGCCGGCCCGAGGTCATCGAGCGGCTCGACGCCGAGGGGCTGCTGCCCGCCATCACCTTCATCTTCAGCCGCGCCGCCTGCGAGGCCGCCGTCCAGCAGTGCCTGTACGCCGGTCTCAGGCTCAACGACGAGGAGGCGCGCGAGCGGGTCCGCACCCTGGTCCAGGAGCGCACGGCGTCCATCCCGCGGGAGGATCTGCACGTCCTCGGCTACTACGAGTGGCTCGAGGGCCTGGAGCGCGGCATCGCCGCCCACCACGCGGGCATGCTCCCGACCTTCAAGGAGGTCGTCGAGGAACTGTTCGTGCGCGGCCTGGTCAAGGCCGTGTTCGCGACCGAGACCCTCGCCCTCGGCATCAACATGCCCGCCCGCTCGGTGGTGCTGGAGAAGCTCGTCAAGTGGAACGGCGAGCAGCACGCGGACATCACCCCGGGCGAGTTCACCCAGCTGACGGGCCGTGCCGGGCGGCGCGGCATCGACGTCGAGGGCCACGCCGTGGTGCTCTGGCAGCGCGGTATGAGCCCCGAGCACCTCGCGGGCCTGGCCGGCACGCGCACGTACCCGCTGCGCTCCAGCTTCAAGCCGTCGTACAACATGGCGGTCAACCTGGTCGAGCAGTTCGGGCGGCACCGCTCGCGCGAGCTGCTGGAGACGTCTTTCGCGCAGTTCCAGGCGGACAAGTCGGTCGTCGGCATCTCGCGGCAGGTGCAGCGCAACGAGGAAGGGCTGGAGGGCTACAAGGCCTCCATGACCTGCCACCTCGGCGACTTCGAGGAGTACGCGCGACTGCGCCGCGAACTGAAGGACCGGGAGAACGAGATCGCCCGGCAGGGCGCGGCAGAGCGGCGCGCGGAGGCCGCCGTCGCGCTGGAGAAGCTCAAGCCCGGTGACGTCATCCACGTGCCCACCGGCAAGTACGCGGGCCTGGCGCTGGTCCTGGACCCGGGCCTGCCGGCGGGCCGTTCGAACGGCCACCGCGGCTTCGAGCACCACGACGGGCCGCGCCCGCTGGTGCTGACCGCCGAGCGGCAGGTGAAGCGGCTGGCGTCCATGGACTTCCCGGTACCGGTCGAGCCGCTGGAGCGGATGCGGATCCCGAAGTCCTTCAACCCCCGCTCCCCGCAGTCCCGTCGGGATCTCGCGTCGGCGCTGCGCACCAAGGCCGGGCACATCCCGGCCGAGCGGCACCGCAAGCGGCGCTCCCAGGCGGCCGACGACCGTGAGATCGCCCGGCTGCGAACCGCGCTCCGCGCGCACCCCTGCCACGGCTGCAACGACCGTGAGGACCACGCCCGTTGGGCCGAGCGGTACCACCGGCTGCTGCGCGACACCTCGCAGCTGGAGCGGCGGATCGAGGGCCGTACGAACACGATCGCCCGGACGTTCGACCGCATCGTGGCGCTGCTGACCGAGCTGGACTACCTGCGCGCCGACGAGGTCACCGAGCACGGCAAGCGGCTCGCGCGGCTCTACGGCGAGCTGGACCTGCTCGCCAGCGAGTGTCTGCGCGAGGGCGTCTGGGAGGGCCTCGGCCCGGCCGAACTGGCCGGGTGCGTCTCGGCGTTGGTGTTCGAGTCGCGGGTCGCGGACGACGCGATGGCCCCGAAGGTGCCGTCCGGGAAGGCCAAGGCCGCACTGGGCGAGATGGTGCGGATCTGGGGGCGGCTGGACGCGCTGGAGGAGGAGTTCCGGATCACCCAGACCGAGGGCGTCGGGCAGCGCGAGCCCGATCTCGGCTTCGCCTGGGCCGCGTACGAGTGGGCCTCCGGGAAGGGGCTCGACGAGGTGCTGCGCGAGGCGGAGATGCCGGCGGGGGACTTCGTGCGGTGGTGCAAGCAGGTCATCGACGTGCTGGGGCAGATCGCCGCGGCCGCGCCGCAGGGGTCTTCCGTGGTGAAGAACGCGCGCAAGGCCGTCGACCTGTTGCTGCGAGGAGTGGTCGCCTACTCGTCGGTGGGGTGAGGCACCCCCCGGAACAGCGTTGTACTGAAGCCCATTCACTCGTCACGGTGAATGGGCTTTCGTATGCCCGTACGACGCTACGTACAGTATTCGAACGGTGTCGCAGCGTGTAAACGACTGAGCGTACTATCCCTTCGCGTCCGGTTTCCGGCAGTTGCTGAATATGACACGGCGATGATCCGGTCGGACTAAGCTCGCCCGCAGCGCACCGGCTTGAGATGAATTCGTGCGCTTGTTCCCCAATGTGCGGAAGATCCCGACAGTTTCATGACATACCCCCCTGCAAGTCCCCCCGAACCTCAGTCGACTCCTGTCAGAAGGCCCACATGGTGAGTGTTCAATCCCCTCCAGGTCGCCGTGAACTTCCCTACGCGCGCGTGCTCTTGCTGCCGGCCATAGTCATGGCCGCGGCGACCGGAGCCGCCGTCGCCCTGGTGACGGAGCCGGCCCGGGGCGCCGTCGGCTGGTGCGGCGGCATCGCCACGGCACTGGTCCTCGCGACGGCGGCCGAGGCGGTGCGCCGCGGCCGCGCGCTGCGCAACCAGCGTGCCGAGCACGCCCAGCACAGTGCGCATCTGGAACAGCGGATCGCCGCCCACGAGAACGAACTGGTCGGCTTTTCGAGGGAGATCGTCCCCGCCGCACTCGATCTGCTGCGCACCGGAGAATCCCCCCGGGAGGTGATCCGCAAGCTCGGCCTCGTCGACCCCGCGTTCCGCAACCTCCCCGCCCCGCAGGCCGAGACGCTGCTGACGGTCCTCAAGATCGTCGACCGCGAAGTGACCATGCGCGACGCCGCCGCGCGCTCCTTCGTCAGTGTCGCCCGGCGCGTCCAGGCGATCATCCACCAGCAGGCCGAGGAACTCCGGGAGATGGAGGAGGACCACGGCCGCAACCCGGAGGTCTTCGACGACCTGCTGCGCATCGACCACGGCAACGCCCTGATCGGCCGCCTGGCCGACTCCGTCTCCGTCCTCGGCGGCGGCCGCCCCGGACGGCAGTGGCCCGAGCCGGTGTCCCTGTACAGCACCCTGCGCGGCGCCATGTCCCGCATCCTGGAGTACCGGCGCATCCAGCTGTCCTCCATCGCCAAGGTCAGCGTCAAGGGCATCTACGTCGAACCGGTCATCCACGCCGCCGCCGAGCTCCTCGACAACGCCACGCGCTACTCGCCGCCCCAGACCAAGGTGCACGTCACCGCCACCGAGGTGCAGACCGGCGTCTGCATCGAGATCGAGGACGGCGGTGTCAACCTCAACGAGGAGGCACGCGCCCGGATCGAGGGCATGCTGGAGGCCGCCAAGGCCGGAGTCGACCTGCAGGACATCGGCGAGCACCCGCGCCTGGGACTGGCCGTGGTGGGCCGCCTCTGCACGGCGTACAACATGCAGGTCTCGCTGCGCGCCTCCGCGTACGGCGGCGTCCGGGCCATCCTCATCGTGCCGAGCGAGATGATCACCCACGAGCCCGGTGTCGGACTCGCCCACGGCATCGGCGCCACCGGCATCCCCATGACGGTCGGCATCCCCGAGGGCCCGAAGCGCGCGCCCAAGAGGCGACGCCCCACCAGCCCGAAGATCCCCGCCACGGTCTCCCTGGAGGACGACGACGTCCCCGAGGTCACCGAGTGGACCGCGAACGGCCTGCCGCAGCGCCGCAGCAGGGTGAAGATGCCGCTCGCCGAGCGCCTCGCCCAGCAGGCCGCCAACGAGAAGGCCGACCGGGAGGCCGCCGAGCGGGGCGAGTACAACCCCTGGGCGACCGCGGAGCCCGAGCCGGCGCCCCTGCTCGACATGAACGCCCCCGACGCACCCGGCAAGGGTCTCGAGGCCTTCTGGGAGGGGCTCAAGCAGGGCATCGAACCGGGCACGCACCCGACCGACTTCATTCAGAACCCGACCAAGTACCTGCACCTGATCAACGACCCGGCCCCCATCGAGGCCGACGACGAGGGGGACCTCAAGTGATCCAGCAACGGGGCAACTTCGACTGGATGCTCAAGCAGCTCGCCGACGGCGTGCCGGGCATCGAGATGATCGTGGTGCTCTCGGCCGACGGTCTGCGCATCGCCCGCTACGGCGGGGAGCCCGACGCGGCCGACCGGGTCGCCGCGGCCTGCGCCGGCCTGCAGTCCCTCGCGGGCAGCATCTGCCAGGAACTCACCGTCGGCGACGGCGAGATGAAGCTCGTCATGATCGAGATCGACCGCGGTTACTTCTATCTGATGAAGGCCGGAGCCAACGCCTTCCTCGCGGTGCTCTCCGACGTGCGGTGCGAACCCGGCCGGATGAGCGCGATGATGCGCGACCTGGTCGTCCGGATCGGCGGTCATCTCACCAGTCCGCCCCGGCGGAACGGGCAGATCGTATGACCCCTCCCCAACGCCAGAGGCGCGACCTCGCTTCGGAACCGCCCACGCCCAAGGAGGGTGAGGGCAAGCCCGGCAACCCGGAGCGGATGTACGTGGTGGCCGGCCCGGACGGTGAACGCGCCGAGCTCGACCTGGTGACGTTAATCGTGGCGCGTGCCACGGACCCGCCGCCCTCCGCCTCTCCCGAGCAGGCGGCGCTGCTCCGACTCTGCGCCGCCCCCCTGTCCGTGGCCGAGCTGTCGGCCTACCTCCACCTGCCGTTCAGCGCGATGGGCGTGCTGCTCACCGAGTTGCTGACGGCGCAACTGGTGCAGGCGCGCGCCCCGATCGTCCGCAAGGCGCGCTCCGACCGTTCCCTCCTCGAAGCGGTGATGAATGGACTTCAACGGCTCTGACACCATCCCGGGCCCCCGGGCCGAGGACCAGCTGCCCCACACGGCACAGGCCGCGGCCAAGATCGTGATCGTGGGTGGCTTCGGCGTCGGCAAGACGACCATGGTCGGGTCGGTCAGCGAGATCACACCGCTGACCACCGAGGAGACCATGACGCAGGCCGGCATCGGTGTCGACGACAACTTCGGCTCCGCGTCCAAGACGGCCACCACCGTCGCCATGGACTTCGGCCGGATCAGCATCACCGACCAGCTCGTGCTCTACCTCTTCGGCACGCCCGGCCAGCAGCGCTTCTGGTTCCTGTGGAACGGCCTGTTCGAGGGCGCGCTCGGCGCGGTGGTGCTGGTCGACACCCGGCGGCTGGAGGTCAGCTTCGACGTCATGGGGCGCCTGGAGGAGCGCGGCGTGCCGTTCGTGGTGGCCATCAACTCCTTCCCCGACGCCCCTCGTTACGCCGTCGAGGAGCTGCGCACGGCCCTCGACCTCACGCCGGACATCCCGATCATCGAGTGCGACGCGCGGCGGCGGGCCTCCAGCCGCGACGTCCTGATGACCCTCATGCGCTTCCTGCACTCCCTCGCCATGACCGGCTCACTCACCTGATCCGCACCGCCCGCCCCACACCTCCCCCCATACACCTGGAACCACCTCAGTTTCGGAGCGATTCCTGTGACGCCTGAATCCCACGCCCCGACCAGTACGGACGACCTCCGGCCCGGCCCGCCCCCCGGCTGCCCCGCGCACGGCCTCGGGCCCGGGGGGCTGCACCGGCTGCACGAGGCGGAGGACCTGGGAGCGCTGTACGAGCAACTGCGGGACCAGCACGGTCCCGTGGCGCCCGTGCTGCTCCACGACGACGTGCCGATGTGGATCGTCCTCGGCCACGCCGAGAACCTGCACATGGTGCGCTCGCCCTCGCAGTACTGCCGGGACAGCCGTATCTGGACCCCGCTCAGGGAGGGCCTCGTCAAGCCCGACCACCCGCTGATGCCGCACATCGCCTGGCAGCCCATCGCCTCGCACGCCGAGGGCGACGAGCACAAGCGGCTGCGCGGCGCGGTCATGGGTGCCATCTCCACCATCGACTTCCGCAGCCTGCGCCGCTACATCAACCGCAGCACGCAGGTGATCGTCAACCGGTTCTGCGAGGCGGGCGAGGCGGACCTCGTCAGCCAGTTCACCGAGCATCTGCCGATGGCGGTGATGTGCGAGATCCTCGGCATGCCCGACGAGTACGACGACCGGCTCGTCGAGGCCGCCCGCGACGCGCTCAAGGGCACCGAGACCGCGATCGCCAGCCACTCCTACGTCATGGAGGCCCTGGGCCGGCTCACGGCCATCCGCCGCGCCCAGCCGGAGGAGGACCTCGCCAGCTACCTGATCACGCACCCGGCCCGGCTGAGCGACGACGAGGTCAGGGAGCACCTGCGCCTGGTCCTCTTCGCCGCCTACGAGGCCACCACCAACCTGCTGTCGAACGTGCTGCTCACGGTGCTGATCGACCCGCGCTTCCGGGCCCAGCTCAACGGCGGCCAGATGACGGTGCCGGAGGCGGTGGAGCAGTCGCTGTGGAACGAGCCGCCGTTCAGCACGGTCTTCGCCTACTTCGCCAAGCAGGAGACCGAGCTGGGCGGGCAGCGCATCCGCCGGGGCGACGGGCTGCTCTTCGCGCCGCTCCCGGCCAACGTCGACCCGCGGGTGCGGCCGGACCTGAAGGCCAGCATGCAGGGCAACCGCTCCCACCTCGCCTTCGGCGGCGGCCCGCACGAGTGCCCCGGGCAGGACATCGGCCGCTCCATCGCCGACGTGGGCGTCGACGCGCTGCTGATGCGGTTGCCGGACGTCGAACTCGACTGCGACGAGGAGGAGTTGCGCTGGACGGCGTCCATCGCCTCCCGGCACCTGGTGGAACTGCCGGTGCAGTTCGCGCCCAAGCCGCCGCAGGACGTGCAGGAGGTGCCGCACCACAAGCCGGTCGCCGCGCAGCGCTCGGACTGGCAGATCGGCATCGCGCAGCCGCAAGCGGCACCGGCCGCGGCGCAGCCCCAGCCGGTCGCCGCGCAGCCCCAACCCGCTCAGGTGCAGCCGCAGCCGGTCTCGGTGCAGCCGCAGCCGGCCGTCGCGGAACCGCCCCGCCGCAAGGGCGTCTGGCAGCGGTTCCTGAGCTGGTGGCGCGGCTACTGACCGTCCGGCGGGCGGTCGTACGTCCCGGCGGCCCACCGGTCGTACGACGCCCAGGCCGCGAGCACCCGGCCGCTGCGGAACCGGTGCTCCTCGCCCGTGACCGGGTCGGTGAACTCCAGGCACCGCGCCTGCAGTTGGAGCGGGCGGCGGAAGTCACCGGCCGGCACGGCGGCGGTCACCTCCGGGTAGAGCGGGTCGCCGAGGATCGGCACGCCCAGCGCGGACATGTGGACGCGCAGCTGGTGCGTCTGCCCGGTGGCGGGCGAGAGCCGGTACCGGGCGAGCCGGCCGGGGCGGTCGCGGTGCTCGACGAGCTCGACACGGCTCACGGCGTTGGGCTCGCCCGGCACCTCCCGGGCGGTGAGCACCCCGCGCTCCTTCACGATCCGGCTGCGGACCGTCCGGGGCAGGGCGAGGGCGGGGTCGTACGGTGCGACGGCCTCGTACTCCTTGCGGACCCGGCGGTCGCGGAACAGCGTCTGGTACGCGCCGCGCTCCTCGGGGCGCACGGTGAACAGCACGAGTCCCGCGGTGAGCCGGTCCAGCCGGTGGGCGGCGGTGAGCGCCGGGAGGTCCAGCTCGCGGCGGAGCCGGGCCAGCGCGGTCTCGGCGACATGGCTGCCGCGCGGGGTGGTGGCGAGGAAGTGCGGCTTGTCGGCGACGACGATGTGCTCGTCCCGGTGCACGACCTCCACCGGGAAGGGCACCGGCACCTCGTCGGGCAGGTCCCGGTGGAACCACACGAACATCCCGGGCACGAAGGGGGCGTCCGCCGCGACGGGCCGTCCGTCCGCCCCGACGATCCGGCCCGCGTCGAACATGCCGTCGACGACTCCGGCGCCCGCGCCGGAGAGGCGCTCCACCAGGTGCTCGCGCACCGTGCCCCACGTTCCCGCGGCGGGCAGCCGCACCCGCACCGGGTCCACGCCGTGGCGCTGCGGCAGGGGAGAGGGCGGGGTGGCGGTCTTGCGTCTCATCGCGGCCCAGCGTACGAGGCCGGTGTGCGGGGGAGGAAAACCACTGGGACCGCCCGGCCGGCCCTTGCCAGGATGCGGGCATGCCGTTCCTCATCAGCCCGGTCCTGATCGCCGGGGCCCTCGCAGACCGCCCGCAACCGACTCTCCCCGCCGACGGCGGACTCGTGCTGCGCCCCTGGCGGGCCGGGGACGCGCCCGCGGTGTACGAGGTCTTCCAGGACCCATTGATGCACCAGTGGCACGCCCGGGCCGCCGACTCCGTGGAGGAGGTCGGGGACTGGATCCGCGCGTGGCGTCAGGCGTGGGAGGAGGAGCGGGAGGCGCACTGGGCCGTGGCCGACGCGGAGTCCGGCGTGCTGCTGGGCCGGGTGGCGTTGCGCGAGATACGGCTCGACGACGGCACGGCGGAGGTGGCGTACTGGACCGCTCCGGCAGCCCGGGGGCGGGGTGTCGCCGTCCGCGCCACGACCGCGCTCACCCGCTGGGCCTTCGACGAGACGGGCTTCCACCGCCTGGAACTCCTGCACGCGGTGCGCAACGAGGCCTCGTGCCGCGTCGCCACCAGGACCGGCTTCGAGCTGGAGGGCACCAAGCGCAGCGCGATCCCGCAGCCCGACGGATGGCACGACATGCATCTGCACGCGCGGGTACACGGGGACTGAGCCGGGCCCGCACACCGCTCCGCCGAGGTGAGCAGACCGCCCTCAGGCCGCGGACACGGCTTCCTGCTCCGCCTCGATCCGGGCGTTCCACTCGCGCTTGGAGGCCTGCCAGCCGTCCTCGTTGTGGCCGCGGCGCCAGTAGCCGGAGATCGAGAGGTCCTCGCGCGGGACGTGGCGCTCCACGCGGAGCAGATGGCGCAGCTGCTTGACGAAGTGCGCTTCGCCGTGGACGAAGGCGTGCACGCGGCCCTCGGGGAACTCCAGGTTCCGCACGGCCTCGACCAGCGCCTCACCGCGCGGCCGGGCACCGCGGTGCAGCCAGACGACCTCCACGTCCGAGTCGATCTTCTGCTCCTCCTCGGGGCCGGAGATCTCCACGAAGGCGTACGCCCTGGCCCCGCGCGGCAGCGCCTCCAGGGCACAGGCGATCGCGGGCAACGCGCTCTCGTCACCGACGAGCAGATGCCAGTCGGCGCCCGGGTCCGGCGCGTACGCCCCGCCGGGTCCCATGAAGCGCACGGTCTCGCCCGGGCGGACGCGCATGGCCCACGGGCCGGCCAGGCCCTCGTCACCGTGGATGACGAAGTCCAGCGTCAGTTCGAGGTGCTCGGCGTCCCACTGGCGGACCGTGTAGGTCCGGGTCACCGGCCACTGTTCGCGCGGCAGCTCGTCACGGACGCGCTGCAGGTCGAACGGTTCCGGATAGGTGACGCCAACGGGCGGGAACAGCAGCTTCACATAGTGGTCGGTGCACGCGCCCGCCGCGAAATCGGCGAGGCCCTCGCCGCCGAGCACCACACGCTGCATGTGCGGGGTCAGCCGCTCGGTGCGCACGACCTGCGCGGAGTGGAGCCTGCGCGGCTGGCGTCCCGGTCGCTCTGCCATGAGGACCTCCCTGTCTCGCATAGTTAGGGTTACCTAAGTTAGCACCTCGCCCCCACTTCACACCTCTTTAGGTGAGAGATCACCTCGCGAGCGTCGCCAGCAGGCGCTCCAGCGACCCGCCCAGTCCCCAGCGGGCCGCCAGCGTCTCCAGTGCCGCCGGGTCGCGCGGCGCCCGCGGCAGCGCGGTGGAAACGTCCGGCAGGGGCACGTCGTCCGCGACCCGGACCACCGTCGGTGCGACCGCGAGATAGGGACGCGACTCGTCCAGCCGCCTGCGCTGGGTCGGCGTCAGCTTCGACCCCCGGTCCTCGATCGCCGCCATGATCCCGGCCAGGTCCCCGAACTCGGCCAGCAGCTTGGCGGCCGTTTTCTCTCCGATGCCCGGCACACCCGGCAGGCCGTCGCTGGGGTCGCCGCGCAGCAGGGCCAGATCCGCGTACCCCTTGCCGTCGACCCCATACTTCTCATGCAGCACCGCCTCATCGGTGTGCTGCAGCGTGCCCACACCCTTCAGCGGATACAGCACGCGCACCCCGCGCGCGTCGTCCACGAGCTGGTACAGGTCGCGGTCGCCCGTGACGATGTCGACCGGGCCCTTCGCCTGTGCGGTGAACGTGCCGATCACGTCGTCCGCCTCGTACCCGGCGACGCCCACGCGCGCGATGCCCACCGCGTCCAGCACCGCCTCGATGACCGGGACCTGCGGCGACAGCGTGTCGGGCACCTCCTCCTCGTCCGGGCCCACCGCGTGCTCCTCGGCGACGCGGTGCGCCTTGTAGGACGGGATCAGGTCCACCCGCCACTGCGGCCGCCAGTCGGCGTCCATGCAGGCCACCAGAAGGTCCGGCCGGTGGTCCTTGACCAGGCGGTCGATGAAGTCGAGCAGTCCGCGCACGGCGTTCACCGGCGTGCCGTCCGGGGCCCTGACCGAGTCCGGGACGCCGAAGTAGGCGCGGAAATACAGGGAAGCGGTGTCGAGGAGCATCAGTCGTCCGGTCACGCCACGCATCATGCCGTACCTCGCCGACAGTCACTCGCCGCAGCGCAACGCGTTGCGCTGCGCACGGTTGGTGTGAAGCGCCTCACTTTCGAGTTTGCTCCCGGGGATCGGGGGGAGGCGCCGCCCCGCAGCGAGGCTGGTTGCGCATTTCAACTGTTTGCGCCCTGTCCTCGCTCTGTTCTGTTGCCGTCGAAATAGAGGTGCACGTGTCAGCGACGCTTGAGGCAGAGAGTCTGTACAAGGTGTTCGGCAGGAGACCGGACCGGGCCGTCGAGCGGCTGCGCGACGGCGCCGACCGCGAGGAACTGCGGGCCGAGGGCACGACCGCTGCCGTGATCGACGCGTCCTTCACCGTGGAGCCCGGCCAGATCTTCGTCGTCATGGGCCTGTCCGGCTCCGGCAAGTCCACCCTGCTGCGCATGCTGAACGGCCTGCTCGAACCCACCGCCGGGCACGTGCGCTTCGACGGCCAGGACCTGACCACGCTCGGCGGCCGTGAACTGCGCGAGGTCCGCTCCAAGAAGATCAGCATGGTGTTCCAGCACTTCGCGCTCTTCCCGCACCGCAGCGTGCGCGAGAACGCCGCCTACGGTCTGGAAGTGCAGGGCGTGCCCCGCGCCGAGCGCGCACGCCGCGCCGACGAGGCGCTCGCCCTGTGCGGCCTGGCCGGCTGGGAGAAGTCCTGGCCCGACGAGCTGTCCGGCGGCATGCAGCAGCGCGTCGGCCTGGCCCGCGCGCTCGCCACCGACGCCGACCTGCTGCTGATGGACGAGTCCTTCAGCGCCCTGGACCCGCTGATCCGCCGCGACATGCAGGACCAGCTGCTGGAACTCCAGCAGAAGCTCAAGAAGACCATCGTCTTCATCACCCACGACCTGAACGAGGCCATGCGCCTGGGCGACCGCATCGCCGTCATGCGCGACGGCCGCATCGTCCAGATCGGCACCGCCCAGGACATCCTGCTGCGGCCGGAGAACGACTACGTCGCCTCCTTCACCCAGGACGTCGACCGTTCCCGCGTCCTGACCGCGGGCGAGATCATGGACGCCTCGGTCACCGGTGACGACCCCGGCTGCCACTGCGAGACCGCCACGACCGACACCCCCTTCACGGAGCTGTGCGCGATCAGCGCCCGGCTCTCCCACCCGGTCTCGGTCGTGGACAAGGACAACAAGCAGGTCGGCGTCGTGCCCAGGCAGCGCCTGGTCGGCTTCCTCGGCGACGAGCAGGACGCCACCCCAAAGCCCTGCGACTCCCCGCGGGACAAGGGCGGAGAGAAGGTGACCGCCCGTGCCTAGGATTCAGCTCGGCAGCTGGGTCAACGACGCGGTCGACTGGCTCACCACCCACATGGCGTGGCTGTTCGACTTCTGCAAGACCGTCTTCCTCGGCCTCTACGACGGCATCAACGCCGTCCTCCAGGCCCCCGAACCGCTGCTCCTGGCCGGCATCTTCGCCGTGATCGCCTTCTGGCTGCGCGGCACCCTCGCCGGTGTCCTCACCTTCGCCGGGTTCGCGTTCATCGACTCCCTCGAACTGTGGGAGAACGCGATGATCACCCTGGCGCTCGTCCTCGTGGCGACCGTCATCGCGCTGGTGATCTCCATACCCGTGGGCATCTGGGCGGCCCGCTCGGACCGCGTCAGCGGTCTGGTCCGGCCCGTCCTGGACTTCATGCAGACGCTGCCCGCGATGATCTACCTCATCCCGGCGATCCTCTTCTTCGGCACCGGCGCCCCGGCGGGCATCGTCGCCACCCTGATCTTCGCGCTCGCCCCGGGCGTGCGGATGACCGAGCTGGGCATCCGGCAGGTCGACAAGGAACTGGTCGAGGCGGCCGAGGCGTTCGGCACCTCGCCGCGCAACACCCTGCTGCGCGTCCAGCTGCCGCTCGCCCTGCCCACCGTGATGGCCGGCGTCAACCAGGTCATCATGCTCGGCCTGTCCATGGCCGCGATCGCCGGCATGGTCGGCACCGGCGGCCTCGGCGGCGACGTCAACGAGGCCATCGGCCAGCTCAACGTGGGCCTCGGCTCCGAGGCCGGTGTGGCGATCGTGATCCTCGCGATCTACCTGGACCGCATGACCAGCGCCCTGGGCACCCAGGTCTCCCCGCTCGGCCGCCGTGCCGCCGCCAAGCTGCGCGCCGCCCAGGGGCTGAAGATCTGGTCGTACCGGCCGCGTCCGGCGGTCGCCGTGATCGGCGTCGTCGTCCTCGCGCTCACCGCGGGCGGCATGGGCGTCTTCGGTGGCAACACCGGCACCGAGGCCGTGGCGGACGGCAAGAACGTCGGCCAGGGCAAGAAGATCAGCATCGGCTACATCCCCTGGGACGAGGGCGTCGCCTCCACCTTCCTGTGGAAGGAGATCCTGGAGCAGCGCGGCTACGAGGTCGAGGCCAAGCAGTTCGACGCCGGCCCGCTGTACACCTCCCTCGCCCAGGGCGACATCGACTTCCAGACGGACGCCTGGCTGCCCACGACCCACGCCCAGTACTGGAAGAGGTACGGCAAGCAGCTCGACGACCTCGGCGCCTGGTACGACAAGACGTCCCTGGAGCTCACCGTGCCCTCCTACATGAAGGGCATCGACTCCCTGGAGGACCTCAAGGGCAAGGCCTCCGAGTTCGACGGCAAGATCACCGGCATCGAGTCCAGCGCCGGCGAGATGGCCCTGCTGAAGAGCAAGGTCCTCAAGGAGTACGGCCTCGACAAGGAGTACGAGGTCGTCGACAGCTCCACGCCCGCGATGCTGGCCGAGCTGAAGCGCGCCTACGCCCAGAAGAAGCCGATCGTCACCACCCTCTGGTCGCCGCACTGGGCGTACAACGACTACGACCTCAAGAAGCTCAAGGACCCGAAGGGCGCCTGGGGCGAGGGCGACGGCGTGCACACCCTGTCCCGCAAGGGCTTCGCCGACGACGACCCGACGGTCGCGAAGTGGCTGAAGAACTTCACGATGACCGAGAAGCAGCTCACCAGCCTCGAGGCCGAGATCAACAAGGCGGGCAAGGGCAACCAGCAGGACGCCGTCCGCGCCTGGCTGAAGCAGAACCCCGGCGTCGTGGACAAGCTCGCCCCGGTGCAGAACTCCGGCGGCAGCACGCCCGCCGAGGCCAAGCAGCCCCTGGACGTCGCCTGGTTCCCCTGGGACGAGGACATCGCCGTCACCTACCTGTGGAAGAACGTCCTGGAGCGGCGCGGTTACGAGCTGAACCTGAAGCAGATGGACGTCGGCCCGGTCTACACGGGTCTGGCCTCGGGCGATCTGGACCTCAACTTCGACGCCTGGCTGCCCTACGCCCAGAAGAACTACTGGGACAAGAACAAGGACCGGCTCAAGGACCTCGGCACCTGGTACGAACCGACCTCCCTGGAGATCGCCGTACCGTCCTATGTGAAGGGCGTCGACTCCTTGGAGGACCTCAAGGGCAAGTCCGGCACCTTCAAGGGGAAGATCATCGGCATCGAGCCGGGCACCGGCGAGATGGATCTGCTGAAGAACAAGGTCCTGCCCGGCTACGGCCTGGACGAGGAGTACGAGGTCGTCGACGGCTCCACGCCCGCGATGCTGGCCGAGCTGAAGCGCGCGTACGCCAAGAAGGAGCCGATCGCCGTCACCCTCTGGTCGCCGCACTGGGCCTACAGCGACTACGAGCTGACCAAGCTGAAGGACCCCAAGAAGGCCTTCGGCGAGGGCAACACGATCCGCACCATCTCCCACGAGAAGTTCCCCGAGCAGTACCCGCAGCTCACGAAGTGGATCAAGAACTTCAAGATGAGCGAGGGCGAGCTCGGCAGCCTGGAGAGTGAGATCAAGGACCGCGGCCAGGGGCATGAGGAAGAGGCCGTGGCCGAGTGGCTCCAGCAGCACCCGGACATGGTGCAGCGCATGACACCGCAGTAGGGTTCCGGGTGGGACGCGCGACACGCCGCGTCCCACCCCGCCCGGTCCCACGAACCGGATCCGGACAACCACAGAGCGCTACGCCACCCCCTGAACCCCATCTCCCCGCCTGTTCCTCCGCAGGAGGACGGCCTGCCCCGCCCCCTTCGGCGGGGGATCCCCTGGCGCGAAGTGTGAGGTCGTGCACCGTCCCGTATGACGTCGATGTGACGGGCGCATGAAACGGTTTGCCGAACATGCGTAGGGTGCAGACAACTCAACAGAAGCAGTGCGCCGGGACACCGCCGCACGGGGCGCGGACCGACGGGCGAAGGAGGGAGCCGGAGCGATGGGCGACCACAAAGAGCAACCCCTTCGGGTGGGCGCGGCCGTGCGCCGGCGGCGCCGCGCGCTGGAGCTCACCCTCGCCGTCGTGGCCGCGCGCAGCGGTCTGTCGGTCCCGTTCCTGAGCCAGATCGAGAACGACCGGGCCCGGCCCAGCACCAGTTCCCTGGAGAAGGTGGCCGACGCCCTGCGCACCACCGCCGTGGAACTCCTCGCCGCGGCCGACCCGGCGTGCAGCGTGGACGTCGTCCGCGCCGACGACACTGAGCCGCAGCCCCAGCCCCGGACCCGCTCGCTGGTCCGCGGCCACCATCAGATGCACGCCTCCGAGTTCATCGGCGACCATGACGCGGGCCGTGAATTCCAGTACCGCAACGACCAGTTGATGTACGTCGCCGACGGCGCGGTGGAGATCGAGGCGGAGGGCCGCGCCTACCGCCTCGGCCGTGGCGACACCCTGTACCTGACCGGCGGCGTACGGCATCGCTGGCGGGCCGCCGAGTCGGACACCCGCGTGATCGTCGTCGCCGTGGCGGAGCACATCGAGGCGGTCCGGGACCGGCCACGCCGGTGAGGGTCGTCTCGCTGGTCCCGTCGCTGACCGAGGCCGTGGCCCGGTCGGCGCCCGCAACCCTGGCCGGCGCGACCGACTGGTGCACGCATCCCCCCGGCCTGGACGTCGTACGCGTCGGCGGCACGAAGAACCCGAAGACCGACCGGATCGTCTCCCTCGCGCCCGATCTGGTGATCGCCAACGAGGAGGAGAACCGCGCGCCCGACCTCGCGGCCCTGCGCGCGGCGGGCGTCGAGGTCCTGGTGACGGAGATCCGCGACGTGCCGCAGGCCTTCCGGGAACTGGCCCGGGTGCTGGACGCCTGCGGGGTGACGGCCCGCCCGCGCTGGCTGGACGAGGCGGAGCGGACCTGGTCGTCCCTGCCGGAGCCCGGGGCACGGCGAACGGCGGTCGTGCCGATCTGGCGCCGGCCGTGGATGGTCCTGGGCCGCGACACCTTCGCCGGTGATGTCCTCGCCCGCCTCGGCGTCGACCACCTGTACGCGACGCACCCCGACCGCTACCCGCGCGTCGCGCCGGAGGAGCTCCGCGCCTCGGCACCCGACGTGGTGGTCCTCCCGGACGAGCCGTACCGCTTCACCGCGGACGACGGACCCGAGGCCTTCCCCGGCCTGCCCTGCGCGCTCGTCAGCGGACGGCACCTGACGTGGTACGGGCCGTCACTGGCCAAGGCGCCGCGGGTGCTGGGCCGGGCGCTGCGAGCAGCTCGCCCCTGAGCAGCCCGCGCACGGTGCCCACGACGGCGGTGCCCCACGCCACGACCAGTACCGCGTACAGCACGACCGCCGGACCCGCGTAGGCGATGAGCCCGGTGTGCCGGCCCAGCGCCTCGGCGCCCGTGACACAGGTGCCGACCGGGAAGGTGAACGACCACCAGGTCATCGAGAACCGCATCCCGCGCCGCAGGGCGCGCAGCACATGGGCGGTGGCCAGGCAGAACCACAGCAGCGCGAACCCCATCACGGGCACGCCGTAGAGCACGGCGAGGGCGCCGAAACCCTCGCTGTACGGCTCCGGTACGACCCCGGGCGCGACGTCCGCGAAGGCGCCGACGGCGGTGGTGGACTGCCCGAGCGGGCCCAGCACCAGGAACAGCGTCGGGGTGAGGGCGAGGGGCAGCGGCCCGCCGGTGAGCGACCGGGCGAAGACCAGCGGCAGCATGACCAGCGTCGCGAGCAGGCTGAGCCCGAACAGTGCGAAGCAGACGAGCAGCAGCGTCTCCCGGGCCTGGCCGGGCGGCAGATGCGGCACCAGCAGTGGCCCGACGGCGGCGGACACCATGGGCGCGACGAGCGGCAGCAGCCAGACGGGCGTGGCCTGCCCCGGCTCCACGCGATGCCGTACGGACATCAGATACGGCACGGCGACGGCCGCGGCCAGACCGGTCGCCGTACCGGCGGTGAACAGCGCGGCGTCGAGCGCCACGGCCGCCCGCAGGCCGATCAGGTCCCGGCCGACGGTGAGGGCACCGCCGCCCACGGCCAGCAGGGCCATGGCGAGGCAGCCGTAGAAGGGGGCCGTCGCCGGGTCGAGGAGGTGGGCGCGGGCCTGGTCCCGGTGCCGGGTCCAGTGCACGGCCCGTCCCGCGAGCAGCGCCAGGAGCAGGACGAGCGAGAGGGCCCACACCCCCGCGAGCACGCCGCGCAGCCCCGGGACGTGCGGCGCGAGGGCGGCTCCGGCGGTGGCCACGACGGCGGTGCCCATCACGGTGGCGTACCAGTTGGGTCCGAGCTGACGGACGGAGAGCGGGTACGCGAGGGGCTGGGCTGCGGTGACCATGACTCCACGGTGGGGCCGGGGGAGGCGCACCACCAGGGACCATGCCTCTATGGCGACATAAGCTGGGTTTATGAGCAACGCGGATGAGCAGGCAGGGCCGGCGGTCTCCGGCGCCCTGGCGCACCGGGTGCCGGATCTGGGCGCCCTGGAGCTGCTGCTGGCGGTGGCGCGGCTCGGCAGCCTCGGTGGGGCGGCGCGGGAACTCGGCATCACCCAGCCCGCGGCCAGCAGCCGGATCCGGTCGATGGAGCGGCAGCTCGGCGTGGCGCTGGTCGACCGGTCGCCCCGCGGGTCCCGTCTCACGGACGCCGGGGCGCTGGTGACGGACTGGGCGCGGCGGATCGTGGAGGCGGCGGAGGCGTTCGACGTGGGGGCGCAGGCGCTGCGCGTCCGTCGCGACTCCCGGCTGCGGGTGGCCGCGAGCATGACCATCGCCGAGTACCTGCTGCCGGGCTGGCTGCTCGCGCTGCGCGCACAGCGGCCCGACACGGCGGTGTCGCTGCACGCGGGGAACTCGACGGTGGTGGCGGAGCGGCTGCTGTCGGACGAGGCGGATCTGGGGTTCGTGGAGGGGCTGTCGGTGCCGGCCGGCCTCGACTCGGCGGTCATCGCCCATGACCGGCTGATAGTGGTGACCGCGCCGGGGCACGCGTGGGCCCGGCGGCGGCGGTCGCTGGCCGCGGAGGAACTGGCGTCGACGCCGTTGATCCTCCGCGAGAAGGGCTCGGGGACGCGGCAGGTGCTGGACGCGGCGCTCGGTGGTCTGGCCCGGCCGCTGATCGAGTTGTCCTCCACGACGGCGGTGAAGGCCGCGGCGGTGAGCGGTGCGGGCCCGGCGGTGCTGAGTGAGCTGGCGGTGGGGGAGGAGCTGGCGATGCGGCGGCTGGTGCGGGTGCCGGTGGACGGGGTGGCCCTGGCGCGGGACTTGAGGGCGGTGTGGCCGACGGGGCATCGCCCTACCGGGCCTGCACGGGACTTGCTGTCGCTGACGCGAGGATAGCGGCGCGCCGTGACCAGGGGGCTCCGCCCCTGGCCCCCCGGCCTGTGCCGAAGGCCTCCGGAGGTCAGCCGCCGGAAGCCGCCTCCACCAGCGCCCGCATCACCCGCACGTCCTCCCCCATCTCCGGATGCCACTGCACCCCCAGCACCCAGTCGGCGGAGGGCAGTTCCACCGCCTCCACCGTCCCGTCCGCCGCATACGCCGTGGGGACGAGGCCCTCGCCCAGACGATCGACGGCCTGGTGGTGGTACGTCGGCACGAACGTCTCCTCCGGCACGACTCCGGCGTACAGACTGCCCGGCACCGGCTTGACGGCGTGCCCCCCGAAGACGCCCACGACCTCCGCGTGCCCGTCGATGTGCTGCACGAGCGTCCCCCCGAGAGCGACGTTCAGCAGCTGCATGCCCCGGCAGATCCCCAGCAGCGGCACGCCCGCCGAGAGCGCCGCCTCGATCAGCGCCAGCTCCCACGCGTCCCGCTCCGGCGCCGGCGGCCCCGTCCGCGGCTCGCGCTCCGCCCCGTACCGCACCGGCTCCACATCCGGCCCGCCCGCGATGACCAGCCCGTCCAGCCGGGCCACGGCAGCCGCGGCGTGCCGGGGGTCGTCCGGTGGCAGCATCGCGGCCAGGCCGCCCGCCCGCTGCACCAGCCGCGGGTAGCCGACCGGCAGCAGCGCGGCCTCCAGCTCCCACACGCCCCAGCGCGCACCGGACTCCAGGTAGGTGCTGACACCGATCAACGGCCTGGTCACGACAACTCCCTCACGCTCGGACGACTCAGTCCCTCGCCAACTCTGCCTCGGCGGCCGCCAGCGCCGCGAACTCCTCCTCGGGCGCCTTCGCCACCAGCCGCTTCCTGCTGTACAGGCCGAAGTACGCGACGGCCACGGCGTAGACCACGAGCGCGATGAACGCGGCCGTCACGTCCACCAGGAACGTGGCCACCAGCGCCGCACAGGCCAGCACCAGGGCGACCGAGGAGGTCACCACGCCGCCCGGCGTGCGGTACGGCCGCTCCAGCTCCGGCTCCCTGCGGCGCAGCACGATGTGCGACAGGGACATCAGCGCGTAGGAGATGGTGGCGCCGAAGACGGCGATGTTCAGCATCCGCGCGCCGTTGCCGGAGACCGCCGCCAGCAGGAAGCCGATCGTGCCGGGCACCAGCAGGCCCAGGTACGGCGCCTTGCGGCGGCTGGTGAGCGACAGGAAGCGGGGCAGATAGCCCGCGCGGGACAGGGCGAACAGCTGGCGCGAGCCCGCGTAGATCAGGGAGAAGAACGACGCCACCAGGCCGGCCAGGCCCGCGTAGTTCACGATCCGGCTCAGCGTCGTCGCCTCGCCGTTCGGCTGGAGTGCCTCGACCAGCGGGTTGCCCGCCTCCTGGATCGCGTCGGAACCGCGTGCCCCGGCCGCCGCGAAGAACGTGACCACCGCCAGCACCACCAGGATGCCCATCGACCAGCGGATCGCCTTCGGCAGCGTACGGGCCGGGTCCTTGGTCTCCTCGGCGGCCAGCGGCACACCCTCCACGCCCAGGAAGAACCACATGCCGAAGGGGAACGCCGCCCAGATGCCGAGCAGGCCGAACGGCAGCCAGGAGCTCGACCCGGCGGCGGCCGAGTCGACCGGGATGTCGTCCAGCGACGCGAAGGAGAAGTCGGGCAGTGCCGCCAGCGCGAACACGACCAGGGCGACCACGGCGATGCCGGTGACGACGAAGCTGAAGCGCAGGGCCTCGCCCACGCCCCACAGGTGGATGCCGAGGAAGATCGCGAAGCAGACCAGGTACATCGGCCAGCCGGACTCCAGGCCGAACAGGCCCAGGGACTCGACGTAGTCGCCGATGAAGATGACGATGGCGGCCGGGGCGAGGACGTACTCGATCAGGATCGCCGTGCCGGTCAGGAAGCCGCCCCACGGGCCGAGCGCCCGCCGGGCGAAACCGTAGCCGCCGCCCGCCGTGGGCAGGATCGAGGACAGCTCGGCGAGGGCGAAGACCATGCACGCGTACATCGCGCCCATGAGCACCATGGCGATCGCCAGGCCCCCGAAGCCGCCTTCGGCCAGGCCGAAGTTCCAGCCCGAGTAGTCGCCGGAGACGACGTAGGCGACGCCGAGGCCGGTCAGCAGCACCCAGCCGGCGCTGCCGCGGCGCAGCGTTCTGCGTTCCAGATAGTCGTCGCCCTCCGGGGCGGCGGGTGTGACGGTGGGTTCCTGGGACATGGGCAGACTCCCGACGGGGCGGCGGCGGTCACGGGGACGAGCGGGCTTCGATCCAATGGAATGGAGCCATACCTTTGCGGTGCCGAACGGGGGAAGGCAAGACCCGTGCGTTAATCGCCCGTAAATCCTCACCGCGCCACGACGGCGCCCGGCTCAGCCGAGGAACCCCCGCAGCAGCGCCGCCGTGCCCCCGCAGTGCTCGCGCATGATCTCCCGTGCCTGGTCGGCGTCGCCCTCGATCACGGCCTCCACCAGGGCGGTGTGCTGCCGCTGGGAGTGCTCCAGGTTGCGCACCAGCAGCGGAATGCCGTCGAGCAGGTCGTTGACCGTCGCGCGGACTGCCGCGTACTGGGCGGTGAGCGTGGGGGAGCCGGACAGTTCGGCGAGCGTGAGGTGCAGCAGCGTGTCCAGGCGGCGGTACTCGGCGAGCGGCGCGTCGTGCGTGCGCGCCAGGGCCTCGCGGAGCCGGTCCGCCTGCTTCTCGTCCAGCCCGTGCGCCGCGCACAGCCCGGCCGCACCCACCTCCAGCACCTCCCGGAAGCGCAGCACGTCCTCTATGTCGACCTCGGCGACCCTGCGCCGCAGCTCGTCCTCGCCGACGGTGTCGGCGCGCGGCAGCACGAACGTGCCGCCGTACCGGCCGCGCCGCGACTCGACGAGGCCCTGGTCCTGGAGCACCTTCAGCACCTCGCGCAGCGTCACCCGGCTGATCCCCAGCCGCTCGGCCAGCTCCCGCTCGGCCGGCAGCCGCTCGCCCCCCGGCACCAGCCCCAGCCGCACGACCTGCAGGATCTGCTCCAACGCCTCCTCGAAGCCGTTGCCCGCGCGCACCGGACGCAGCACCGGCGTCAGCCCGTCGCGCTCCACCTCGCCGCCGTCAGCTTCCTCCGGCATGTGGCCGTACCCCCTTCCCAAGCAATGGTTCTCGGCAATACCTTATGGCTCCCGGTGGATCCAAGGCAGCGGATCCAAGGAGCCTAGGAGGCCATCCCGTGGCAGACCGCACACCCCCGCTGAGCGTCGAGGAACTGCACACCCTCGTCGCGGGCGGTGAGATCGACACTGTCGTCCTGGCCTTCCCCGACATGCAAGGGCGACTCCAGGGCAAGCGGTTCGCCGCACGCTTCTTCCTCGACGAGGTCCTGCGGCACGGCACCGAGGGCTGCAACTACCTCCTCGCCGTCGACACCGAGATGAACACCGTCGACGGCTACGCGATGTCCTCCTGGGACACCGGCTACGGCGACTTCGCCATGCACCCCGACCTCACCACCCTGCGCCGCGTCCCCTGGAACGAGGGCACGGCCATGCTCCACGCCGACCTCGCCTGGAACGACGGCACCCCGGTCCTCGCCGCCCCCCGCCAGATCCTGCGCCGCCAGCTGGAGCGCCTCGCCGAACTCGGCTACACCGCCCAGGTCGGCACCGAGCTGGAGTTCATCGTCTTCAAGGACACCTACGAACAGGCCTGGGACGCGGGCTACAAGGGCCTCACCCCGGCCAACCAGTACAACATCGACTACTCCGTCCTCGGCACCGGCCGCATCGAGCCCCTGCTGCGCCGCATCCGCAACGAGATGGCCGGCGCGGGCCTGACCGTCGAGTCCGCCAAGGGCGAGTGCAACCCCGGCCAGCACGAGATCGCCTTCCGCTACGACGACGCCCTGGTCACCTGCGACCAGCACTCCGTCTACAAGACCGGAGCCAAGGAGATCGCCGCCCAGGAGGGCATGTCGATCACCTTCATGGCCAAGTACAACGAGCGCGAGGGCAACTCCTGCCACATCCACCTCTCGCTCGCCGACGCCGACGGCACCAACGCCATGGCCGGCGACCTCGAAGGCGGCATGTCCGAGGTCATGCGGCACTTCCTCGCCGGACAGCTCGCCGCCCTGCGCGACTTCTCCCTCCTCTATGCCCCCAACATCAACTCCTACAAGCGGTTCCAGCCCGGCTCCTTCGCCCCGACCGCCGTCGCCTGGGGCCAGGACAACCGCACCTGCGCGCTGCGCGTGGTCGGCCACGGCCGCTCCCTGCGCTTCGAGAACCGCCTGCCCGGCGGCGACGTCAACCCCTACCTCGCCGTCGCCGGACTGGTCGCGGCCGGACTGCACGGCATCGAGCAGAAGCTGGAGCTCCCCGAGCCCTGCCCCGGCAACGCCTACGCCGCCGACCTGGACCACGTCCCCACCACCCTGCGCGAGGCCGCCGAGCTCTGGGAGAACAGCCCCATCGCCCGGGCCGCCTTCGGCGACGAGGTCGTCGCGCACTACCGCAACATGGCGCGCGTCGAACTGGACGCCTTCGACGCCGCGGTGACCGACTGGGAGCTGCGCCGCTCCTTCGAACGTCTGTGAGGCCCCTCTTGTCCTCCGAGCACCTTCTTGAAGTACTGAACCCCGCGACCGAGGAGGTCGTCGCCGCCGTCGCCGGGGCGAGCCCGGCCGACGTCGACGCGGCCGTCACCCACGCCGCCAGGGCACAGCGGATCTGGGCCGCCCTCGCCCCCGGCGACCGCGCCCGGCTGCTGCGCCGCTTCGCGGCCACCGTCGACGAGCACCTGGAGGAACTGGCCCGCCTGGAGGTCCGCGAGGCCGGGCACCTCATCGGCAACGCCCGCTGGGAGGCCGGCAACGTCCGCGACCTGCTGGACTACGCGGCCGGGGGAGTGGAGCGGCTCACCGGCCGGCAGATCCCGGTGCCCGGCGGCCTGAACGTCACGATCCTCGAACCGCTCGGCGTCGTCGGCGTGATCGCCCCCTGGAACTTCCCCATGCCGATCGCCGCCTGGGGCACCGCCCCTGCCCTCGCGGCCGGCAACGCCGTCATCCTCAAGCCCGCCGAGACGACCCCCCTCACCGCCCTGCGCCTCGCGGAACTGGCCCTGGAGGCCGGGCTCCCCGAGCACCTCTTCCAGGTCCTGCCGGGACGCGGTGACATCACGGGCGACGCCCTGGTCCGGCACCCCGGAGTCGCCAAGATCGTCTTCACCGGCTCCACCCGGACCGGCACGCGCGTCGCGGCCCTCGGCGCCGAACAGGTCAAGCCCGTCACCCTCGAACTCGGCGGCAAGAGCCCCAACATCGTCTTCGCCGACGCCGACCTCAAGAGCGCCGTCGACCCCTTCTCCTTCCTCGACAACTCCGGCCAGGACTGCTGCGCCCGCACCCGCGTCCTGGTCCAGGAGTCCGTCTACGACGAGGTCCGCGAGCTGCTCGCCGAGACGCTGGCCGCCGTGGTGGTGGGCGACCCGGCCGACGAGAAGACCCAGATGGGCCCGCTGATCTCGCGGCAGCAGCTCGACCGCGTCCGCGGCTTCGTGCCCGACGACGCCCCGGCCCTGCGCGGCAGCGCGCCCGAGGGCCCCGGCTTCTGGTTCCCGCCGACCGTCCTCACCGGGGAGAGCCCCGACTCGGCCGCGGCCCGCGAGGAGATCTTCGGGCCCGTCGCCGTCCTGCTGCCGTTCACCGACGAGCAGGACGCGATCCGCCTGGCCAACGACACCCCCTACGGCCTCTCCGGCTCCATCTGGACCCGGGACGTCGGCCGTGCCCTGCGCGTCTCCCAGGCCGTCCGCGCCGGCAACCTGTCCGTCAACTCCCATGCCAGCGTCCGCTACTGGACCCCGTTCGGCGGCTACAAGCAGTCCGGCGTCGGCCGCGAACTCGGCCCCGACGCCCTGGCCGCCTTCACCGAAACCAAGAACGTCTTCATCAGCACGGAGGGCCCCGCACAGTGACTGCCCAGGAAAACATCTGCCGCCGCCTGGTCGGCCGCACCGCCGTCGTCACCGGAGCCGGCAGCGGCATCGGCCTCGCCGCCGTCCGCCGCCTCGCCTCCGAGGGCGCGCACGTCGTCTGCGGCGACGTCGACGAGGCCCGCGGCAAGGCGGCCGCCGAGGAGGTCGGCGGCACCTTCGTGAACGTCGACGTCACCGACCCCGAGCAGGTCGAGGCCCTCTTCCAGACCGCCTACGACACCTACGGCAGCGTCGACATCGCCTTCAACAACGCCGGCATCTCCCCGCCCGACGACGACTCCATCCTGGAGACCGGCCTGGAGGCCTGGAAGCGCGTCCAGGAGGTCAACCTCACCTCCGTCTACCTGTGCTGCAAGGCCGCCATCCCCTACATGCGGCGCCAGGGCCGGGGCTCCATCATCAACACGGCCTCGTTCGTCGCCAGGATGGGCGCGGCCACCTCGCAGATCTCGTACACGGCCTCCAAGGGCGGAGTCCTCGCCATGTCCCGCGAACTGGGAGTGCAGTTCGCCCGCGAGGGCATCCGCGTGAACGCCCTGTGCCCCGGTCCGGTCAACACCCCGCTGCTCCAGGAGCTGTTCGCCAAGGACCCGGAGCGGGCCGCGCGCCGCCTGGTGCACATCCCGCTGGGCCGGTTCGCCGAGGCCGAGGAGATCGCCGCCGCCGTGGCCTTCCTCGCCAGCGACGACTCCTCCTTCATCAACGCCACCGACTTCCTGGTCGACGGCGGGATCGCCGGGGCGTACGTCACACCCCTGTAAGCCGGTGTCCGGCGGGTCGGGTTCGCGCCCTACAGTGCCGGGATGAGCATGACGCCGCCGCCCGGCTGGTATCCCGACCCGCACGCCCCGCACCTTCAGCGCTGGTGGGACGGCACGGCCTGGACCGAGCACCGCCGAGCGCACGAGGCCCCCGCCACCCCGCCGCCGGGTGGCGGCACCGGCCGCACGAAGGTGGTCGCCCTGACCGCCACGGGCGTCGTCCTGGTCGCGGCGATCGTCACCGGAGCCGTCGCCCTCGGCGGCGGCGACGGCGGCGGCACGGAGACCAGGACGGCCCCCACCTCCACCGTCGAGCCCACCTCGGACTCGCCGGAGCCGACTCCCGAGGCGTCCACGTCCGAGCCGTCCGCCGACGACCCCGCGGTCGTCGAGGACCAGCTCAACGGCATCACGTTCCCGTTGCTCGACGGCTGGGTCCGCCCCCAGTACGTCGCCCAGGACGACGTCGTCATGACGACCGACGGCACCTACGACTGCCCCGGCGGCGTGGGCCTGTGCCGCCACGGCATGATCTTCTCCCGCACGGTGACCGAGAACGACGAGAAGTCCCCCGAGGCCCTCGCCAAGGCGGACATCTCCGAGGCGGCCGACGAGGCCTACGACCGCGACCAGCTCGGCCGCAAGCCCTACGGGGGCACGGAGTCGCACCAGGTCGTCAAGTCCGGGCCGGTCGCGGTGGCGGGCCGCGCCGGGTACCTCGTGCGCTGGCGCGTCAAGACCGCCAAGGGGCCGGGCGGCTACGTCCAGTCGCTCGTCTTCCCCTCCAGCGTCGGCACCGAGTCGCCCGTCCTCGTCCGGTACGTCTTCGACGCCGGCGAGGACGGCCCGCCGCTCGCCGACATGGACCGCATCACCAAGGGCATCCGCCCGTTCGGCGACGCGGACACGGGCGGCGGCGTCGGCAGCAGCATCGGCCCGACGGACTGACCGCCTACAGGAACGTGTGCCCCTCGCCGCGGTAGGTGGGCACGGTCCCCGTCACCGCGTCGCCCTCGACCAGGTGCAGCACGTCGAACCGCTCGCACAGCTCACCGGCCTTCGCGTGCCGGAACCACACCTTGTCCCCGATCAGCAGATCGTCGGCGGGCGAGCCGAGCAGCGGCGTCTGCACCTCACCGGCACCCTCCTGCGGGTCGTAGCGCAGCCCCTCGGGCAGATACGGCACGGGCGAACGGTCGGCCCCGGCCGCACCCGAGGCGGGATATCCGCCACCGAGGACCGTCACGACCCCGACCCCCGGCCGCCGCACCACGGGCTGGGCGAAGAGGGCCGCCGGACGGCCGCTGAACGACGTGTAGTTGTCGAACAGGCGCGGCACGTACAGCCCCGACCCGGCGGCGATCTCCGTCACCGCGTCCTCGGCCGCCGTGTGCTGCACCGAACCGGTGCCGCCGCCGTTGACGAACTCCAGACCCGGCACCACGGCCCGCACCGCGCGCACCACCTCCGCACGCCGCTCGGCGAGTTCACGCTTGGCGGCGGACTGCATCAGCCGGATGGCACGGGACCGCAGCGGCCGCCCCGCCAGCGCGTCCCCGACACCGGCGACATGCCCCTCGTACGCCATGATCCCCACGACCTCGAAGCCGGGCCGCCGCGCCACCGCCCGTGCCACGTCGGCGACTTGGGCGGGGGAGTGCAGCGGTGAACGCAGGGCCCCGATCCGCACGCGTCCGCCGAGCAGCTTCAGGGACGTGTCCAACTCCAGGCACACGCGCACGACTTCGCGTCCGCCACCCCTCGACGCGTCGATCAGATCCAGCTGGGCGACGTCGTCGACCATGACGGTGACGGCGGCCGCGAGCTTGGGATCACCGGCGAGTTCGGCGTAGGCCGCACGGTCGGCGGACGGGTAGGCGAGCAGCACGTCGTCGAACCCCGACCGGGCCAGCCACAGCGACTCGGCGAGGGTGAACGACATGATCCCCGCGAAACCGTCCCGGGCCAGGACTCGCTCCAGCAGCGCCCGGCAGCGCACGGACTTGCTGGCGACCCGGACGGGCTTGCCCCCGGCGCGGCGCACCAGGTCGGCGGCATTGGCGTCGAAAGCCTCCAGGTCCACGATCGCGAGAGGGGCGTCGAGATGGGCGGTGGCCCGGTCGTAACGGGCCCGGTCGGCGGCGCGCGCAGTCATGAACGCAGCCTGCCAGACTGGATTACCGCAGGGTAGGGGGACGTTCCGGGCAGATGCCCCGGGCTCGTGGACTGGTTCCCGTTCGCCCAGGAACAAGCCGTAGAGTGACGCGCACGTACGGCGGGCGACGCCGGCCGGAGATCCGTGCCGGGATGACGCTCCGTCCGTACGGGTATGTGTGCCCGGGACGAATCCGTGCCGGGCCTCGGGCAGCACACCGGCCCGCGCGAGACGAGCGGCCCGGGCATGAGGAAACGGGGGGTGCATGAGCACGGAAGCGCAGCGCGCCTCCTTCCCCCCACGCCCCACCACCCCACCGCGTCCGTCACACCCCCCGGCAGCGCCGGAGGACCCGGCGGCGACGGACGAGCGTGACACCCCGGGCACCACCGCCTCCGGCCCTGCGACCACTGCCGGGACCGCCGCGGGTACGGACGGCGCGAAGTCCTCCCACAGGCCGAACGCGCACAGCCACCCCCGCTTCCCGAGCCTCGGGGCCGCGAACGTCGGTGCCGCCGCGCCCCGGCGCACCGAGTCCGCCGCACCGCCCCCGCCCCGCGCCTCCACCCGCTTCCCCGACATGCCGCCCAGCGCCGGGCGCGAGACCGGCTCC
>NZ_JBEZYZ010000010.1:0-254412 GCF_040638895.1 Streptomyces sp. NPDC024017 | reverse complement strand
GGCGCGTACACGTCTTCCGGGGCCGGGCGCGAGACCGGCTCCGGCGCGTACACGTCTTCCGGGGCCGGGCGCGAGACCGGCTCCGGCGCGTACACGTCTTCCGGGGCCGGGCGCGAGACCGGCTCCGGCGCGTACACCTCGCCCAGCGTCGCCCCCGACGCGGACAAGCCCTCCACTTCGCCGGCACCTGACGCCCCGCCGCGCCCGCGTCACCTCCCCACGCCGGGCTCCTCCGGCCGGGCGGGTCGTTCGGAGGGGCGTTCGGACACCCCGGACGGGACCTCGTCGGACACGTCCGGCAGGCCCTTCCGCCTCTCCGCACCCGGGCGTTCGGACGTTTCGGCCGGGGCGCCGTCGGAGACGACCGGCCGGCCGTTCCGCCTCCCCGCGCCCCGCCGTACCGGTGCCCCCGGCGAGCACTCGTCGGAGACGACCCGGCGCCTGCGCCCGGTCCCCGCGGACCCGGCACCGGACGAGCCCGCCGCCCCCTTCGGCCGCCCTGCCGCGCAGGGGACCACGGCAGCCCGCCCCGGCTCCGTGCGCCCCACCACCCCACCGCGCCCCGCACACGAACCGTCGGCCCCCTCCGCCCCACCACCGCGGAACCACACCCCCGTCTCTCCCGACCCCGCCCTCTCCTGGAGCGCCACGCGCCCCCTGGTGTCGTTCGGTGAGCCCGAGGGCTACGACGGCGACGCCCGGCCCCGGCCGCTCGGCCGGCGCAGCGCGTCGCAGGCCGCCGCGGCCGCCGTCTGCCTCGTGCTCGGGCTGGGCCTCATCTCGGGAGCGGTCACCGGCAGCTGGCTCGTCGGGGACTCCGGGGAAGAGGGCACGCCCAGTACCTTCGCCGCCGCCGGAAGCCTCTGGCACAGCGTCCCGGTCGACCAGCTGTTCCCGCCCACCGTGCAGGGCCGCGGCGCCGGCCCCGGCGGAGCCGACCGCACCTGGACCCGCATCGCCGTCGCCCCGGACAGCGGCTGCAAGAACGCCTTCGACCCGCTGCTGCGCAAGGCCCTCGCCCCCGTCGGCTGCGAACGCCTCCTGCGCGCCACCTACACCGACGCCACCGAGAGCTACGTGACCACCGTCGGCCTGCTCTTCACCACGGCCGACGCCCCCGGCATGACCGCCCTTGCAAACCGTTTCCGCAAGGAACGCCTGGACCGCCGCAGCGACCTGATGCCCCTGCCGTACGCCGCCAAGGGCACGCCAGCCGCCGACTTCGGCGCCCGGCAGCGTGCCTCCTGGACCGTCTCCGTGCTCACCGAGGCCCCGGTCGTCGTCTACGCCGTCTCCGGCTGGGCCGACGGCCGTACCGTCGACGACCCGCAGCCCGCCGGGGACGCCGTGGAGGCCGGCGCCACCACCACCGTCGCCCAGGCCGGACTCGGCAACGAGGCGCAGGGCCTCGCCGACCGCGTCGAACGCGACTTCCGCAGAAACGTCCGTTCAGCCTCGGAGCAGCCGTCGTGAACGCCGTGCCCACCCCGGCCCGGAAACGCCCGCGCGGGGCGTCCAGGAAGGCCACCGCCCTCGGCGTCCTGCTCACCGCCGGTCTCGTCCTCCTCCCCGCGGCCACCGCGCACGCCGACGGCATCCGCGCCCAGCAGTGGGCCCTGGAGGCCATGCACACCGAGCAGGCCTGGCAGACCACGAAGGGCCAGGGCGTCACCGTCGCCGTCCTGGACACCGGAGTAGAGGAAGACCACCCCGACCTGTCCGGCAACGTCCTCCCCGGCAAGGACCTGGTCGGCTTCGGAGCCGAACCCGGGGACCGCGCCTGGGCCCGCCACGGCACCGCCATGGCCGGCATCATCGCCGGCCACGGACACGGCCCGGGCAACGCCGACGGTGTCCTGGGCATCGCCCCGGAGGCGAAGATCCTCCCCGTCCGCGTGATCCTGGAGGACGGCGACCCCTCCCGCGCCAAGGCCCGCAGCACGCGCGGCAACGCCCTCGCCGAGGGCATCCGCTGGGCCGCCGACCACGGTGCCGACGTCATCAACCTCTCCCTCGGCGACGACTCCGCCTCCGCGCACCCCGAACCCACCGAGGACCAGGCCATCCAGTACGCCCTGAAGATGGGCGTGGTCGTCGTCGCCTCCGCCGGCAACGGCGGCGAGAAGGGCGACCACATCTCCTACCCGGCCGCCTACCCGGGCGTCATCGCCGTCACCGCCGTCGACCGAGCCGGCACCCGCGCCTCCTTCTCCACCCGCCGCTGGTACGCCACCGTCAGCGCCCCCGGCGTCGACGTCGTCATCGCCGACCCCGACCACAAGTACTACGAGGGCTGGGGGACCAGCGCCGCCGCCGCCTTCGTCTCCGGCGCCGCCGCCCTGGTCAAGGCCGCCCACCCGGGCCTGGCCCCGGCCCAGATCAAGTCGCTCCTGGAGGACACCGCCCGCAACGCCCCCTCCGGGGGCCGCGACGACTCCCGCGGCTTCGGCTTCGTCGACCCGGCCGCCGCCATCGAGGCCGCCGGCCGGCTCAAGCCCGAGGACCTCCAGTCGGCGTCCCACGGCGCGAAGTACTTCGGCAGCGGACCGGACGCCGACGCCTCCGGCGACGACACCGCCGACTGGGCCGCCCCCCTCGCGGGCGGCACCGGCGGCGTCCTGCTGGTCGCGGCGGTCGTCCTGTGGCGCGGCCGCCGTACGGGCCGCGAGGACTTCTGAGCCGCTGCCGGGAGCGCGGCATCCGGCCGATAGGGTCGACGCGTGGCGAACAAGAACATCCCGGACTCCGGCTTCTCCGACGACGACGGCTCCGCCGATCCCCGGCTGAGCGCGGCACTCGCCGCCTGGTCCGCCGACCGCGGAGCCGTGGGTCCGGTCCTCGCCGCACTCAAGGGCGCCCGGCTGCTCGTGCCCGTCGTGGCCGTGCTCGGCGAGGTCGAGGAGGACGAGCGGGGCCTGCGCCGCGAGAAGACCAGCGACATGGCCGTACCGACCCTGAAGGCCGGCAACCGCACCGCCCTGCCGGCCTTCACCTCCACGGACTCCCTCGCCCGCTGGGACCCTCAGGCCCGCCCCGTCGCCGTACCGCTGCACCAGGCCCTGCAGGCCGCCGCGCACGAGAAGGCGGACACGATCGTGCTCGACATGGCCGGGCCGGTGCCCTTCGAGCTGACCGGCCCCGCCCTGCTCGCCCTCGCCGAGGGCCGCGCGAGCACCGACCCGCTCGCCGACCCGGCCGTCGTCGACGCCGTGCGCGGTGCCGTGGCCGCCGAGCCCGCCGTCGTGCGGGCCCACCTCGGCCCCGGCCAGGCCGACGGCACCCTCGCCCTGGTACTGGACCCGTCCGCGGCCCCCGCCGAGGCAGCCCGGTCCGTGGCTCAGCGGCTCGCCGCCGACGAAACACTGAGGGCCCGCCTGGTGCGCGGCCTCGACCTGGCACTGCTGCCGGCCGAGGCAACGCCACCGGGCGAGCCCCTGTACGTACGCGGCTGAACTAGCCGTAGACCGGGCCCGTGTACTTCTCACCCGGACCCTGGCCCGGCTCGTCCGGGACGAGCGAGGCCTCGCGGAACGCCAGCTGCAGCGACTTCAGGCCGTCGCGCAGGGGCGCCGCGTGGAAGGAGCTGATCTCGGTCGCCGTCGCGTCCAGCAGACCGGCCAGGGCGTGCACCAGCTTGCGGGCCTCGTCCAGGTCCTTGTGCTTCTCGCCCTCCTCGGTCAGACCGAGCTTCACGGCAGCGGCGCTCATCAGGTTGACGGCGACGGTCACGATCACCTCGACGGCCGGGACCTCGGCGATGTCGCGGGTCATGGCGTCGAAGTCGGGGGACTCAGGAGGGGTCTCACTCATGCCCCACACGATAGGCGCAGGGAGTGGGAGACCCCCACGTGACCCCGGGTCGCCCCAATTGGCCGTTCCTGGCCCTTGCTGGTAACCTCGTGTAACGACCGGTCGGACGTGTGTGCCTCACAGCCCGCGAGTCCGGCCCACAAGTGGAGGCTTTCGAACTCCCACCCGATCGCCCTCTGGGCGGCGGGTCACCGGTCAGGCGGTCCCGCCCCAGCGGCGGCGATCCGTCCGAAAGCGCGCCCCGTGGCCCCCCACGGCGGTGCTCCGGTAGTTCGAGGAGCCCCGCCTGGGATCGTCCGGGGCATTTTTGTTGCTTCGACGCGGTTAGGTCTATCGAACACTGACGTTACGCGGCCGTCCGCCAGACCGTCGCGTGGTGCTACCGAGGAGGATCCATCAGCGCCGAGCCCCGCATCAACGACCGGATTCGCGTTCCAGAGGTGCGACTTGTCGGTCCCAGTGGCGAGCAGGTGGGCATCGTTCCCCTGGCCAAGGCACTGGAGCTTGCGCAGGAGTACGACCTGGACCTGGTCGAGGTGGCGGCGACCGCCCGTCCGCCTGTGTGCAAGCTCATGGACTACGGGAAGTTCAAGTACGAGTCGGCCATGAAGGCCCGTGAGGCGCGCAAGAACCAGGCGCACACGGTCATCAAGGAGATGAAGCTCCGGCCGAAGATCGACCCGCACGACTATGACACCAAGAAGGGTCACGTCGTTCGGTTCCTCAAGCAGGGCGACAAGGTCAAGATCACGATCATGTTCCGTGGTCGCGAGCAGTCCCGGCCGGAGCTCGGCTACCGACTGCTGCAGCGTCTCGCGGAGGACGTGGCCGACCTCGGTTTCGTTGAGTCGAACCCGAAGCAGGACGGCCGCAACATGATCATGGTTCTCGGTCCGCACAAGAAGAAGACCGAGGCGATGGCCGAGGCTCGCCAGGCGCAGGAAGCCCGCAAGGCGGAAGCGAAGGCCAACCCCGGCAAGTCGCAGAACGCTGCGGAGGCCGATGCGATGGCCGAGGCGCCGGCTGAGGAGCCCGCCGAGGCGTGACTCCCCGGGACGCCAGTCCCAGGAAGCAACCGATACAAGACGACGCTCCACCGTGCCCGGTTTCGCGACCGGGCACCGGAGCGCCACCGACGAGGAGAGAACGGCGCTATGCCGAAGAACAAGTCGCACAGCGGTGCCAGCAAGCGCTTCAAGATCACCGGCTCCGGCAAGGTGCTGCGCGAGCGCGCCGGCAAGCGCCACCTGCTCGAGCACAAGTCGTCCCGTGTGACGCGTCGCCTCACCGGCAACGCCGAGATGGCCCCGGGCGACGCCGCGAAGATCAAGAAGCTTCTCGGCAAGTGACGTCCGGGCGCGTGAGCGCCGGGCGTACGTCAGACCGGGACCCAATCGATTTCGGGTCGTGTGAGCACACCCACGACCCCGCTACAAGGAGTTAACAAGTGGCACGCGTCAAGCGGGCAGTCAACGCCCACAAGAAGCGTCGGGCGATCCTCGAGCAGGCCTCCGGCTACCGCGGTCAGCGCTCGCGCCTGTACCGCAAGGCCAAGGAGCAGGTCACCCACTCGCTGGTCTACAACTACAACGACCGCAAGAAGCGCAAGGGCGACTTCCGTCAGCTGTGGATCCAGCGCATCAACGCCGCTGCCCGCGCCAACGGCATGACCTACAACCGCTTCATCCAGGGTCTGAAGGCCGCGAACATCGAGGTCGACCGCAAGATCCTGGCCGAGCTGGCCGTCAACGACGCCGGTGCGTTCGCCGCGCTCGTCGAGGTCGCCCAGAAGGCGCTGCCGAGCGACGTGAACGCGCCGAAGGCTGCGTGACGCCGGCGCTGAGCCGAGTGACTGAAGGACCCGCAGGCCGGACGGTCTGCGGGTCCTGCTGTGTAGCTACTGAGAAAGCGAACAGGATGCCCCCTGCCACCCCCGAGCTCATCTCCCCCCGCTCCCCCCGCGTCCAGGCCGCGCGGCGGCTGGCCAAGCGGAACTTCCGGGGGAAGGATCGGCTGTTTCTGGCGGAGGGGCCGCAGGCCGTGCGGGAGGCGGCCGGGCACCGGACCGGGGCCGCGGCCACGCTCGTGGAGCTGTTCACGACGCTGGAGGCCGCCGAGCGCTACGCCGACATCGTCGGGGCGGCCCGGGACGCCGGAGCCCGGGTGCACCTCGCCGCCGAGCAGGTCATCGCCGACATCTCCACCACCGTCACCCCGCAAGGCCTCGTCGGCGTCTGCCGGTTCCTGGACACGCCGTTCGAGGAGGTCCTCGCGGCGCGCCCCCGGCTCGTCGCCCTCCTCGCCAACGTCCGCGACCCCGGAAACGCCGGGACCGTGCTGCGCTGCGCAGACGCCGCCGGGGCCGAGGCGGTCGTCCTGACCGACGCCTCCGTCGACGTGTACAACCCCAAGGCCGTCCGCGCCTCCGTCGGCTCCCTGTTCCACCTGCCCGTCGCCGTCGGCGTCCCCGTGGAGCAGGCCGTCGAGGGGCTGCGGGACGCCGGGGTCCGGGTCCTCGCCGCCGACGGGGCGGGCGACCGCGACCTCGACGACGAGCTCGACAAGGGCACCATGGGCGGGCCGACCGCCTGGGTCTTCGGCAACGAGGCCTGGGGCCTCCCGGAGGAGACCCGCGCCCTCACGGACGCCGTCGTGCGCGTTCCGATCCACGGGAAGGCCGAGAGCCTGAACCTCGCCACCGCCGCCGCCGTATGTCTCTATGCGTCGGCGCGTGCACAGCGCGCCTCCGGAGGGTGCCGCTCCGTCACCGGGAACTAGTAGGGTGACCAGCTCAGGGACCCCTCTGCGGAGCCTTGGAGGTGGGGTACGGGGATGAGTGTCGGCACGAGCAGCGCACCGGGAGCCCAGGACGCCGGGAGCCCGCCCGCCGCGTCCCGGCCATCCGGTGATCCCGCCGGCCTCGGCATCGACCCCGACCAGCTGCCCGACGGACTCGTCGTCGCCGACGAGCAGGGCCACGTCATCTGCTTCAACGCGGCCGCCGAGCGCATCACCGCCGTCCGCGCCCGGGACGCCCTCGGGCAGCGCCTGGAGAAGGCCCTGCCGTTAGAGGACCTGGAGGGCCGGCGCTGGTGGCAGCTGACCGACCCGTACGGCGGCCTCGCCATCCGCGTCGGACAGCCCGAGCGCAACCTGCTCCTGCCCGGCGGCCGTGAGGTGCTGGTCTCCGCGCGCTACGTCCGCACCCGGCCCACCGGACCCGTCCGGCGCCTGGTCGTCACCCTGCGCGACACCGAGGCCCGCCGCCGCACCGAGCGCAGCCACGCCGAGCTGATCGCCACCGTCGCCCACGAGCTGCGCTCCCCGCTGACCTCGGTCAAGGGCTTCACCGCCACCCTGCTCGCCAAGTGGGAACGCTTCACCGACGACCAGAAGCGCCTGATGCTGGAGACCGTCGACGCCGACGCCGACCGGGTCACCCGGCTCATCGCCGAGCTGCTCGACATCTCCCGGATCGACTCCGGCCGCCTGGAGGTGCGGCGCCAGCCCGTCGACATCGGCGCCGCCGTCGGACGGCACATCCAGGCCTACGTCGCCGCCGGGCAGCCCGCCGACCGGTTCCTGCTGCGCGTCCAGCAGCCGCTGCCCGACCTGTGGGCCGACCCCGACAAGATCGACCAGGTGCTCAGCAACCTGCTGGAAAATGCCGTGCGGCACGGCGAGGGAACTGTCACGATCGACGTCACGCCCACGGCGTCGCTCCGCGAGGGCGAGTTCGCCGAGAACGCGGCCACGTCGGTCACGGTGAGCGACGAGGGGCCCGGCATCCCGGAGGAGTCCATGAACCGCGTCTTCACCCGCTTCTGGCGGGGCAGCAAGCGCGGTGGGACGGGCCTCGGGCTCTACATCGTCAAGGGCATCGTCGAGGCCCACGGCGGCACCATCACGGTCGGCCGCGCCCCCGGCGCCGGCGCCGAGTTCCGATTTACGTTGCCCGTGAGCGCTCCGGCCTATCTCGCCTGAGCCCCGCGGGCGCATTCGTATACCTCCACCCCGTTAGACTCGGCCATTGGCACCTTCGTGTCCCGGAGACGGCCGTCCGAGTCGGTGACGGGGACCTTCAGCCAGCCAATCGGAAGCACGGGAAGAGATGTCGGCACCGAATAAGTCGTACGACCCTGTCGAGGTCGAGACGTTGAAACCGGAAGAGATCGAGCGCATGCGGGACGAGGCGCTCGCCGCCTTCGCCGCCGCGGACTCCCTCGACGCGCTCCACGAGGCCAAGGTCGCCCAGACCGGCCCCACCTCCCCGCTGGCCCTCGCCAACCGCGAGATCGGCGCCCTGCCCCCGCACGCCAAGGCCGAGGCCGGCAAGCGCGTCGGCCAGGCCCGCGGTGCCGTGAACAAGGCGCTCGCCGCCCGCCAGGTGGAACTGGAGGCCGAGCGGGACGCGCGGGTGCTCGTCGAGGAGGCGGTGGACGTCACGCTGCCGTACGACCGCGTACCGTCCGGCGCCCGGCACCCGCTCACCACGATGATGGAGCGGGTCGCGGACGTCTTCGTCGCCATGGGCTACGAGGTCGCCGAAGGGCCGGAGGCCGAGGCGGAGTGGTTCAACTTCGACGCCCTGAACTTCCTGCCCGACCACCCGGCCCGGCAGATGCAGGACACCTTCTTCGTGCGGGGCCCCGAGGGCACCGACGAGTCCGGGTCCGGCGTCGTCCTGCGCACGCACACCTCCCCGGTGCAGGCCCGCGCGCTGCTCGACCGTGAGCTGCCGGTCTACATCGTCTGCCCCGGCCGCGTGTTCCGCACCGACGAGCTGGACGCCACGCACACGCCCGTCTTCCACCAGATCGAGCTGCTGGCGGTGGACGAGGGCCTGACGATGGCCGACCTCAAGGGCACGATGGACCACATGGTCCAGGCCCTGTTCGGCGCGGACATGGAGACCAGGCTGCGGCCGGCCTACTTCCCGTTCACCGAGCCGAGCGCCGAGATGGACATGCTCTGCTACGTGTGCAAGGGCGAGTCCGCCGGCAACCCCGACCGCCCCTGCCGCACCTGCTCGTCCGAGGGCTGGATCGAGCTCGGCGGCTGCGGCATGGTCAACCCGCGGGTGCTCACCGCCTGCGGCGTCGACCCCGAGAAGTACAGCGGCTTCGCCTTCGGGTTCGGCATCGAGCGGATGCTGATGTTCCGCCACAACGTCGAAGACATGCGAGACATGGTCGAGGGTGACGTCCGGTTCACCCGGCCGTTCGGGATGGAGATCTGATGCGGGTCCCGCTTTCTTGGCTGCGGGAGTACGTCGACCTGCCGGAGACGGAGACCGGTCGTGACGTGCAGGCCAAGCTCATTTCGGCCGGTCTGGAGGTCGAGACCGTCGAGCAGCTCGGCGCCGACCTCAAGGGTCCGCTGGTCGTCGGCCAGGTGGCGACGATCGAGGAGCTGACGGAGTTCAAGAAGCCGATCCGCTTCTGCACCGTCGACGTCGGCCAGGCCAACGGCACCGGCGAGCCCCAGGAGATCATCTGCGGCGCCCGCAACTTCGCCGTGGGCGACAAGGTCGTCGTGGCCCTGCCCGGCGCCGTCCTGCCCGGTGACTTCCAGATCGCCGAGCGCAAGACCTACGGCCGGATGTCGCGCGGCATGATCTGCTCCAGCGACGAGCTGAACATGGGCGACGACGGCACCAAGGGCATCATCGTCCTGCCGCCGGAGACCGAGATCGGCAAGGACGCCGTCGAGCTGCTGGAACTGGTCGACGAGGTCCTCGACATCGCGGTCACGCCCGACCGCGGCTACTGCCTGTCGCTGCGCGGCGTGGCCCGCGAGACCGCCACCGCCTACGGCCTGCCGCTGCGCGACCCGGCGCTGATCGACGTGCCCGGCCCGAACGCGTACGGCTACCCGGTGCAGATCTCCGACCCCACCGGCTGCGACCGCTTCACGGCCCGCACGGTGACCGGCCTCAGCGCCGAGGCCCGCTCCCCGATCTGGCTCCGGCGCCGGCTGCAGAAGGTCGGCATGCGCCCGATCTCGCTCGCCGTCGACGTCACTAACTACGTGATGACGGAGCTCGGCCAGCCGCTGCACGCCTACGACCGCGGCCTGGTCCAGGGCACGATCGGCGTGCGCCGGGCCGAGGCGGGCGAGAAGCTCACCACCCTCGACGGTGTCGAGCGCACGCTGGACGCCGAGGACCTGGTGATCACCGACGACCGCGGCCCGATCGGGCTCGCCGGCGTCATGGGCGGCGCCAACACGGAGATCGCCGACCACGACGACACCGAGAACGCCACCGCGGACGTCGTGATCGAGGCCGCGCACTTCGACGCGGTGTCGATCGCGCGCACGGCCCGCCGGCACAAGCTGTCCTCCGAGGCGTCCCGGCGCTTCGAGCGCGGCGTCGACCCGCAGGCCGCCGCTGCCGCCGCGCAGCGCACCGTCGACCTGCTGGTCCTGCTCGCGGGCGGCACCGCCGAGGCCGGCGTCACCGAGGTCCTCGCCCCGTCCGCGCCGCGCACCATCACCATCCCGGCCGACCACCCGGACAAGGTCGCGGGCGTCGCCTACGGCCGCGAGACCGTCGTACGCCGCCTCCAGGAGGTCGGCTGCGACGTGTACGGGCAGGACGAGCTGATCGTCACCGTGCCGTCCTGGCGGCCCGACCTCACCGACCCGAACGACCTGGCCGAAGAGGTCATCCGGCTGGAGGGCTACGAGAACCTGCCCTCCACGCTGCCCAAGCCGCCGGCGGGCCTCGGCCTGACGGACCGGCAGCGGCTGCACCGCCGTGTCGGCCGGGCCCTGGCCGGTGCCGGATACGTCGAGGCGCTTAACTACCCGTTCATCGGCGAGCAGGTCTTCGACCAGCTCGGCCTCGACGCGGACGACCCGGCCCGCCGCGTCGTGAAGCTCAGCAACCCGCTGAGCGACGAGGAGCCCGCGCTGCGCACCACGCTGCTGCCGGGTCTGCTCGCCGCCCTGCGGCGCAACGACGGCCGCGGCTCGCACGACCTCGCGCTGTTCGAGTCCGGCGTGGTCTTCCTGCCGCGCGAGGAGCAGCGGATCGCGGCCGTGCTGCCCGTCGACCGCCGCCCGACCGACGAGGAGCTCGGCGAGCTGAACGCGGCGCTGCCCGACCAGCCGCGGCACGTGGCCGTCGTCCTCGCCGGTGCGCGCGAGCAGGCCGGCTGGTGGGGCAAGGGCCGTCCGGCCGACTGGGCCGACGCGGTCGAGGCGGCGCGCACGATCGCGCACGAGGCCGGCGCCGAGCTCGTCATCCGCAAGGGCCAGTACGGGCCGTGGCACCCGGGGCGGTGCGCCGAGCTGGCGGTCACCGTGGACGGTGCCGAGCGGGTCGTGGGGCACGCGGGCGAGTTGCATCCGCGGGTCGTGAAGGCCCTCGGGCTGCCCGCGCGCACCTGCGCGATGGAGATCGACCTGGACGCGGTGGAGACCGCCGGTGACGCCACGGCCGCGGCGCCTCGGATCTCCACGTTCCCCGTCGCCACGCAGGATGTCGCCCTGGTCGTCGACGCGTTCGTGCCGGCAGTGGACGTCGAGGCGGCGTTGCGGGACGGGGCCGGGGAGCTGCTGGAGTCCATCCGGCTGTTCGATGTGTACGAGAACGCCGAGCAGTTGGGGGAGGGGCGGAAGTCGCTGGCGTACGCGCTGCGGTTCCGGGCCTCCGACCGGACGCTGACCGTGGACGAGGCCTCCGCGGCGCGGGACGCTGCGGTGGCCCTCGCGGGCGAGCGGGTGGGTGCCGAGCTGCGGAGCTGAGTGCCCGAGGGGCCCCAGGAGAGGGGCGGGTCACCTCACTCGTTTGGGTGGTAAAGGTGGGTGATCTCCCCTTTTCCGGCGTGCTGTCGACAGAATCGGACCGGCCTTCTCGGGCCGGTCCGATTCTGTGTGTCAGGGCCTATTGGGGGGCCATCGGCATGATCCGCATCAGGGGTCGGGTGCGCAGCCTCGGTCTGCCCACGGTGTGGGGCGCGGCGGCCGTCACGTACAAGCTGGCCTGTCCGCTCGCCCAGGACACCGGTCTTCAGGCGCGGATCGTCACCAGTGCGGTGTTCTTCGCGGTCGGGACCGGGCTGATCCTGCATGTGCGGCGGTCGCTGATGCGTGAACTGCGGCAGTTGCGCAGGGTCGCTGGTGCCGCTCAGCGCGCGCTGCTGCGGCCGTTGCCCTCGCGGATCGACGGGCTGGACGTGGCCGCCGCCCAGGTGTCGGCGGAGCGTGGCGCCGCGGTCGGGGGCGACCTGTACGAGGTCGTCGCCACCGAGTACGGCGTACGGGCCGTGATGGGTGACGTGCGCGGGCACGGGATCGGCGCCTTCGGGACCGTCGCCGCCGTGCTGGGCTGTTTCCGCGAGGCCGCGCACGACGAGCAGGACCTCGGCGGGGTGCTGCGTCGGCTGGAACGTGCCCTGGACCGGCATCTGCGCCAGGAGCATCCCGCGAGCGCCGCCGAGGAGTTCGTGACCCTGCTCCTCGTGGAGATCCGGCCCGACGGCGAGATGCTCGCGCTGAACTGCGGCCATCCCTGGCCGTACCGGCTGAGCGGCGTCCAGGCGGAACAACTCGCCCCCGGCGACCCGCATCCGCCTCTGGGGCTGTTTCCGCTGCCGCCGGTGCTGCCGACGGTGAGGCTCGGCCGTCTCGAGTCCGATGACGCGTTGTTCCTCTTCACGGACGGCGCGCAGGACGCCCGGGACGCCCGTGGCGGGTTCTTCCCGCTGGCGACCGCGCTGACGAGTGTGGTGGGGGAGGGCCCGCTCTCCTCGCAGGGCGTCGTCGGCAGGATCTCGACCGCTCTCCGGCACCACACCCGGGGCACACCTCCGGACGACATCGCGCTGCTGGTACTGAGGAACGGGCGGCCCGCTCACCTGGGGGCGCGGGGAACCGCGCGAACGGCCACGACGTAGCCGCAGCCGACCCCACACCCCTGACACCACGGCGGGGGAACGTGTCGCCGGCGATGCCGTCCGCCCCGCCACGGAGTGTCGGGCAGGCAGCCGGGCGGACGGCGAAAGCGGGCCGCCGCACTGTACGAGGGGGAGCCGGCGGCCCGGCCGGCCTCTTTCGAGGCAACTCAGTCAACCGGTCGGCGACTCTGAGCGACAGTGCGCACACAGCGCGGATTCGAGCACTCCGTTCACACCCCGTGTGAAGCCGGAACCACTAATCTGGCCGCACCGAGCCATCCGGGGGGCCCACATGCAGCCCAACACTCTGCTCGACGCGATCCTGGACGAGGCGGGGATCTCGCACGCGGGGCTGGCCGCACATGTCAACCAGGCGGGACGGGCACGTGGTCTGTCCCTGAGGTACGAACACACCGCCGTCGCGCGGTGGTTGAAGGGGCAGCGCCCCCGGGGCCAGGTGCCCGACCTGATCTGCGAGGTGCTCGCGGCCCGGCTGCAGCGCCAGGTCACCCTCGACGACATCGGCCTCGGCGTGCCCGGCGAGCCGTCCGCCCCGCACACCGGCTCCCTGTCCGGGTTCGTCGAACGGGCCACCGCCCTGTGGCGCTCCGACCAGCAGCAGCGCCCGCACATCCTGGGCGCGCCCGCCGTCACCGGCACACCCGCGGTGATGCCGGTGTGGGAGTGGGAGAACCCGCCCGAGGACGTGGACGTCTCCCGCGGCGGCAGACACCGGGTCACCGCAGGCGACCTGGAGACGCTGCGGGCGGCCCGGACCCACTACGAGCAGATGTACCGCAAGGCCGGGGGCATCGCCACGCGGGCGCGCATCGTCGGCTTTCTCAACGCCGAGGCTGCTCCACTGCTGCGCGGCAGCTACACCGACGAGACCGGCCGGCAACTGCATCGCGCCACGGGCGGGTTGGTGGCCGTCGCCGGCATCTGCGCGTACGACTCCGACGCGCACGGCCTCGCCCAGCGCTACTTCCACCAGGCCCTGCGCCTCGCGAAGGCCAGCGGGGACCGGGGACTCGGGGCGTATGTGATCGCCCTGCTCGTCAACCAGTCGCTGTTCATGCGGGAGTACCGGCAGTCCGTGGCCTTCGCGGAGGCCGCGCTCAGGGCCGCCGGCAAGCACATCACCCCGGCGCTCGCCTCCGACCTGTACGCGATGCAGGCCAAGGCGTACGCGCACCTCGGCGACGGCGGCAGCGCCCTGTCCTGCATCCGGCGGGCCGAGCAGTCCGCCGAGCGCATCCGGCGCGGGTACGAGCCCGACGAGACCGGATATGTGCAACCGGGCCTGGTCAACGTCCAGGTGGCGGAGGCGCTGCTGAGCCTGGGGGAGATCGCGGCCGCCGGGGAGCACGCCGCGGCCGCCGTCGACAACCCGGCGCACGACCGCGGCCGGGTGCACCGGCTGGCGATGCTCAGCACCATCGAGCTGCGGCAGGGCAACGCCGACAAGGCGGTGGCCATCGCCGTGCAGATGGCCGAGCAGGCCCGGGGCATGGAGTCCCAGCGGCTGCGCGACCGGCTGCGCGCGGTGCGGGAGCACCTGGTGCGCAGCGGCTGCGCGGGCACGGCCGAGGCCGCCGAACTCATCGACGGAGCACTGCGCGTACCGTTGTAGATCCGGGCGGTGGTGCCCGTGTCGCTCCGAGGCGCTTCCTGTGCGCCTGCTGTCAGTCTGTCCCTGCTGCGATATTGCCACTTACTCGACGGAAGGTGGCAGAACCGTGCAGTGGACGAAACACAACGAACAAACTGTGTACGCAAACCGCTGGTTCAGCGTCAATCTCGCGGATGTCGAACTGCCGGACGGCCGGCACCTGGACCACTTCCTCATACGGCTGCGGCCCGTTGCGGTGGCCACGGTCGTGAACGAGGCCAACGAGGTGCTGCTGCTCTGGCGGCACCGTTTCATCACCGACAGCTGGGGGTGGGAACTCGCGGCCGGGGTGGTCGAGGACGGCGAGGACATCGCCCGCGCGGCCGCCAGGGAACTGGAGGAGGAAACCGGCTGGCGGCCGGGACCTCTGCACCACCTCATGAGCGTGGAGCCGTCCAACGGGCTCACCGACGCCCGGCACCACGTGTACTGGGCCGACGAGGGCGAGTACGTCGGGCACCCCGTGGACGACTTCGAGTCGGACCGCCGGGAATGGGTGCCTCTCAAGCTCGTCCCCGACATGGTCGCCCGCGGCGAGGTCCCGGCCGCCAACATGGCGGCCGCGTTACTTCTGCTGCACCATCTCAGGCTCGGTCAGGACACGTTGCCCTGAGCTAATGTCCCAACGCCTGCCAGATCGCCACGACGAGGGCACCCACGGCGGTGAGGGCGGCGACCGCGGGCAGCGGCCAGCGCGCGTGTTCGAGCGTGTGGATCCGGGTGTTGAGCTCGTCGATCTCCTTGGCGGTCTCCTCGGTGCGGTGGCTGAGCAGAGCCAGCCCGCCCTCGACGCGGGCGTATGCCACATCGAGGCGGCGCCGTAACTCTGCGAGTTCTCCATGGACGACGGGATGCTCGGGATCGGCGGTCACGTGTCCGCTCCTTTCCGTAGTCGTTTCACATCCCTTGCACGCGCTGAGGAGTCAACTCGCCTGGTGGGCGCCTGGGGAGAGTGTGCGTAGGGCATATGCGAGCCCGGCGCGCACACGGTGTGTGAATGCCGCGGGCCCGGCACCAAATCCGGTGCCGGGCCCGCAGCTTGGCCTGAAACTGACCGTCCGTAATCGGCCTCGGGGGTACCCGGGATGTCATGACGAAGTGGCCAGCCCATCCAGAGACGAGGGGAGTGGCCACGAGCTGCGTTGAGGTGGCTGTGTCAGCCGGGCGGTCAGGCGTAGGTGTAGAAGCCCGAGCCCGTCTTGCGGCCCAGCCGGCCCGCGTCGACCATGCGCTGCAGGAGCGGGGGAGCGGCGTACAGGGGCTCCTTGTACTCCTCGTACATGGACTGCGCGACCGAGGCGACCGTGTCCAGGCCGATCAGGTCGGACAGCTTCAGGGGGCCCATCGGGTGGGCGCAGCCCATCTCCATGCCGTTGTCGATGTCCTCGCGGCTGGCGATGCCCGTCTCGAACATCCGGATCGCGGAGAGCAGGTACGGGATCAGCAGCGCGTTGACCACGAAGCCGGAGCGGTCCTGGGCGCGGATCGCGTGCTTGCCCAGCAGCTTCTCCGTGAACACCTGGGCGCGGCCGATCGTGCCCTCGGACGTGGTGAGCGCCGGGATCAGCTCGACGAGCTTCTGCACCGGGGCCGGGTTGAAGAAGTGGATGCCGATGACCTGGTCGGGCCGCGACGTCGCCACCGCCAGCTTCACCAGCGGGATCGAGGAGGTGTTGGACGCCAGGATCGCGTCGGGCCGGGTCACGACCTGATCGAGCACCTGGAAGATCTCGGTCTTGACCTGCTCGTTCTCGACGACGGCCTCGATCACCAGGTCACGGTCGGCGAACTCGCCGAGGTCCGTGGTGAAGCTCAGCCGGGCCAGCGTGGCCTCCTGCTCCTCCTCGGTGATCTTGCCGCGCTCGGCTGCCTTCGCCAGGGAGGTGAACAGCCGGGTGCGGCCGATCTCCAGGGCTTCGCCGGTGGTCTCGGCGACCATGACGTCCAGGCCGGCCCGGGCGCACACTTCGGCGATCCCCGCGCCCATCTGACCGCAGCCCACGACTCCGACGCGTGCAATGTCTCCCGCTGGGATGTCCGTCACATCGTCCCTTTCGCTGCTGATCCACGTCCGGGCAGACTCGCCGGGTCCCGGTGCCTGCTCCGTTCGTGCACGTTACCGCCAAGTATCGATGATCGATCGCCGGGGTCGGGTCCGCGTCGGGCATGCTGGGTCCGGAGCGATCCGCGGCCGGGCGGATCCGCGGCTTTTTGGGGCATGCGGATGGGACGAGTCTCACGCAGGGCGTTCGCGGTGGCGGCGCTGTCGGCCTTCACGATGATGCCTCAGGCGTCGGCCGCGACCGGACGCCGGGGCGGGGCGCCGGACTCCGAGATGCGGGGCGTCTGGATCGCGTCCGTGGCCAACCGCGACTGGCCGTCGAAGCCCGGGCTGACCGCGTCGCAGCAGCGCGCCGAGCTGCTCACCCACCTCGACACGGCGGTCCGCAACCGGCTCAACACCGTGTTCTTCCAGGTCCGGCCCACGGCGGACGCCCTGTGGCCCTCACCGTACGAGCCCTGGTCGCAGTACCTCACCGGCACCCAGGGCGAGGACCCCGGCTGGGACCCGCTGGGCACGGCCGTCGAGGAGGCGCATGCCCGGGGCCTGAAGCTGCACGCCTGGTTCAATCCGTACCGGATCGCCGTCCACGCCGACCCGTCCCGGCTCGCCGCCTCCCACCCCGCGCGCATGAACCCCGACTGGGTGGTGACGTACGGCGGGAAGCTCTTCTACAACCCGGGGCTGCCCGAGGTCCGTGCCTTCGTCGAGGACGCGATGCTCGACGCGGTGGCGACGTACCCCGTGGACGGCGTCCACTTCGACGACTACTTCTACCCGTACCCCGTGGTGGGGGAGAGCTTCGACGACGACGCGGCCTACGACGAGCACGGCGGCGGCTTCCCGGACCGGGCCGCGTGGCGGCGGGACAACATCGACCTGCTGGTGCGGGAGACGGCGGACCGCGTCAAGGAGGTCCGGCCGAGCGCCCGTTTCGGCATCAGCCCCTTCGGCGTGTGGCGCAACGTCGCCACCGACCCGCTCGGCTCGGACACGCGGGCGGGCGTGCAGACGTACGACGATCTGCACGCGGACACGCGGAAGTGGGTGCGCGAGGGCTGGATCGACTACATCGTCCCGCAGCTCTACTGGAACATCGGCTTCGCCGCCGCCGACTACGCGAAGCTCCTGCCCTGGTGGGCGGAGGCCTCCCGGGACAGCTCGACACAGCTCTACGTGGGGGAGGCGCTGTACAAGGCCGGCGACCCGGCGCAGCCCGCGGCGTGGCAGGAGACGGGCGAGCTGTCCCGGCACCTGACGCTGGCCGGGGAGCACCCGCAGGTGCGCGGACACGTCTACTTCGCCGCCAAGGACGTGGCGGCCGACCGGATCGGGGCGATGGCGCGGGTGGTCGCCGACCACTACGGGCAGCCGGCGTCACCCCCGCGCTGAGTCATGGCCCGGTGGTGGTCTCCCGGTGCCGGATCTCCGTGTCGGGACCCGGGGAGCACACGCCCTCGTGCCCGTCCTCGAACCGGACGCGGTACGGCGGGTTGCCCTCCTGGCCGAGCACTTCGACGATCTCGCCGATCTTGTCGTGCTGACCGACCACCCTGCCGTGCTGGACAAGCTGGTCGCCCACGGTTGCGCGCATCTGGGGCCTCCTCACGAGGTGCGGAGCAGCGGTCCGTGGCCTCCGAGTCTACGGCGGGGGGCGCCTGTCGGCAGTGGCCGTGCGCCGTCCCGCTCAGCCGCGTGATCGCTGTGTGACGGCGATGCAGACCAGCACCGCCGCGGCCGTCAGCGGGGCGGCGACCGTGAGGTGCTCGCCCAGCAGCAGCACCGACCACACCAGTGTGAGCAGCGGCTGGGCGAGCTGCAACTGGCTGGCCTTGGGGATGCCGATGGCCGCCATGCCGCGGTACCAGACGACCAGCCCGACGAACTGCGAGCCCGCCGCGACCCACAGCAGGCCGGTGACGCTGTGCGCGGTCAGCCGCACGGGTTCGTGCGCCAGCGCGAGCGCGGCCACCGGCACGGTCAGCGGCAGGCACAGCACGAGCGCCCAGCCGATCACCTGCCAGCCCGGCACGACCCGGGCCAGCCGGCCGCCCTCGGTGTACCCGGCCGCGCAGACCAGCAGCGCGGCGAACAGGTACAGGTCGGCGGTGCTCAGGGCGCCGCCGCTCTGCTGCACGGTGAAGGCCAGCACCGCCGCCGCGCCCGCGAGGGCGGCGACCCAGAAGGTGCGCGAGGGCCGGGTGCCGATGCGCAGGGCGGAGCAGAGCGCGGTGGTCAGCGGCAGCAGTCCGACCACGACGGCGGCGTGCGCGGTGGTGGAGGTCTCCAGGGCCAGCGTGGTCAGCAGCGGGAAACCGAGGACGACACCGGCCCCGACGACCGCGAGGCCCGGCCAGTGCCGCCGGGCGGGCGGCGGCACCCGCAGCACCAGCAGACAGCCGCCCGCGATCACCGCGGCCAGGACGCTCCGCACGGCGACGAGCGACCAGGGCCCGAAGCCCTCCAGCCCCCAGGCGGTCGCGGGGAACGTGAGGGAGAAGGCGACGACACCCAGGGCGGCCTGGAGGGTGCCGAAGCCGGGGCGCTCCGGGGCCGGGGTGGCGACTGCTATCGGAGACGGCGCAGTAGCGCTACTCTGTGCTCTCATGCACGCGCGTAGCAGCGTAGGTGAACTGGCGGAACGACTGAGACGGGAGCTCGACCGCTACTCGCCCGGAGGAAAGCTGCCGTCGAGCCGGGCGCTCGTCGAGCGGTTCCGGGTGAGCCCGGTGACGGTGTCGCGGGCCCTGGCGCAGCTCGCCGCCGAGGGTCTGGTGGTCACCCGGCCCGGCGCGGGCGCGTTCCGTGCGCGGACCCGGACGGCACCGGACCCCGCGGGGGACACCTCCTGGCAGGAGGTCGCCCTCAGCGCGGACGGCGCCACCGACCTCGTGCCGCGCTCCGTGGACGCCTCCGGGGTGCTGGTGTCGCTGGCCGCGCCGCCGCCCGGCGTGATCGAGTTCAACGGCGGCTATCTGCACCCGTCGTTGCAGCCGGAGCGGGCCATGGCCGCCGCCCTCTCGCGCGCCGGGCGCCGTCCCGGTGCCTGGGGGCGCCCGCCCATGGAGGGGCTGCCGGAGCTGCGCGAGTGGTTCGCGCGGAGCATCGGCGGCCCGGTCACGGCCGCCGAGGTGCTGGTCACCGCAGGCGGGCAGTCCGCGCTCACCACCGCCCTGCGCGCCCTCGCCCCGCCCGGTGCCCCCGTCCTGGTCGAATCGCCGACCTACCCCGGCATGCTCGCCATCGCCCGGGCCGCCGGACTGCGCCCGGTCCCGGTCCCGGTGGACGCCGACGGCGTGCGACCGGAGCTGCTCGCGGACGCGTTCCGCGCCACCGGCGCCCCGGCCTTCGTCTGCCAGCCGCTCTTCCAGAACCCCACCGGTGCCGTGCTCGCACCCGGACGGCGCGCCGAGGTGCTGCGCATCGCCCGCGAGGCCGGCGCGTTCGTCGTCGAGGACGACTTCGTGCGCCGGCTCGTGCACGAGGACGCCGGGCCGCTGCCCCGCCCGCTGGCCGCCGACGACCCCGACGGCGTCGTCGTGCACGTCTCCTCGCTCACCAAGGCGACCTCCCCGAGCTTCCGGGTGAGCGCTCTGGCGGCCCGGGGGCCGGTCCTGGAGCGGCTGCGCGCCATCCAGGTCGTGGACACGTTCTTCGTGCCGCGCCCCCTCCAGGAGGCCGCCCTCGAACTCGTCGGCTCGCCCGCCTGGCCGCGTCATCTGCGGGCCGTCTCCGCCGAGTTGAAGGCCCGCCGGGACGCGATGACCGGCGCCCTCGCCCTGCACCTGCCGGAACTCGCCCTGCCGCACATCCCGTCCGGCGGTTACCACCTGTGGCCACGCCTGCCCGACGGCACTGGGGGCACCTCCCAGGCTTTCGGCTCTGGGGGAGAGGCGGCCCTGGTGTCCGCCGCCCTCCGCGCCGGGGTCGCGATCACCCCCGGCCGCCCCTACTTCAGCGCCGAGCCGCCCGCCGGGCACGTCCGCCTGAGCTTCGCCGCGGTCGCCGGGACCGGGGAGATCGCCGAGGGCGTCCGGCGGCTGCGTACAGCCTGTGACGAGGTGCTGGGATAACCGCTCGACTGCCTCCGGGCAGCCTGCGAGCATCGCGAACATGACCGACACCCCGAGCCTGCCCGAGGGCTACGAGATCTCCACCGACCCCGGCCGCGTCGACCGCGAGCGCGTGCACCACTGGCTGTCCACCGACGCGTACTGGGCGCTGGGGCGCCCGCGTGAGAAGCAGGACCGGGCGATCGAGGGGTCGCTCAACTTCGGCGTGTACGAGACGGTGTCGGGGGAGCAGGTCGCGTACGCCCGGGTGATCACCGACCGGGCGACCTTCGGGTGGCTGTGCGACGTGTACGTCGATCCCTCGGTGCGCGGCAAGGGAGTGGGGGGCGCGCTGGTGGGCGCCGTTCGGGACGAGATGCGGCAGTACGGGGTGCGGCGCGTTCTCCTCGCCACGCACGACGCGCACGGGGTCTACGCGAAACTCGGGTTCGCCGGTCTGGAGCGGCCCGAGCACTGGATGGTGCTCGTCTTCGGCCAGTGAAGGCCGGCGCACCCTCGGTAACTCGTAGGTAACACCCCTTGACCTGCGCACTTGCTGCGCCCACGATCGCGGCATGCCACTTCGGGTCACGTTCGTCGCCGCCGCGCGCAGCTCTCCGCTGCTCGCCGAGCGTTTCGAGGACGACCGGCCGCTGGACCAGGCCGGCTGGGGCGAGGTCGAGCGCGTCGCCCGCGAGCTGCTGCCGCTCGCCGCGGCCGAACTGCGCTACTGCTCGCCGACTCCGCGCAGCCGGGCGACGGGGGAGGGGCTCGGGTACGCGCCCCTGGTGCAGCTCGGCCTGCGCGACTGCGACATGGGCCGGTGGCGCGGGCTGACCCTGGGCGAGGCGATGGCCCGGGAGCCGGATGCCGTGGACGCCTGGCTCGCCGACCCGCGCGCCACACCGCACGGCGGTGAGTCGCTGGTCGACTTCATCACCCGCGTCGGCGGCTGGCTCGACACCCGGCCCGTCGAGGACGGCTGCCGCGTCGTGGCGGTGGCCGAGCCGTCCGTGATCCGGGCGGCCCTGGTGTACGCCCTGAAGGCACCACCGTCGACGTACTGGAACATCGACGTCCGCCCGTTGTCGACGACCTCTCTGACGGGTCGGGCGGGCCGCTGGAACCTGCGCTTCGACGGGGCTCAGCCTCAGCCTTCGCGCGCGTAGTCGGTCCGCAGCACCAGGTCCTTGGCGGGGCCGCGGACGCGCCAGACCGTCCGCCAGTGGTCCATGTCGCGGACGGTGAACTCGCCGCGGTAGAGGTCCGCCGAACAGGGATGGTCGGCGGCATGCCGGCCGGACGTCAGGTCCAGGTCGTGGAACGGCCGTCCGTCGGCGAACCGCACGTCCGCCGTGCCGCCCGGGCCGGGCAGGAACGTCAGCGTCCGCTCCGCGGGCCGGGCGACGCCCTGCCAGACGAAGGTGCCGGACTCGTGGTGCAGCAACCCGCCGGTCTCCTCCGTGCGGAACTCGGTGGTTCCGGTGAACTCCCCTGCCGCGCCGCTCGCGAGATCCCGCACCGACCGTGACACCCGCCAGCGCCCGGCCAGATACGCCAGTACATCCGGCACTGGCCAGAACTCGCCCATCCTGCCCCGCTCTCCGTCCCAGCCGTTGCTGCGCGACCCATTGACGCGCATGCGCCCCCTCCCTATCTTGCCGTTCGAAGTGCTGATCAACGTCTGATATTTCGAACACTCCTCTACCAGAGAGCCGCGGAGTATCCATGCCAAGCACCGCCGCCCGCACCCGATGGAGACTGGGTCTCACGACCACCGCCCTCCTGACGGCAGCGGCCCTCATACCGGCCCCCGCGCACGCCGAGGACGTCACCGACTACGAGATCACCGTCGACCCGTCCGCGAAGGGCGCCGCGATCGACGACACGATGTACGGCGTCTTCTTCGAGGACATCAACCGGGCCGCCGACGGCGGTCTGTACGCCGAGCTCGTGCAGAACCGCTCCTTCGAGTACTCCACCGCCGACAACGGCTCCTACACGCCCCTGACCTCCTGGACGGTCGGCGGCACGGCCCAGGTCGTGAACGACGCCGGGCGGCTCAACGAACGCAACCGCAACTACCTCTCCCTGGGTGCCGGTTCGTCCGTCACGAACGCCGGCTACAACACCGGAATCAGGGTCGAGCAGGGCAAGCGGTACGACTTCTCCGTGTGGGCCCGTGCCGAGAGCGGCAGCACGCTCACCGTCTCTCTGAAGGACGCATCGGGCAGCCTCGCCACGGCCCGCCAGGTCGCCGTGAAGGGAGGCTGGGCCAAGCACAAGGCCACGTTCACGGCGACCCGCACGAGCAACCGCGGACGGCTCGCCGTCGCCTCGACGAACACCGCCGCGCTCGACGAGGTGTCGCTGTTCCCGCGCGAGACGTACAAGAACCAGCCGAACGGCCTGCGCAAGGACCTCGCCGAGAAGATCGCCGCCCTGAAGCCGGGCTTCGTGCGCTTCCCCGGCGGCTGCCTGGTCAACACCGGCTCCATGGAGGACTACAGCGAGGCCTCGAACTGGCAGCGCAAGCGCAGCTACCAGTGGAAGGACACCGTAGGCCCGGTCGAGGAGCGCGCCACCAACGCCAACTTCTGGGGCTACAACCAGAGCTACGGCCTCGGCTACTACGAGTACTTCCGCTTCTCCGAGGACATCGGCGCCATGCCGCTGCCCGTCGTCCCCGCCCTGGTGACCGGCTGCGGCCAGAACAAGGCCACCGACGACGACGCCCTGCTCAAGCGCCACATCCAGGACACCCTCGACCTCATCGAGTTCGCCAACGGCCCGGCGACCTCGAAGTGGGGCAAGGTCCGCGCGCGGATGGGCCACCCCAAGCCCTTCCACCTGACCCACCTCGGAGTCGGCAACGAGGAGAACCTCCCCGAGGAGTTCTTCGCCCGCTTCGAGCAGTTCCGGACCGCCATCAAGGCGAAGTACCCGGACATCACCGTCATCTCCAACTCCGGCCCGGACGACGCCGGCTCGACCTTCGACACCGCCTGGCAGCTGAACCGCGAGGGCAAGGTCGACATGGTCGACGAGCACTACTACAACAGCCCGAACTGGTTCCTGCAGAACAACGACCGCTACGACTCCTACGACCGCAAGGGTCCCAAGGTCTTCCTCGGTGAGTACGCCTCGCAGGGCAACGCCTGGAAGAACGGCCTCTCCGAAGCCGCCTTCATGACCGGCCTGGAGCGCAACGCGGACATCGTCAAGCTGGCCTCGTACGCCCCGCTGCTGGCCAACGAGGACTACGTCCAGTGGCGGCCGGACATGATCTGGTTCAACAACCGGGCCTCGTGGAACTCGGCCAACTACGAGGTCCAGAAGCTGTTCATGAACAACGTCGGCGACCGCGTGGTCCCCTCCAAGGCCACCGGGACCCCGGACGTCAGCGGTCCCATCACCGGTGCCGTCGGCCTGTCGACGTGGGCGACCAGCGCCGCGTACGACGACGTGAAGGTGACCTCGGCGGACGGCTCGACGCTGCTGGCCGACGACTTCTCCGGTGACGCCTCGAAGTGGACCACCGGCGGCCGGGGAAGCTGGAGCGTCCAGGACGGGAGTTACGTCCAGACCGACACCGCCGCCGAGAACACCCTGGTCACGGCGGGCGACCCGGCCTGGAAGGACTACGACCTGCATGTGAAGGCCACCAAGAAGTCCGGCAAGGAGGGCTTCCTCGTCGCCTTCGGCGTCAAGGACACCGGCAACTACTACTGGTGGAACCTGGGCGGCTGGAACAACACCCAGTCCGCGATCGAGCAGGCCGTGGACGGCGGCAAGGGCACCCTGATGACGAAGGCCGGGTCGATCGAGACGGGCCGGGCCTACGACATCGACATCAAGGTGCGCGGCCGCCAGGTCACCCTGTTCCTGGACGGCAAGGAGTGGGGCAGCTTCAAGGACGACAAGCCGGCCGAGCCGTTCCGCCAGGTCGTGACCAAGGACGCCAAGACCGGTGACCTGATCGTCAAGGTCGTCAACGCCCAGTCCGCCGAGGCCCGCACGGCCGTCGACCTGGGTGGCGCGAAGGTCGCCTCCACGGCCCGCGTGACCACGCTGGCCGCCGAGGAGGACGCCGTCAACACGGAGACGGACTCGCCGGTGACGCCGGTGACGTCCACCTTCCGGGGCGTGGCCGGGAAGTTCACGTACACCTTCCCGGCGAACTCCGTCACGTTCCTGCGGATCAAGCAGAGATAGCGGGACGCGCGGGGGCCGCCGTCATCCGGGACGGCGGCCCACCGTGTCCTCTCACCCGTAGCAGAGGCCGTTGCGGGACCAGGTCCACAGGGTCCCGCAGCCGCTGTCGGACCGTACGCACGAGTCCTCGACCCAGATGCAGGAACTGCCCCAGCACTTGCTGTGCACCGCGCGGCGGTGGGCGCGCACCCCGTCACTGCCCGCCCGCAGCAGGGTCGGCGCCCAGGGGCGTGCGTGCCGTAGGCCCGCTCACGCCACCCCGTAGGCCTCGATCCGGCGCGGGCTCACCCGCGCGACCTCCACCCCGGGAGCGTCTGCAGCACCCTCTCCGCGACGCGCAGCAGCACTTCATCCTCCGGCACGCCTCCGTCCGCGCGCCACAGGGTGACGTCGACGGAACCGCCGCGGTCCTTCGTGTCCTGGGCGACAGTGAGGGCCCGGGCCGGAACACCGGGGCCGCTGTCGGCGTCGCCGCCGTCGAGGCGGAAGCGGATCTCGATGGTGCGGTCCGAGTAGAGGACCCCCGGGCGGCCCAGCATCTTCTGCGGGCGGGCGTCGCTTCCGAGCAGCGCCTCCGACCCGGCCACCGGCAGACCGTCGTAGGTCGCCGCGAGCGTCACGGTGTACGTCTCGAACTCGACCTGCGCCTGCGGGGTGGCGATCTTCTTGCCGCCGGGGGACCCGAAGGAACTGTCGCTGCCGGATGCGGTCTTCGCGATCTCCGTCGGCGTGCCCAGTAGTGCGGCCAGGTCCGGCCGGTTCAGCGCCTCGCACAGCTGCGCGCCGGTCAGGCGTTTGCCCTTCGGTGCCGGAGTCTCCCCGTCGGAGCAGGTGGCGGGCTTCGGCTCGCTCTCCGCGGCCGACGTCTTCGCGAGCCCCCAGAAGCCCGCGCCGAGCGCCCCCACCAGCGCCACCGCCGCGAGCGCCTGCCCCCATGCGCTCGTTCTCGTCATGGGCGCGTCGATTTCCTCGGCCATGTCCCCCCACCCGCCGTGAATCCCCTGTGAAATGTGCCACGGGACCTTAACCTGTGGTCATGGCCAGGACAAAGCCGGTTTCCGGGGCCGTCGTCCGGCCGTCGTGCCGCCCATGAATGAGATTGCATAAACGTGCATCGAAACGTATAGTCATGCCCTCTAAGGAGGAGGATCCATGGCGGTACGTGCGGCAGTGGCCGGAGCGAGTGGGTACGCGGGCGGGGAACTGCTGCGTCTGCTCCTGGCGCACCCCGAGGTCGAGATCGGTGCCCTGACCGGCAACTCGAACGCGGGGCAGAAGCTCGGTGCGCTCCAGCCGCACCTGCTGCCCCTGGCCGGCCGAGTGCTCCAGGAGACCACCCCCGAGGTCCTCGCGGGTCACGACGTCGTCTTCCTCGCGCTGCCGCACGGGCAGTCCGCCGCCGTCGCCGAGCAGCTCGGCCCGGACGTGCTGGTGATCGACATGGGGGCCGACTTCCGGCTGACGGACGCCGCCGCCTGGGAGCAGTTCTACGGCTCGCCGCACGCCGGAACCTGGCCCTACGGCCTTCCCGAACTGCCGGGTGCCCGCGCCGCGCTGGAGGGGTCCAAGCGCGTCGCGGTGCCCGGTTGCTACCCGACCGCCGTCTCCCTGGCCCTCTTCCCGGCGTACGCGGCCGGCCTGGCCGGGCCCGAGGCCGTGATCGTCGCCGCGTCCGGCACCTCCGGCGCGGGCAAGGCGCCCAAGCCACACCTGCTGGGCAGCGAGGTCATGGGGTCGATGTCCCCCTACGGCGTCGGCGGCGGGCACCGGCACACCCCCGAGATCACCCAGAACCTCAGCGCGGCCGCCGGTACACCGGTCACGGTGTCCTTCACCCCGACCCTCGCGCCGATGCCGCGCGGGATCCTCGCCACCTGCAGTGCCAAGGCCGCCGAGGGCGTCACGGGCGAGTCCCTGCGCGCCGCCTACGAGAAGGCCTTCGCCGACGAGCCGTTCGTGCACCTGCTTCCCGAGGGGCAGTGGCCCGCCACGGCGTCCGTCTACGGTTCGAACGCCGTTCAGGTGCAGGTCGCGCACGACGCGGCCGCCGGACGGATCATCGTGATCAGCGCCATCGACAACCTCACCAAGGGCACCGCGGGCGGTGCCGTCCAGAGCATGAACATCGCCCTGGGTCTCGACGAGACCACCGGACTGACGACGATCGGAGTTGCGCCGTGAGTGTGACGGCAGCAAAGGGATTCACGGCGGCGGGCATCGCCGCCGGGATCAAGGAGAACGGCAACCCCGACCTGGCCCTCGTGGTCAACACCGGCCCCCGCCGCGCCGCCGCCGGCGTGTTCACCTCCAACCGTGTGAAGGCCGCGCCGGTCCTGTGGTCCGAGCAGGTGCTGAAGAGCGGCCAGGTGTCCGCCGTCGTCCTCAACTCCGGTGGTGCCAACGCCTGTACGGGCCCCAAGGGCTTCCAGGACACCCACGCGACCGCCGAGAAGGCCGCCGAGGTCCTCGGGCGGGGCGCCATCGAGGTGGCCGTCTGCTCGACCGGCCTCATCGGCGTCCTGCTCCCCATGGACAAACTGCTCCCCGGCGTGGAGACGGCCGCGGCCCAGCTCTCCGAGCACGGCGGTGAGAAGGCCGCGATCGCCATCAAGACCACCGACACCGTCCACAAGACGTCCGTCGTCACCAAGGACGGCTGGACCGTCGGCGGCATGGCCAAGGGCGCGGGCATGCTCGCCCCCGGCCTCGCCACCATGCTCGTCGTCCTCACCACCGACGCCGCCCTCGACGACGAGCTGCTCGACAAGGCCCTGCGCGACGCCACCCGCACGACCTTCGACCGGGTCGACTCCGACGGCTGCATGTCCACCAACGACACCGTGCTGCTGCTCGCCTCCGGCGCCGCCGAAGTCACCCCGGAATACGAGGAGTTCGCCGAGGCAGTACGGCAGGTCTGCGACGACCTCGGCCAGCAGCTCATCCGGGACGCCGAGGGCGCCAGCAAGGACATCAAGGTCGAGGTGATCAACGCCGCGTCCGAGGACGACGCCGTCGAGGTTGGCCGCTCCATCGCCCGCAACAACCTCCTCAAGTGCGCCATCCACGGCGAGGACCCCAACTGGGGCCGGGTGCTCTCCGCGATCGGCACCACGCAGGCCGCCTTCGAGCCCGACCGGCTCAACGTCGCCATCAACGGCGTCTGGGTCTGCAAGAACGGCGGAGTCGGCGAGGACCGCGACAAGGTCGACATGCGCTACCGCGAGGTCCGCATCACAGCGGACCTCGCGGCAGGCAGTGAGTCAGCGGTGATCTGGACCAACGACCTGACGGCCGACTATGTCCACGAGAACAGCGCGTACTCGTCTTGACGTGCCCGCTTGGTTGTCGCGGGTCCTCGTCGTCGCCGACGAGGGTTCCTGTTTCACTGGCGCCAGCTCGCCCCGGACTAGTCCGCGATGAGTCTTACGTCGCCTCCGCAGGCCAGCACCGCCCGCCCGGCGGCTGATCCGAGATCTTTCCGAAAGTCGGCTATGACGGTCAATCACTCAGACGAGCGACATTCCACGACCCGTAAACACACGGCATTGCCCAAGGCGCAGATCCTCATCGAGGCGCTGCCCTGGCTGGTCCGGCACAACGGCAAGACGGTCGTCATCAAGTTCGGCGGCAACGCCATGATCGACGAGGACCTGAAGGCCGCCTTCGCCCAGGACGTCGTGTTCCTGCACCACGCCGGTCTCAAGCCCGTCGTGGTGCACGGTGGCGGTCCGCAGATCAGCGCCGCCCTCGACCAGCACGGCATCGTCAGCGAGTTCAAGGCGGGCCTCAGGGTGACCACCGAGGACGCCATGGACGTCGTACGGATGGTGCTCGCCGGACAGGTCCAGCGCGAACTGGTCGGGCTGCTCAACCAGCACGGGCCGCTCGCCGTCGGCCTCACCGGCGAGGACGCGCACACCATCACCGCCACCAAGCACCAGCCCGAGATCGACGGCGAACTGGTCGACATCGGCCGGGTCGGCGAGATCACCGCCATCGACACCGGCGCGATCGAGGCCCTGCTCGCCGACGGCCGCATCCCGGTCGTCTCCTCGATCGCCCGCTCCCAGGACGACGGACATGTCTACAACGTCAATGCTGATACGGCGGCTGCGGCACTCGCTGCTGCACTGGACGCCGAAACCCTCATGGTCCTCACGGACGTCGAGGGCCTCTACGAGGACTGGCCGCACAGTGACGAGGTGATCAGCCGCCTCACGGCCGCAGAGCTGGAGCGGCTGCTGCCGGACCTGTCGTCCGGCATGGTGCCGAAGATGGAGGGCTGCCTGCACGCCGTGCGCAACGGCGTGACCACCGCCCGCGTCATCGACGGCCGGGTCCAGCACTCGATCCTGCTGGAGATCTTCACCGACGAGGGCATCGGCACGATGGTCGTGCCCGACGAGCAAGAGGGGGAAGCCGTATGACCGCCCATCAGGAGTACGCCGAGCGGTGGCAAGGCGCGCTCATGAACAACTACGGCACTCCGCTGCTGCCCCTGGTACGCGGCGAGGGCACCCGCGTCTGGGACGCCGACGGCACCTCCTACCTCGACTTCGTCGGCGGCATCGCCACCAACGCCCTCGGCCACGCCCACCCGGCGGTCGTCGAGGCCGTGAGCCGCCAGATCGGCTCCCTCGGCCACATCTCCAACTTCTTCATGGCCGAGCCGACCGTCGCCCTCGCCGAGCGGCTGCTCCGCCTCTTCGGCCGGGACGGCAAGGTCTTCTTCTGCAACTCCGGCGCCGAGGCCAACGAGGCCGCCTTCAAGATCGGCCGGCTGACCGGCCGGGCCCACATCGTCGCCACCGAGGGCGCCTTCCACGGGCGGACCATGGGCGCCTTGGCGATGACCGGCCAGGCCGGCAAGCGCGAGCCGTTCCTGCCGCTGCCCGGCGACGTCACCCACGTGCCCTTCGGCGACGCGCAGGCCCTGGCCGCCGCCGTCACCGAGGAGACGGCGCTCGTCATCCTGGAGCCGATCCAGGGCGAGCTCGGCGTCGTCGTCCCGCCGGCCGGCTACCTCAAGGCCGCCCGGGCCATCACCGCCGCGACGGGGGCGCTCCTGGTCCTCGACGAGGTGCAGACCGGCATCGGCCGGACCGGGCACTGGTTCGAGTACCAGGCCCACGAGGGCGTCCTGCCCGACATCGTCACCCTCGCCAAGCAGCTCGGCGGCGGGCTGCCGCTCGGCGCCACCGTCGCCTTCGGCCGTGCGGCCGACCTGCTCCAGCCCGGCCAGCACGGCACGACCTTCGGCGGCAACCCCGTCGCGTGCGCCGCCGGGCTCGCCGTCCTCGACACCATCGAGAACGAGGGGTTGCTGGAGAACGTCAAGCGGCAGAGCGAGAGGTTGCTGGACGGAATCGAGGGCCTCGGCCATCAGTTGATCGATTTCGTCCGGGGCACGGGACTCCTCCTGGGTATCGTGCTCACCGAGCCGCTCGCGCCCCAGCTGCGCCAGGCGGCTCAGGAGGCCGGATTCCTGGTGAACGTGCCCGCCCCCGACGTCGTCCGGCTGATGCCGCCGCTGAACCTCGGCGACGACGAGGTGGACGCGTTCCTCGGGGCGCTGCCCGGCATCCTCCAGGCAGTGAGCGGGGACGGACGATCCGGGGAATGAGACGACGATGAGTCAGGCGCAGGACCACGAGCAGCCGGGGGCGAACGGGCCCGCCGTGCCGCAGACCCGCACCGCCCGCCACCGCCGGATCGTGGACATCCTCAACCGGCAGCCGGTCCGCTCGCAGAGCCAGCTGGCGAAGCTGCTCGCCGACGACGGGCTGAGCGTCACGCAGGCGACGCTCAGCCGGGACCTGGACGAACTGAACGCGGTGAAGATCCGCAACGCCGATGGCGACCTGATCTACGCGGTGCCCAGCGAGGGCGGGTTCCGTACGCCCCGGGCGCCGCTGGGCGGGTCGGCGAAGGAGGAGCGGATGCGGCGGCTCTCGCAGGAGCTGCTGATCTCCGCGGAGGCCTCGGCGAACCTCGTGGTGCTGCGTACCCCTCCGGGGGCGGCGCAGTTCCTGGCCTCGGCGATCGACCAGGCCGAGCTGCACGACATCCTGGGGACGATCGCGGGTGACGACACGCTGATGCTGATCAGCAGGAACCCCGATGGGGGGCAGGCGCTGGCGGATCATCTGCTGAGGCTGGCGCAGAACGGGCACTGAGGCTCGTCGTTCGGGTGCGGGTGAGCAGTGGCTGATCGCGCAGTTCCCCGCGCCCCTGAGGGCCGTAGCGGTGCGGGCGGGTGTCTGTGTGCGGGTGCGCTGTGGCCGTTCGCGCAGTTCCCCGCGCCCCTGAGGGCGTATGCCCCGGCTGCGGGCATGCGTGCCGCCGGGGGCGGCACGGGTGGGCGCGGCGGCACCCGTCGGCGCGGGATGAGCGATCGCCCCGCCCCCCGCCTCAACTCACCCCAGCCTCGCAGCCAAGCCCCCGGTGCACCGCACCTCGTCCCCGGCCGTGATCAACAGCGCCTCCACATCCGGCAGCGACTCCAGCCACGCCAGCCCTTCCCGCGAGCCCATCGCGAACGCCGCCGTCGCCCAGCAGTCCACCCACGTCAGCCGGGGGCCCACCACCGTCACGGCGACCAGGTCGGTCACCGCGGAACGCCCCGTACGGGGATCGACGATGTGGTCTCCCCGCTCCGCCGTACCGGACGTGGCCACGGACAGTTCCGCCGTCCCGGCCGCGGAGACGACCGCCGCGAGACCTCCCGGCCGCAACGGATCCGACACTCCCACCCGCCACGGCCGCTGCGGCCCCGGCGACCCCAGCAGCTGCACGTCCCCGCCGCCGTTGAGGCTCACTCCGATCACCCCGGGCACGTCCGCCAGCCGCCGCGCCGCCCGCTCGACCGCCCAGCCCTTGACGATGCCGGTCGGATCGAGGCGGCCCTGATACGACGTGCTGAACCAGCCGTCGCTCAGCCGCTCGGCCTCGGCGGCCAGTTCCAGCACCTCGGCGACCTCGGGATCGCACTCCGCGACGGTCACCTCCCCGCGCTGCAGCCGTGAGATCTGGCTGTCCTCGCGGTACGTGCTGAACACCTCGTCGACCCGGTGCAGCCCGGCGACGGCCTCGTCCAGGGCCGCGCGCACGGCGGCCGGTTCCCCGCCGCGGACGTCGAAGGAGAAGACGGTCCCCATCGTCTCCTCGGCATGACGCACCGCGGCGGGAGCCTGTGCGGGGTCGGCCACCGTGTCAGCCACCGGCCTGGTCCAGCGCCGACTGGAGGGACTGCTTGTATCCGGCGCTCGTGTACGTCGCCCCGGACACCGCGTCGATCTGCGCGTTTCCGGCCGCGACGGCCGCCTGGTTGAGGCGGGGAACGGAGGAGGAGGTGATCTGGTCGCTGCGGCCGCCCTTGGGGGCCTGCACCGCCTCGGCCTTGGTGATCTTCCCGCCGGCGACGGTCACCCGCACCTGGACCGGCCCGTACTGCGTCTGCGCCACGCTGCCGGTGAGGGTCTGCGTCGCCGCCTGACCACCTCCCGAGCCCGCCGCCTGGCCACCGCCCCCCGAACCCGCGGCCTGCGAGGAGCCGCCCCCGGCCGGAGCCTTGTCCAGTGCCGACTGGAGCGACTTCTTGTAGCCGGCGCTCGTGTACGTGGCGCCCGACACCGCGTCGATGTCCGCGTTTCCGGCCGCGACGGCCGCCTGGTTGAGGCGGGGGACGGAGGAGGAGGTGATCTGGTCGCTGCGGCCGCCCTTGGGAGCCTGGACGGCCTCGGCCTTGGTGATCTTGCCGCCCGCGACCGTCACCCGCACCTGCACCGGGCCGTACTGCGTCTGCGCGACATCGCCGGTCAGCGTCTGCGCGCCGCCCGAGCCCTGCTGTGCCCCGGCCGACGCCTTCGCCTTGTCCAGGGCCGACTGCAGGGACTTCTTGTAGCCGGCGCTGGTGTAGGTGGCGCCCGAGACCGCGTCGATCTCCGCGCTCTGCGCCGCCACCGCCGCCTGGTTCAGACGCGGCACCGAGCTGGCGGTGATCTGGTCGCTGCGGCCGCCCTTGGGCGCCTGGACCGCCTCGGCCTGGGTGATCTTGCCGTTGCTCATCGTCAGACGGACCTGCACCGCGCCGTACTGCGTCTGCGCCGCGTCACCGGTGACCGCGCCGTTCACGCCGCCCTGCGGGGCCTGCCCGGCCGCCGCGGGGGGCGCCTGGCCCGCCGCCTGGGCCGAACCCGGGTCGGAGGCCGGCTTCAGGGACAGCAGCAGCACGATCCCGGAGACGGTGGCTGCGCCGGCGAGCACGGCACGCCGGACGGGATGACTCTTCCTCATCGTTTCTCAAGCTCCTGAAGGGCCGTTGGTGTCCCGTCGCTCACATCTCGAACGACTCGTGATGGATACGGCGGGCGGGTACTCCCGCTCCGCGCAGTGCCTCGTAGACCGACTGCGCGAAGCCGGGCGGCCCGCACATGAAGACGTCGTGGTTGTCGATGTCCGGGATCTTCCGCTGGAGGGACTCCGCCGAGATGTCGGGGCGTTCCCCCTCCGGGCTGTTGACCGCGTACATCAGCCGGGCGCCGCGCTCGTCGGCGATCTTGGCGAGTTCGCCCCACAGCGCCAGGTCCTGCGTGGTGTTGGCCCGGTAGAGCAGGGTGATGTCACCGGACGCGCCCGGCAGCGTCTCGAACAGCGCCCGCATCGGGGTGATGCCCACACCGCCCGCCACCAGCAGCACCTTGCCGCGGCTGCGGCGCTGTGCGGTCATCGCGCCGTACGGGCCCTCGGCCCACACCTTGGTGCCGGGTTCGAGATCACGCAGCCGGGAGGTGTGGTCGCCGATCGCCTTGACGGTGATCCGCAGCATGTCCGGGCGGGGCGCCGCCGACAGGGAGTAGGGGTGCGAGCTGAAGCGCATGCCCGGCGCCAGGAACCGCCACCGGAAGAAGTGCCCGGCCTCCGCGCCCATCCGGTGCAGCTTGCGCCCGCTGATCAGCACGGACACGATCCCCGGGGTCTCCTCGATGACCGCCTCGACCCGCATGCGGTGCCTCAGGTTCAGCCGGATCGGGGTGAGGATCCGGTACCAGAGCACCAGCGCGGTCACCACGCCGTACAGCCCGTACCAGAAGGTCTTCGCGGTCGGCTCGACGGCGAACTCGTTGCCGGTCGTGATCTGGTGCCAGAACGTCATGTACACCGACGCGTACGTGAGCAGGTGCACGTGGTACCAGGTGTCGTACCCGATCAGGCGGCGGACTCCGCCGATCGAGAGGATCCCGATGAGGAACAGCAGACCGGTGCCGATGGCGGCCTTGCCCATGTCCGGCAACTGGTTGATGGAGTCGGTCGTCTGCTGGACGATGTCGCCGAGCGTCTTGCCCGCCTGCAGGGCGTAGCCCCACATGGTGAGGAAGACGTGGGCGAGGACCAGACAGAGCGTGTAGCGGCCGGTCATGGCGTGCCAGCGCGCGACCCGGTCGGTGCCCACCCGGCGTTCCAGCGCGGGCACCCTGGCCATCTGGAGCACCACGAGCGCCATGAGGTAGCCGGCGAGCAGGCCGGTGATCCGGCCCGCGGCCAGGATCTTGCTCGTGTTGTCCGCGAGGGACGGTGTGTTGTCCCACCACAGCCACAGCACGGCCGCCGCACCGGCCCACAGGGCGATCAGCAGCGGGACGGCCGGGGAGCGGCGCGGGCGGATGCGGCGCATCGTCTGGCGGCGGGCGGCACGGCCGCCTGCGAGCGTGGTGGTCACGGTTCCTCCGTGGGGACTTGACCCTTGGCCCACAGATACGTGCCGCGACACGGGAGTGTTCAGCCGCGTGCCGAGTCGTGTGCGGACAGGAGTGACCGTTGGTAACACTCACCAGGCCGGCGTCCCGTCACAGGCGAGTGAGCGCCGTGCTCCCGCTCTGCGTCCCCACGGCGATGTGCGGCCGCCGCGCGGGGTCGGCCCAGACGAGGATCCGCCGCATGGCCTCCTCGGAGACGGAGACACAACCGGCCGTCGCACCCCGCCCGTTGACATGGAGGAAGATGCCCGCGCCGCGCCCCCGCACGGGACGCTCGTAGTTGAAGCCGATGACGAGCGCGTGCGCGTACTGCGCGCGATACGTGATCAGGTGCTCGGACTCGGCGGCCCGGCAGTCGGCCGCACGCGGCTCGCTCCAGCGGTTGTAGGAGCGGGAGCCGTTGTCCTGGCACCACCAGGAGTCCTGGTGCACCCGGCGGTAGGTGTACGCCGTGCCGCGCGGCGCCGCCTTGATGCCGAAGGCGTACGGCAGGCCGTAGAGGCCGGTGGGCGTGGTGTTGGTGCCCTGCGTGCGACGGGCGCCCTCGACGAGTCCGTTCGCTCCGAAGCGGGCGGGCGCGGAACCCCTCTTCACCCAGCGTCCGTCCGTGCGGTCCCACCAGGTGACCGTGCCCGTCGTCGAGGCCCGCTTCGGGGCCACCGCGGTGATCAGCTGGGTGCCGCCGCCGGTGTCCGCCATCCGGGCCGGCAGCGGCGGCGAGGGGGTGGGCGGCCCGGCGCCGAGCGCGATCAGGGAGGAGACGGCGAGGGCGACGGCACCGGGGCGCATGCCTCAGACGGTAGAGGGCGGCAGCGGCAACGGCAGCCCGGGTAGTCCGTCCAGGCTGGTGGCGATGTGCTCCTTCTTGGTGAAGTAGGCACTGAGCGACGCGTCGTCCTCGCGGGCGAAACGCTTGCCGTGCAGATCGCGGTCCGACTCGTACGCCATGAAGGGCACTCCGTAGCCACAGGTGTCGCGCACGAGTTCGGCGGTGACGACGATGATCGCGCGCAGACCGTGCCGCGCCGGGTCGATGTCCGGGAAGTGCGCGAGCAGTTCCCCGAAACGGGGGTCGTCGCGGAAGACCGGTTCACCCCTGCCGTGCACGCGGACGATGTTCGGCGGGCCCTGGAAGGCGCACCACATCAGGGTGATCCGCCCGTTCTCCCGCAGATGGGCGATCGTCTCGGCGTTGGAACCGGCGAAGTCGAGGTAGGCCACCGTGAGCTCGTCGAGCACCGCGAAGGAGCCCGAGAGGCCTTTGGGGGAGAGGTTGACCGTGCCATCGGCGGCCAGGGGCGCGGTGGCGGTGAAGAAGACCGGCTGCGCCTCGATGAACGTGCGGAGCCGGCCGTCTATGCGCTCATAAGTCTTTCCCATGTCGAGCGATTATGGTCGCAGACCTTTCGACGGTCTAAGGAATTGCGGGATCCGGTCACCTCTGCCGGATCCCGCGAGCAGGCGTCGTCCGTGGCCGCCCCGGCCGGCGCTCCCACGGGGCGGCCACAGCGCCTGTCACCTCACTTGTTGAGCGTGCAGGCGGCCAGGGAGTCCAGGCCCTGCGGCTTGGCGGCGGTGCGGCCGATGGCGGTGGCGATGCGGTTGACGGTGGCGACGCGCTTGTCCTTGAGCGGGCCGAGGATGGCGTTCTGGACGAAGTTCGGGCCGCCCTGGCCCACGGTGTCGACCAGGCGCTTGTTGGCTTCCTGGATCTGCGTGTTGAGCAGGGTCAGGTTGCGGTCGACCTCGGCCTTGGCGGAGGCGGGGACCGCAGGGAGCTTCGACCTGACGTCCGGGCAGGTGATCGTGCCTGCGGCGGCCCCGCCGCCGTTGCCCGCATTCCCGGCATTGCCGGTGTTCCCCGTATTGCCGGCGTTCCCAGCGTTCCCAGCGTTCCCAGCGTTCCCGGTGTTTCCGCCCGCCTGCGGCTTGCCGGCCGCGCCGCCGCCCGCGTTGGTGCCCGCGCCGTTGAGTGCGCAGGCGGCCAGGGAGTCCAGGCCCTGCGGCTTGGCGGCGGTGCGGCCGATGGCGGTGGCGATGCGGTTGACGGTGGCGACGCGCTTGTCCTTGAGCGGGCCGAGGATGGCGTTCTGGACGAAGTTCGGGCCGCCCTGGCCCACGGTGTCGACCAGGCGCTTGTTGGCTTCCTGGATCTGCGTGTTGAGCAGGGTCAGGTTGCGGTCGACCTCGGCCTTGGCGGAGGCGGGGACCGCAGGGAGCTTCGACCTGACGTCCGGGCAGGTGATCGTGCCGGGGCTCGCGAGTGTCCGGGCGCTGGTCCCGTTGCTCTTGGAGCCCTCCCCGGCGAGGGCGAAGCCGGCGATCACCGTGCCGGACAGTGCCACCGCGGCGGCGCCGCCGATGAACGTGACGCGACGCTTGTTGTACTTCGGAAGAGCCCTGGACATGCGGATGCCTCACTAGGGGTCGGGGTGTCGTCGGTGTCGTAACGCGGCGCCTGCGTTCGGCGAGAGGTACGGGTAAGCGGTTTCCCGCGTTCAAAGGATCTTCAAATTCCTCTCTCCTGACCGGAAACCGCCCCACGGCCCCACTGAATTGACGAATCATGCAGAGTTCTGCATACTCATGCATGACGGAGGCGCATCCACACCCCTTGAGGAGCACGCAGGTGAGCAGCAACAGCGGTGACGTCCGGCTCTGGGGCGGTCGTTTCGCCGACGGTCCCGCCGAGGCCCTGGCGAAGCTGTCCGCGTCCGTCCACTTCGACTGGCGGCTCGCGCCGTACGACATCGCCGGTTCGCGTGCCCACGCGCGCGTGCTGCACAAGGCGGGCCTGCTCACGGACGACGAGCTGACCCGCATGATCGCCGGGCTGGACCAGCTGGAGGCGGACGTCGCCGACGGTTCCTTCGTGGGCACGATCGCCGACGAGGACGTCCACACCGCCCTGGAGCGCGGCCTCCTGGAGCGTCTCGGCCCCGACCTCGGCGGCAAGCTGCGCGCGGGCCGTTCCCGCAACGACCAGGTCGCGACCCTCTTCCGCATGTACCTGCGCGACCACGCCCGGATCGTCGGCGGCCTGATCGCCGAGCTCCAGGACGCGCTGATCGGCCTGGCCGAGGCCCACCCCGACGTGGCGATGCCCGGCCGTACGCACCTCCAGCACGCCCAGCCCGTCCTCTTCGCGCACCACGTCCTGGCCCACGTCCAGTCCCTCTCCCGGGACGCGGAGCGGCTGCGGCAGTGGGATGCGCGTACGGCGGTCTCGCCCTACGGCTCGGGCGCCCTGGCGGGTTCCTCCCTCGGGCTGGACCCGGAGGCGGTGGCGAAGGACCTCGGCTTCGAGCACGGCTCGGCCGGCAACTCCATCGACGGCACGGCCTCCCGCGACTTCGTCGCCGAGTTCGCGTTCATCACGGCGATGATCGGGGTCAACCTCTCCCGGATCGCCGAGGAGGTCATCCTCTGGAACACGAAGGAGTTCTCCTTCGTGACCCTGCACGACGCGTTCTCGACGGGCTCGTCGATCATGCCGCAGAAGAAGAACCCGGACATCGCGGAGCTGGCCCGCGGCAAGTCGGGCCGCCTGATCGGCAACCTGACGGGCCTGATGGCCACGCTCAAGGCCCTCCCGCTCGCGTACAACCGCGACCTCCAGGAGGACAAGGAGCCGGTCTTCGACTCCATCGACCAGTTGGAGGTCCTCCTCCCGGCCTTCACCGGCATGATGGCCACCCTCACCGTCCACCGCGAGCGCATGGAGGAACTGGCCCCGGCCGGCTTCTCCCTCGCCACGGACATCGCCGAGTGGCTGGTCAAGCAGGGCGTCCCGTTCCGCGTGGCCCACGAGGTCGCCGGCGAGTGCGTGAAGGTCGCAGAGGGCGAGGGCAAGGAGCTGGACGAGCTGACGGACGACCAGTTCGCCAAGATCTCCGCCCATCTGACCCCCGAGGTCCGCACGGTCCTCAACGTCCACGGCGCCCTGGCCTCCCGCAACGGCAGGGGCGGCACGGCCCCGAGCGCGGTCGCCGTCCAGCTGGCCGAGGTGAAGGCCGACGTGGCGGACCAGCACGAGTGGGCGGTGGCCAAGGGAAGCGCCCTTTAGGGGCGCGGGGAACTGCGCGACAAGCCACGACGCACCCGCACTCGCCGAAGCACCGCTCGAACCGAGCTCTGAGAGCGAGAGTCGAAGGTCATCGCGGGTACGTTGGTCGGAAGCCGTACCGGACCCGACCCAACGGAGCCCGCGATGCCCTTCGCTCGACTGGCAACCGCAACGACCCCCACCTGCCACATCGGACTGGGCCTCGCCGCCGTGGGGCGCCCCGGCTATATCAACCTCGGACGGGACCAAGATCTCGGAGAGGACCGCAGCGTCGAGACGCTGCGCACCCGCACCCATGAACTCCTCGACGCCGCCTACGCCCAGGGCGTCCGTTACTTCGACGTCGCCCGTTCCTACGGCCGCTCCGAGGAGTTCCTCGCCGACTGGCTCAAGGCGAGGCCGGCCTTCCGCGACATCGTCGTGGGCAGCAAGTGGGGTTACACCTACACCGCCGACTGGTCGACGGACGCCGAGAAGCACGAGGTCAAGGACCACACCCTCGCCACCTACGAACGGCAGCGCGCGGAGAGCGAGACGCTGCTCGGCGACCTGCTCGACCTCTACCAGATCCACTCGGTGACCCCGGACAGCCCGGCCCTCACCGACAAGGAACTGCACGCGAAGCTCGCGGAAGCCGCCGCGCAGGGCCTCACCGTCGGCTTCTCCACCAGCGGCCCCGCCCAGGCCGACGCGATCCGCGCCGCCCTCGCCGTGACGGTCGACGGCGAACCCCTCTTCCGTACCGTGCAGTCGACGTACAACGCGCTGGAGACCTCCGCCGCCCCCGCCCTCGCCGAGGCGCACGACGCCGGACTCACCGTGATCGTCAAGGAGGGCATGGCCAACGGCCGGCTCGCCGGGCCGCACGCCCCGGACCTGGTCAAGGAGATCGCCGAGCGGACCGGGCTGGGCTGCGACGCCGTCGCCCTGGCCGTGATCCTGCGTCAGCCCTGGGCCGGTGTCGTCCTGTCCGGAGCGGCCACCACCAACCAGCTCGCCTCCAACCTGCACGCGGCGGTCGTCGACCTCGACGACGACCAGCTGACCCGCCTCGCCACGCTGGTGGAGGAGCCGCACGCGTACTGGGAGCGGCGCGCGCAGCTGCCCTGGCACTGATCGCCCCGTCACGCACACCAGCACGCCAGCCGTGAGTCACACATGCCCCGGGTGAGACATTCATGTCTCATATGGCCTATGCTTGTCTCATGGCTGTCGATCCTGAGCATGTGCTGCGCGCCGCCGCGGCCCTGCTGACCCGCAAATCCACCGCGACCATGGACGAGGTCGCGAAGGCCGCCGGCATCAGCCGGGCCACGCTGCACCGCCACTTCGCCGGACGGGACGCCCTCGTCCGCGCGCTGGAGTCGCTGGGCATCGCGGAGTGCGAGGCCGCGCTGGACGCCGCCCGGCTCGACGAGGGCGCGGCGAGTGAGGCCGTACGCCGGCTGGTCGGAGCCATCGAGCCCGCCGCCGGGCTGCTCGCGTTCCTCTACTCCGAGAACCAGCTGTTCGAGGGTGAGGAGCTGAACGCGGGCTGGACCCTGATAGACGACCGGATCTCCGCCCTGTTCCGGCGCGGCCAGCTCAGCGGCGAGTTCCGCATCGACCTCACGCCCGCCTGGCTCACCGAGGCGCTGTACGGCCTGCTGGCCTCCGGCGCCTGGATAGTGCAGAGCGGCAAGGGCGCCCCCAAGGACTTCCAGCACATGATCGTCGAGCTGCTGCTCGGCGGCGCGCTGCGGCGAGACGAACCACAGAGAGAGGAATCATGACCAGCACCCTGCAGGCGGCGAAGACGACCGAGGCGGTGCAGCGCCCGGGCCGCTGGCTCGCGCTCGGCGTGCTCGTGCTCGCCGTTCTGCTGGTGGCCGTCGACGCGACCGTCCTCGGTCTCGCGACCCCCTACATCAGCGAGGACCTGAAGCCCTCCGGCACCCAGTTGCTCTGGATCGGCGACGTCTACTCCTTCGTCATCGCCGGTCTGCTCGTCTCCATGGGCAGCCTCGGCGACCGGATCGGCCGCAAGCGGATCCTGCTGGTCGGTGCCACGGCGTTCGGCGCGATATCCGTCTTCAACGCCTACGCCACCACCCCCGAGATGATGATCGTCGCGCGGGCGCTGCTCGGCGTCGCCGGTGCGACCCTGATGCCCGCCACGCTCGCCCTGATCCGCAACCTCTTCCACGACCCGCGCGAGCGCAGCCTCGCCGTCGGCATCTGGGGCGCCACCGCCTCCGCCGGTACGGCGCTCGGCCCGATCGTCGGCGGGTTCCTGCTGGAGCACTTCTGGTGGGGCTCGGTCTTTCTGATCAACCTGCCCGTGATGGTCGTGCTGGTCCTCGTCGGGATCAAGCTGCTGCCCGAGTCGCGCACCGCGAACCCCGGCCCGTGGGACCTGGCCAGCGTCGTGCTGTCGCTGGTCGGCATGATCGGCGTCGTGTACGCGATCAAGGAGGCCGCCACCCACGGCTTCGCGTGGAGCACCCTGGCCGCCGGCCTGCTGGGCGCGGCCGCCCTGTACGGGTTCGTCCGCCGTCAGCTCAGGCTGCCGACGCCGCTGCTGGACATGCGGCTGTTCCGCAACCGCGGCTTCAGCGGGGCGGTGCTGGCCGACCTGCTGACCATCCTCGGCCTGTCCGGGCTGGTGTTCTTCCTGTCCCAGTATCTGCAACTCGTCCAGGGCAGGCGCCCGTTCGAGGCCGGGCTGGCCGAACTGCCCGCGGCGATCGGCGCGGTGGTGGCCGGACTGATCGCGGGGCGTGCGGCCCGGCGCCTGTCGGTGCGGACCGTCGTCTCCGGAGGCCTCGCGGCCATAGGCCTGGCTCTGGCGGCGCTCACGGTGCTCGACCAGTCCACCGGCTACCCGCTGCTCGGGACCGCGCTGCTGGTGGTCGGCGTCGGCGCCGGCTTCTCGTTCACCGTGACCGCCGACGTGATCCTCTCCAGCGTGCCCAAGGAGCAGGCGGGCTCCGCGTCCGCGGTGTCCGAAACGGCGTACGAACTCGGTGCCGCACTCGGCATCGCCGCGCTCGGCTCGATCGTGACCGGCGTCTACCGCGACTTCACCGGTCCCGCGGGCACACCGGCCGCGGCCCACGAGTCACTGGGCGGCGCCGTCGAGGCGGCAGCGGGCATGCCCGCCGACAGCGCCGCCGCGATGCTGGACGCGGCCCGCACGTCCTTCGTCGACGGACTGGCACTCGCCGCGGGCGTGGGAGCGGTGGTCCTGCTGGCGGCGGCGGTGGCGGCGTGGTTCCTGCTCCGGGGCCAGAAGCTGGAAGGCGGCGGCACGAAACACCCGTGAGGTCCACGCCCTCAGGGGCGCGGGGTCTACGCGGCGCACGCTCTTGGGGTCGTGCTCTCAGGGGCGCGGGGGCTACGCGGCGAACGCCCTTGGGGTCGTGCCCTTGCCCTCAGGGGCGCGGGAGCTACGCGACGGACGCCCCTGGGGTCGTGTGCCCTCAGGGGCGCGGGGCCCATGCAGCGAACGCCCCTGGGGTCGTGCCCTCAGGGGCGCGGGGAACTGCGCGACCGGCCCCCACTCACCCGCAGCCGCCCACGGTCCGCGGCAACCCGAGCCCGCCGGCGCCCCGGAAAACCTACGCCGCTTCCTTCGCCTTGCTCGCGTACATGTCCACGTACTCCTGCCCGGACAGCCGCATGACCTCGGTCATCACCGAGTCGGTCACGGCCCGCAGCACATACCGGTCCCGGTCCATCCCCTCGTACCGGGAGAACTCCATCGCCTCACCGAACCGCACGGTGACCTTGCCGGGACGCGGCAGCCCCGCCCCGCCCGGCTGGAGCTTGTCCGTTCCGATCATGGCGAAGGGCACCACGGGCGCACCCGTCATCAGGGTCAGCCGGGCGATCCCCGTCCGCCCCCGGTACAGCCGCCCGTCAGGCGACCGCGTCCCCTCCGGGTAGATGCCGAACATGCGGCCTTCCTCCAGCACCCGCCGCCCGGTCATCAGCGCGGCGACACCGCCCCGGCCACCGTCACGATCCACCGGGATCATGCCGACGCCGGTGAAGAACCAGGCCATCAGCCGGCCCTTGAGGCCCTTCCCGGTCACGTACTCGTCCTTGCCGATGAAGACGACCTGACGGTCGCAGACCAGCGGCAGGACCATCGAGTCGATGAACGTCAGGTGGTTGCCGGCCAGGATGACCGGGCCATCGCCGGGAATGTGCTCCGCGCCCTCCACCTGTGGGCGGAACATCAGGCGCATGATCGGGCCGAGCACTGCCTTGATGAGCGCGAAGCGGGACAACGGGCCCTCCGGTGTCAAGGGGTTCTGTATGAGTCTGTGCAGGTGAGGACGATACTCGTGGCCCAGGGCATCGCGCACATCGGGCACGGCGACTTCACCGAGGCCTTACGCAGTGTTGACGCGTGTTTACCTGCGGTGGCGTGCCGCCGGGGGTGCGTAACGCGGCCGACACGATGTGACACACATCGCCCCGGGCCCACCGCACGCGTTCCCAGAACGGCCGGGCCGAATCGAGCCGGACGCGACGGACCGTCAACTCATCCTCCCCACCAGCCACTACGACATCCGACGTCACCCGCGTGTTCGGCCCGGGGTCTCCCACCAGTCATGTACGCGCCCCTACGATCGGCCCGCACTGACGAGCCGAACGGCAGGGAGGGCGCTCATGGGAACGCAGGAGTCGAACGAAGAAACGAGCGGTACCGGACGGCGGGCGCTGCTCGGTGCGGCGGTGCTCGGCGCCGGCGGAGCGGTCCTCGGCATGGCCGGCACGGCGCGTGCCGACGGCACCCGGCACGGTGGCGGACCGGGGAGCCTGCCCAAGCCGACGATCATCGGCCACCGCGGCGCAAGCGGCTACCGCCCGGAGCACACCTTCGGTTCGTACCAGCTGGCCCTGGACATGGGCGCCGACATCGTCGAGGCCGGCGACCTGGTACCCACGAAGGACGGGCACCTGGTGTGCCGTCACGAGCCGGAGATCGGCGGCACCACGGACGTCGCCGACCACCCCGAGTTCGCCGACCGCAAGAAGACCAAGCTGCTCGACGGCGTCTCCACCACCGGCTGGTTCACCGAGGACTTCACGCTCGCCGAGCTGAAGACGCTGCGCGCGGTCGAGCGCATCCCGGCCAACCGCCCGCACAACACGCTCTACAACGGGCGCTGGGAGATCCCCACCTTCGAAGAGGTCCTGCGCTGGCAGGACGAGCAGACCCGCAAGCGCGGCAAGCAGGTGTGGATCTACCCCGAGCTCAAGCACCCCACGTACTTCCGCCGGCAGGGCCTGCCGCTGGAGGAGCGCGTCGCCAAGCTGCTGCGCAAGTACCGCAAGGACCGGCGCACCTCCCCGGTCATCCTCCAGTCCTTCGAGCCGACCAGCATCCAGCGCCTGCACAAGATCGTCGACAACCCGCTGGTCGTCCTGCTGTCCTCGGCGGGCTCCCGCCCCTGGGACTTCGTCGAGTCCGGCGACCCGCGCACGGTCGCCGACCTGGTCAAGCCGGCCGGACTGCGGGAGATCGCCTCCTACGCGCAGGGCATCGGCCCGACCCTGGACCTGGTCATCCCGCGCGACGCCCAGGGCAACCTCACCAAGCCGACGACACTCGTCTCCGACGCGCACCGGGTGGGCCTGATCCTGCACCCGTACACCATGCGCAACGAAAACCCCTTCCTGCCCGCGAACTTCCGCAAGGGCACGGACGCGGACGCCTACGGTGACGTCTTCGGCGCGTACAAGACGTACTTCGCGACCGGCATCGACGGCGTCTTCACCGACCAGCCCGACACGGGTCTGCTGGCCCGTGAGGCCTTCAAGGGCTGAACCCGTCAACATGTGAGCCCACACCCCCCGGTCGAGTGAGCTTCGGCCGTCCGGGCAACCCGCCGCCCGGGCGGCCGCGTCGCTCCGCATATGACGCACGACCTGGTCACCGCCCTGCGCCCGTTGCTCACCGCCGAGGCCTCCGCGGAGGCATATTCCACCGGAACCGAGCCGGGCGACCTGGAGCAGGCGGTCTGGCTCCGCCTGCTGGAGCGCCTCGACGCCGAGGATCCGCCGCTCGACCCCGAGCAGTGGCTGCGCCGCGCCGTCCGCTCGGAGGCGCGCCGCACCCGCCGTACGAGCCGTCTCGAACGGCCGTACGCCGGTGAACCGGTCGACGACGGGGACCGCGACCCCGAGCAGTTCGCCCTCGCCGCGGCCCGCGGCCGGGCCCTGCGCGAGGCCGTGCGCCGGCTCCCGGGCCGCTGCCCCCGGCTGATGGAGGCCCTGCTCTCGCCGCAGGACCTGACATACCGGGAAATCGCAGGGGAGTTGGGTATGTCACAGGGGAGTCTTGGCCCGGAACGTTCCAGATGCCTGGGATGTCTCCGGAGATTGCTCACGCCGGAGGTTGCGGCCCGCTGAGGACGGGGATAGGAGTGGGGGACGACAGGTGATCAGATGAGCGGGAGGCGTGCGCACATGGGCATGAGCGTGACCATCTCTGCGGCGACCGAGCAGGACGCGGAGCAGATCTTCAGACTGCAGTACCTGTGCTTCCAGTCGGAGGCGGCGCTGTACGGGAACTACCGCATCGACCCGCTCGTCCAAACCCTCGACTCGGTCCGCGAGGAGGTCACCCGCGACTGTGTCTTCGTGGCCCGGCTCGGCGAGGAGGTCGTCGGCTCGGTCCGCGGCTCGGTCACCGAGGACGGCGCGGCCGCGATCGGCAAGCTCTGCGTCCACCCCCGCCTCCAGGGCCACGGCATCGGCGCCCGCCTCCTCCGGGCGGCCGAATCGGCCCTTGCCGACCGGCACGGCGCCACCCGCTTCCGCCTCCACACCGGCCACCGCAGCGAGGGCAACCTCCGCCTCTACCGCAAGGTCGGCTACGAGACGGTGGGCACGTCCCAGGGCGCGGACGGCGTACTGATGATCGTCCTGGAGAAGCCTGCGAGCACTTACGCGGCGACAGCGTGATGATCGGCCTTCTTCAGGGGCGCGGGGAACTGCGCGACGAGCCACACAGGCCCGCGGCCGCCTGACGAACCTCAGGCGGCACCCTCCCGAGGCGCGCCCTTCCGCAACCAGTAAATGGCGGACAGCGGCAAGAGCACGGGAATGAAGAGGTACCCAATCCCGAAGTCCGACCACACGGTCGCGTCCGGGAAGGCGGACGGCTCGACCAGGGTCCAGGTGCCCACCGTCAACACCCCCACCAACTCGGCGACACAGCACGCCAGGGCGACCTTCCGAGCCGTCTCCCCACCCCGCACCAACGTGTACGTGATGAACCCGTACACGACACCGGCCACCGCCGACAGCGAATAGGCGAGCGGCGCCCGGTCGAACTCCGTCGCGATCTGATACGCGGACCGCGACACCGCCCCCACGACCATCACGCCGTACAGCCACACCAGCAGCGTGCCCGGACCGCTGATCAGCCGGCGCCGGCTCACCTCAGCCTCCCCAGATGTCATAGAGGCGCACCTCCAGCACCGCCAGCACGACTCCGCCGGCGGCGACCGTCACCGAACCCCAGCGGGTCCGCTCGGCCAGCGACATGAACCCGGCCGCCGGGACGCACGCGAACGCCCCCAGCAGATACGCCACGAAGATCGTCGTGCCCTGCTCCGGCTTCTCGCCCTGCGCCAGCAGCACGATCCCCACGACCAGTTGCACCAGCGACAGCAGCGTGACCACGGCCATCCCGATGAAGTGCCAGTCCTTCGTCGGCTGGTCACGGTAGGCCGCCCAGCCGCACCAGGCGGCGAGCAGCAGCGCGGCGACGCCGGTCACCAGCGTCAGGGCATCAAGCATGCTGCGACCTTATTACGGCCGAAAAGGCCCGATGCTTCCGGCCCTGGCCTGCACCGTAGGGTCGAGGGCATGACGATCCACGCCCAGGCCCTGCTCTTCGACAACGACGGAACCCTCGTCTCCTCCCTCGCCTCGGTGGACCGCTGCTGGACGCGGTGGGCCGCGGAGTACGGGATCACGGCCGAGGAGTTCGCACGGGTCGAACTGCACGGACGGCCGGCCGCCGAGATAGCCGCCGACCTGCTGCCCGCCGAGCTCGTGCCGCAGGCCGTCGCGCGGATCGAGGACCTGGAGGTGGACGACGTACCGAACGACGGAGTGCATCTGCTGCCGGGCACCCGGGCCTTCCTCGACGTGCTGCCCGCCGAGCGCTGGGCCGTGGTCACCTCCGCCACCCGGCGGCTGGCCGAGGCCCGGCTCGACGCCGTCGGCATCCTGCCCAAGACGCTCGTCGCCGCCGACGACATCACGCGCGGCAAGCCCGACCCCGAGCCCTACCTGCTCGCCGCCCGCGTGCTCGGCGTCGACCCCGCACACTGCGTCGTCTTCGAGGACGCCCCCGCGGGCCTCGCGGCCGGACGCGCCGCCGGCATGACCACCGTGGCGTTGACCACAACCCACCAGGCCCACGAACTGCACGCCGATCTGGTCGTCGAGAACCTCTCGGCACTGTCCGCCCTGGTCACCGACCGGGGCGTGGAGATCTCCCCGCGCGGCTGAAAGGCCGCGGTTTCCGTCCACCGCTGTCCAGCATCCGGACAGCGGGGGGTCGGTCAGGACCGTACGCATGTTTTACTGACGGCATGACCACGACGAGCGACCGCATCCCCGCGACCGAGGCGACCATGACGCCCGGTGCTCGTTGTATGTGTCGAATGTGCGCCTTCTAGAGGGCCCCTGCACCACCCCCTGAGCTCGCGCCCCGAAGCGAGACCCGGCCTGTCCGCGCGCCCTGAGCGCCGCGTGACGCGAAGCCGCCCCGCGCACATGTTCTCCCCGGTTCCACTCTCCAGCGAGAACCGTGTCGCGTCCCTGACCGAATGCACCTGTGCCCGGGCACACCCACGCCCGGGCACTCGACAGTGACGGAATCCCAGTGATCACCACCTCGGGCCTGACCAAGGTCTACCGTTCACGCGGCCGCGAGGTCACCGCCCTGGACGGCGTCGACCTGCACGTCCGCGAAGGCGAGGTGTACGGCGTCATCGGCCAGTCCGGCGCCGGCAAGTCCTCGCTCATCCGCTGCGTCAACCTGCTGGAACGCCCCACCTCCGGCACCGTGACCGTCGCCGGGCAGGACCTCACCGCCCTGGCCGGCCGCGGCCCGCGCGCCGGCAGGGAACTGCGGCAGGCGCGCAGCCGTATCGGCATGGTCTTCCAGCACTTCAACCTGCTGTCCTCCCGGACCGTCCAGGACAACGTCGAGCTGCCGCTGGAGATCCTCGGGAAGTCCGGGCAGGAACGCTCCCGCAAGGCGCTGGAACTGCTCGACCTGGTCGGCCTCGCCGACAAGGCGAAGGCCTACCCCGCGCAGCTCTCCGGCGGCCAGAAGCAGCGCGTCGGCATCGCCCGCGCCCTCGCCGGCGACCCGAAGGTGCTGCTGTCCGACGAGGCCACCAGCGCCCTCGACCCGGAGACCACCCGGTCGATCCTGGCGCTGCTGCGCGACCTGAACCGGCAGCTCGGCCTGACCGTCCTGCTCATCACCCACGAGATGGACGTCGTGAAGTCGGTCTGCGACTCGGCCGCGCTCATGGAGGCCGGGCGCATCGTCGAGTCGGGCACCGTCAGCGAACTGCTCGCCACCCCCGGCTCGGAACTGGCGGCCGCGCTGTTCCCGCTCGACGGCGAGGCCTCCGGCGAGGACCGCACCGTCGTCGACGTCACCTTCCAGGGCGAGAGCGCCACCCAGCCCGTCATCTCGCAGCTCGCCCGCACCTACAACATCGACATATCGATCCTCGGTGCGGCCATCGACACCGTCGGCGGCCTCCAGGTCGGCCGGATGCGCATCGAACTGCCCGGCCGCTACGAGGACAACGTCGTGCCGATCGGCTTCCTGCGGGAGAAGGGCCTCCAGATCGACGTCCCGGGCCGCGAGTCCGAACTGGTGAAGGAAGGTGCCAAGTGACCTGGTCCGAAATGCAGCCCCTGCTGGAGCAGGCGTGTTGGGACACCCTCTACATGGTCGGCTGGTCCACGCTCATCGCCGTCGTCGGCGGACTGCCGCTCGGCATCCTGCTGGTGCTCACCGACCGCGGCGGTCTCCTGCAGAACCTCGCCGCCAACAAGGTCATCGGGCAGATCGTGAACATCGCCCGCTCCCTGCCGTTCATCATCCTGATGGTCGCGCTGATGGGCTTCACCCGCTCGATCACCGGGACGACCATCGGCGTCGAGGCCGCCATCGTGCCGCTCGCCGTGGGCGCCATCCCGTTCTTCGCGCGCCTGGTCGAGACGGCCGTCCGCGAAGTGGACCACGGGCTCGTCGAGGCCGTGCAGTCCATGGGCGGCAACACCTGGACCATCGTCCGCAAGGTCCTCGTCCCCGAGTCGCTGCCGTCGCTGATCTCCAGCACCACCACCACGATCGTCGCCCTCATCGGCTACTCCGCCATGGCGGGCACCGTCGGCGCGGGAGGCCTCGGCGACATCGCCATCCGCTACGGCTACCAGCGCTTCGAGACCCAGCTGATGTGGATCACCGTCGCGATCCTCGCCGTCGTCATCTCGGTCATCCAGTTCGCCGGCGACTACGCGGCCCGCTCCCTGCACCGCCGCGGCGCCCACTCGGGACCCGCCCCCAAACTGCGGCTCCTCAAAGCCGCCTCCTGAACCCCCCGTACGCCCACCCGTCGCCCGACCACCACCCCTCAACGACGGCGCTTCGCGCCGCCACCCCCTGATTCCAGGGGTCGCACCACCCGCAAGGTCATAAGGAAAGGCACTTTTCGTGCGTAACACCGCCAAGATCACCACCGCCGTACTCGCCGCCGGAGCCCTCACCCTCGGGCTCAGCGCCTGCGGCGCGGACAGCTCCGACACCGACGGACCCCTGATCGTCGCCGCCAGCCCCGTCCCGCACGCCGAGATCCTCACCTACGTCAAGGACAACCTGGCGAAGAAGGAAGGCCTCGACCTGCAGGTCAAGGAGTTCACCGACTACGTCACGCCGAACACGGCGACGCAGGACGGCTCCGTGGGCGCCAACTACTTCCAGAACAAGCCGTACCTCGACGACTTCAACAAGAAGAACGGCACCGACATCGTGCCCGTCGTCACGGTCCACCTGGAGCCGCTCGGCCTCTACTCCCACAAGGTCAAGAAGGCCGACGACCTGAAGAGCGGTGCGACCGTCGCCATCCCCAACGACACGGTCAACGAGGCCCGCGCCCTCAAGCTCCTCGCCGCCGACGGGCTCATCACCCTCAAGGCGGGCGTCGGCAACGAGGCGACCCCCTCCGACATCACCAAGAACCCCAAGAACCTCAAGTTCAAGGAGCTGGAGGCGGCCCAGACGCCGCGCTCCCTCGACGACGTGGACGCCGCCGTGGTCAACGGCAACTACGCCATCGAGTCCGACCTCAAGCCCTCCAAGGACGCGCTTGTCCTGGAGTCCCCGAAGAACAACCCCTACGGCAACTTCCTCGCCGTGAAGAAGGGCAACGAGGACGACCCGCGCGTCAAGAAGCTCGCGAAGCTCCTCACCTCGCCCGAGGTCAAGAAGTTCATCCAGGACAAGTACGCCGGCTCCGTGCTCGCCTCCTTCTGAGCGCCCGCGCGGCACCCCCGTACCCGGGGTCCTCCCCCCCCCACCCGGTGGGGAGGGCCCCGTGTGCGGATCAGTGCTTTCATGCTGCATGCTGGGCAGTTCAGCATGCCCTGAAGGTTCACCGACGGTTACGGAGCGGCGCATGACGAGCACCTTCCCCAACATCTCCATCAGCACGGAGCGGTTGGTGCTGCGTCCCCTCGACGAAGACGACGTCGCCGCCCTGACCGCGATGATGAACGACGAGCAGGTCGCGGCCCTGACCTCATTCCCCCAGCCCTTCACGCAGGACGCCGCCCGCACCTGGATCACCGAGTACGCCCCCGCCGAGCGCACCGAGGGACGCGGACTCGACTTCGCGGTCACCGAGTTCCTCACCCAGCGCCTGGTCGGCGTCATCCAGCTCGGCAAGACCAACTGGCACGTCCGCTCCACCGAACTGTCGTACATCATCGCCCCCTGGGCCCGCGGCGAGGGCTACGCCTCCGAGGCCGCCCTGGTCACCGCGCAGTGGCTCTTCACGGACCAGAAGTTCGAGCGCATCGAGCTGCGCACGGCGGCCGACAACACCGCCTCCCAGCAAGTCGCCCAGAAGATCGGCTGTATCAGCGAGGGCGTGCTGCGCAACGCCTGTATAGCCCGGGTCCGTGCCGAGGACGGCACATGGACCGAGGTACGCACCGACTTCATCGTCTGGAGCCTGCTCCCCGAGGACCTGGAAGGCGTGGGCGACCAGCTTCGCGACGGCTTCACGTCCTTCGGCGACTGGAACTGACCGGAACCACCCGGAGGACGACGGCGACGACCACACCGGCGCTCCCTCCGACACCTCCACCGGGTACCCTCACGGAGCCCGCCCCCGGGCTGCTTCCCACCACGCCACGCAGACGACCTGCGAAAACCCCTGGAGACTGACGACGATGGCCGACCGGGTCACGGTGATCGGCTGGGACGGTTCGCCGCTGACCGCCGCGGCGAGAGCCGCCCTGGGCGCCGCCACGCTCGTGGCGGGTGCCGCCCACCACCTGGCGCTCCCCGAGGTACCCGCCGGCGCCGAGCGCATCCGCCTCGGCAGTGTCGCCCTCGCCGCCCGCCGCATCGCCGCCCACCGTGGCACGGCCGTCGTGCTCGCCGACGGCGACCCCGGCTTCTTCGGTGTCGTCCGCACCCTGCGCGCCCCCGAGTTCGGTCTCGAGGTGGAGGTGGTCCCCGCCGTCTCCTCCGTCGCCGCCGCCTTCGCCCGTGCCGGCATGCCATGGGACGACGCACAGGTGGTCGTCGCACACCCCCGCACCCTGCGCCGCGCGGTGAACGTATGCCGCGCCCACACCAAGGTGGCGGTCCTCACCTCACCCGGCGCCGGCCCGGCCGAACTCGGCCTGCTCCTCGAAGGAGTCCACCGCTCCTTCGTCGTCTGCGAGGAACTCGGCACCGCGCGCGAACGCGTCTCCGTCGTCACCTCCGACAAGGCCGCCGACCACACCTGGCGCGACCCCAACGTCGTCATCGTCCTCGGCGGCCCGGCCCGGCCCGGCACCGCGGGGGAGGCCGGCGGCTGGATCTCCGGCCGCGACCCGTCCGCCGGACCGCGCGGCTGGACCCTGCCCGCCGACGCCTACGGCGCGGACCTCGGCGAGGGCGAGACCCAGCTGCTGCGCGCCTCCCAACTCGCCCACCTCGGGCCCCGCGTCGGCGACCTGGTGTGGGACATCGGCTGCGGCAGCGGCGCCTTCGCCATCGAGGCGGCTCGCGCCGGCGCCGCAGTCCTCGCCGTCGACAGCGACCGGGCCGCCTGCGCCCGCACCGACGCGGCGGCCCGCCGTCTCGGCGTGCAGCTCCAGATCGTGCACGGCACCGCCCCGCACATCCTGGAGAACCTCCCCGAACCGGACGTCGTCCGCGTCGGTGGCGGGGGAGCGGCCGTCGTCTCGGCGGTCGCCGACCGCCGCCCGCAGCGCATCGTCACGCACGCCGCCACCCGCGACGCCGCCGAACTCATCGGCCGCGACCTGACCGAGCACGGCTACGGCGTCGAGTGCGCCCTGCTGCAGTCCGTCGAACTCGACACCCGGGCCTGGACGGAGAAGGAACGGAGCGTCGCGTTCCTGCTCAGCGGCGTGCTCCCGCGGCGCGGTGCCTGACCCCGCCGACGTCCCCGTGATCGGGTTGTCGTACCGCGCGCGGTAGGCTGGCCGATCGCTGCACCGCACAAGGACGCCCGGCGCTTCGTCGGTCAATGTCCGGAAAACCCGCCCGTTTTGGGGGGTGTGTGGTACGGCAGAACCGGAGGACGCGCAACGTGGCGCAGTCCACAGCGGAACCGTCGCGGATCAAGCTGCCGTGAGGGTGGTGCGGCCGCAACAATGCCAGTGAATGGCTTTGTCGCCTTTTTGGGGCGGACCGTTCGTGCCGCTGGGGACGCACGCTCGTTCTTCACTGCGGGGCGGTCGGTGCGCCGTTCCGGGCGAGCTGGTCGTAGGAGCACTAACCGATGGGCGAGGGGTACGCATGACCGACACCGGCCAGGTCCCGGGCGAGGGACTGCCGGAGAGCGCAGGCATGGTGGAGCAGCCGGGCGCCCCCGCGCCCGGTGCGTACACCTACCTCTCCGAGAACACCGCCGAGGACGAAGACCTGCTGCTGTTGCCGGGCGCCCAGGGCGCCTGGGGCAACGAGGTCCCTCCGCCCGCGCCCGAGCCGGTCCTCGAGACCGTGCACCAGCCGGGCCCGCACGAGATCTCCGGCCGCGACAGCGGCTCGGTCGACCTCGGCGGCGTCCGTCTGCCCGACCCGCCGCCGATCCCGCCCATCACCCCGCGCCGGCCTCTGCACCTCGGCCCGCCGCTGCCCAACAGCTCCGCCAGCCCGGTCCGCTCCCTCGCCGACCGCGGCCCCGCGGACGCCCCCGTACGTCAGCCGGCCCCGTCCTCGGCGGGCCCCGAGTACCTCGACGGCCCCCGCGCCCCCGAGATGCCGGCGCAGGCCGCCGCGCCCTGGGGCGCACCGGCCGCGCCCCCGGCGCAGGTGAGCGCCGGGGCGGCGCCTGCGGAAACGGTTGTTCCGGCAACGGAACCGTCGGGCCCGGCCCAGGCGGCCGCGACCAGCGTGGCGACGGAGACGAACCACACGGCACCGCCGGCACCGGCCGAGGCCGGGCAGGCCGTCCACGCCGAGCAGCCCGTGGGCGAGCCGGTTGCCACCGCCGAGGCCGGGCAGGGTGCCCCCGAGGCCGCCGCGGCTCCTGCGGGTGACCCCGTGAGGCCGGGCGCGGGCCCGGCAGAAGGACACGTGGCTGCGGCCGATGGACACGCGGCTGCGGCCGAGGCCGGTCAGATCCCCGCGGGTGACCCCGCTGGTGCGGGCGTCGGCCCGGACGGAACCCAAGTGGCCGCCGCAGAGCAGGCCTTGCCCGCGCAGGGGGCAGACCCCGCGGACCCGGGCGTGGACGCGGCAGCGGGCCGGGTGGCCGCCGCCCAGGCCGGCCTGGCCGCTGCCAGTGCCCCCGCCGGTGCGGTCGAGGCCCAGGTGGCCGAGGCCGGGCACGCGGTTCCCGAGCAGGGCGCGGCCGTTGCGGGCGACCCCGCCGGAGCCGGCGTCGGCCCGGACGCGGGCCAGGTGGCTGCCGCCGCGGCCGTAGCCGCTCCGGAAGCGGTTGCGCCGTCGGCTTCCGAGCCGGGGCCGGTCGTGGACGGCCCTGCGCAGGGCGGTGAGCCTGCCGGTCATTCCCCTGAGACTTCCTGGCCGGACGCCTCCGCGGAACAGGGCCCGGCGGTCGCTGCCGAGCAGGCCGTGGCGCCGGCCCCGGCCCCGGAGGCCGGTCAGGTCCCCGCAGCGGCCCCGCTCCCCGAGGCTGCCGCTGCCCCGGAGCACGCCGTCGTGACTCCGCCCGAGCCCGCCGTTGAAGAGGCTCCCGCCCAGGCAGCGGACGAGGCGGCCCCGGACGCTGCCGCGCCCGAGGTGGCAGCCCCGGAGGCCGTGGCGCAGGTGCCGGCGGCGGGCGTTGCTCCCGAGGCCGCCGCGCCGGGTCCGGACGCGACCGTCTCCGAGGCCGTCGCGCCGGAGCCGGACGTCACCGCCGAAGAGGCTGTGCCCCAGCCTCCGGCGGCAACTGACGCCGCACCAGTCGTGCAGGAGCCCGAGGCGACGGCTCCACAGCCCGGCACCCCTGGCCCTGAAGCGCCCGGCGAGGCCACCGCTGCCCCGGCCACCGAGCCGATCGGCCAGGAAGCGACCGTTCCGGCCGCCGAGACCGTCGACGCCCCTGCGTCCGCCCCGGCCGCCGAGACCGTCGCTGTTCCGGCCCCGGCCGCCGAGGCCCTCCCCACGCCGGCCCCGGAATCGGTGGCCCAGGCCGACGCGCCCGACCCCGTCGACCCGGCCACGCCCGCCTCGCCGGAGACGGCCCCGGAGGCGCCCGCCCCGACTCAGCCCACCCCGGCAACGGCACCCACCCCGGCAACGGCACCCACCGCGGCGTCGGCGCCCACCGAGGCCCCCGCCCCCGCCCCCGTTGAGACACCCGAGGCACCCGTGCCCGACCCCGCCGCCGACGCAGCAGTCGCGGCTGAGACCCCCGAGGCGGTCACAGCGCCCCCCGCTGCCGAAGCCGTCGAGCCCGCCCCGGCCCCCACCGAGGACGTCACCGTCGTACTCCCCGCCCCGGCCGTGGACGAGCAGGCCGGGCAGCCCGAGCAGCCCCTGCAGGGTCCGCAGCAGTCCCAGCCGTCGGCGCCCGAGACCCTGGAACCCCCCGCACCCGCGGCCACGGTCCCGGCTCCCCGTGACGGCGAGGCCGAACTCGTACAGAACGCCGACGACCTGGACACCCGGGCCGCCGAACAGGAAGACCTGGCCGACCAGGAACGTCGAGAAGAGAGCGCGGCCGCAGTGGCAGAAGCCCGACAGTCCACCGGTCCCGCCGCCCCCGGCTACGACCCCGCCGAGCGCGAGGCCGTCCTGAAGGTCATGCGTGAACGCCGCGACATCCGCAACGGCTTCCGCAGCGACCCGATCCCGCACGAGGTGCTGCTCCGCGTCCTGGAGGCCGCCCACCACGCGCCCTCCGTCGGCCACTCGCAGCCGTGGGACTTCGTCGTCATCCGCTCCGCCGACACCCGGCGCGCGATGCACGAACTGGCCATGCGCCAGCGCGACGCCTACGCGAAGTCCCTGCCCAAGGGCCGGGCGAAGCAGTTCAAGGAACTGAAGATCGAGGCCATCCTCGACACGCCGGTGAACATCGTGGTCACCGCCGACCCGACCCGCGGCGGCCGTCACACCCTCGGCCGCCACACCCAGCCCCAGATGGCCCCGTACTCGGCCGCCCTGGCCGTGGAGAACCTCTGGCTGGCCGCCCGCGCCGAAGGCCTCGGCGTCGGCTGGGTCAGCTTCTTCGACGAGCGCGAGATGGTCCGCGCCCTCGGCCTGCCCGAGCACCTGGAGATCATCGCCTACCTGTGCGTCGGCTACGTCGACGAGTTCCCGGACGAGCCCGAGCTGTTGCAGGCCGGCTGGTCCAAGCGCCGCCCGCTGTCCTGGGTCGTGCACGAAGAGACATACGGCCGCCGTGCCCTGCCCGGAGAGGAACCCCACGACCTGCTCGCCGAGACCGTCGCGCAGATCCGCCCGCTGGACGCCAAGGCGCTCGGCGAGGCGTGGGAGCGCCAGAAGCGTATGACCAAGCCGGCCGGTGCGCTGGGCATGCTGGAGATCATCTCCGCGCAGCTGTCCGGCCTGTCCCGCCAGTGCCCGCCGCCCATCCCGGAGCCCGCTGCCGTCGCGATCTTCGCCGGCGACCACGGAGTGCACGCCCAGGGCGTCACCCCCTGGCCGCAGGAGGTCACGGCCCAGATGGTGGCCAACTTCCTCGGCGGCGGTGCCGTCTGCAACGCCTTCGCCACCCAGGTCGGTGCCGAGGTCTGCATCGTGGACGTGGGTGTCGCCGCCGACCTCCCGGCCACCCCGGGCCTGCTGCCCCGCAAGATCCGTCCTGGTACGTCCGACATGACGACCGGCCCGGCTATGACCCGCGAGGAGGCCAGGCAGGCCGTCGAGGTCGGCATCGAGACCGCCCGCGACCTGGTCGCCGCCGGCAACAAGGCCCTGCTGACCGGTGAGATGGGCATCGCGAACACCACCGCGTCCGCCGCCCTGATCTCCGTCTTCACGGGCGCGGACCCGGCCGAGGTCACGGGCCGGGGCACCGGCATCAACGACGAGACCCTCGCCCGCAAGACCGAGGTCGTCCGCCGCGCCCTGGAACTCCACCAGCCGGACCCGGCCGACCCGATCGGTGTGCTCGCCGCGATCGGCGGCTTCGAGCACGCGGCCATCGTCGGCCTGCTCCTCGGCGGCGCCTCCCTGCGTACGCCGGTGATCCTGGACGGCGTCAGCGCCGGGGCCGCCGCCCTGGTCGCCCGCGCGATCGCCCCGGAGGTGCTGGCGGCGTGCATCGCGGGCCACCGCAGCGCCGAACCGGGCCACGTCGCCGCCCTCAACAAGCTGGGCCTGCGCCCTCTGGTCGACCTCGACCTCCGCCTCGGCGAGGGCACCGGCGCCCTCCTCGCCCTCCCGCTGGTCCAGAGCACGGCCCGGGCGATGCACGAGGTGGCGACGTTCGATTCGGCAGGAGTGACGGAGAAGTAGGACTCCCGTCGTCCTCGCAGGTCCGTGGGCGGGCGTTCCGCAGGACGGAACGCCCGCCCACGCACCCACCGGCAGACGGCCGGGGTGCCCAGTCACTGGACCACCCGCGCCGCTCTCACTCCTGCCCATTAAAATCCGCACGTCAGGGCACTGAACACCGCCGCAACAGGAGCCGCACCTCATGGCCGAACACCCCGCCTACCCCGTAGGCCTCCGCCTCACCGGCCGCCGCGTGGTCGTCCTCGGTGGCGGCCAGGTCGCCCAGCGCCGCCTCCCGGCCCTGTTCGCGGCAGGCGCGGACATCCTCCTCGTGTCCCCTGAGGCGACCCCCTCGGTCGAGGCGATGGCGGACGCCGGCGAGATCACCTGGCACCAGCGCCCGTACCAGGAGGGCGACCTCGCGGACGCCTGGTACGCGCTGATCGCCACCAGCGACACGGAAGCCAACAGCAGGGCTTCGGCCGAGGCGGAACGCCACCGCGTCTGGTGCGTCCGCTCCGACGACGCCGACCTGGCGACGGCCTGGACCCCCGCCACCGGCCACAGCGAGGGCGTCACGGTCGCCGTCCTCACCACCGACGCCAAGGGGCGCGACCCCCGCCACACCGCCGCCATCCGCGACGCGGTCGTGGAGGGCCTGCGTGACGGCACGCTCGTCGCCCCGCACCACCGCACCCGCACCCCCGGAGTCGCCCTGGTCGGCGGCGGCCCCGGCGACCCGGACCTGATCACCGTGCGCGGCCGCCGCCTGCTGGCCGAGGCCGACGTGGTCATCACGGACCACCTCGGCCCGCGCGACCTGCTCGCCGAGCTGTCCCCGAGCGTCGAGGTGATCGACGCGGCGAAGCTGCCCTACGGCAGGTTCATGGCCCAGGAGGCCATCAACACTGCCCTGATCGAGTACGCGAAGCAGGGCAAGTCGGTCGTGCGGCTCAAGGGCGGCGACCCCTTCGTCTATGGGCGCGGCATGGAGGAGGTCCAGGCCCTGGCCGAGGCCGGCATCCCGTGCACGGTCGTGCCCGGCATCTCCAGCTCGATCTCGGTCCCGGGTGCCGCCGGCATCCCGGTGACCCACCGGGGCGTCGCCCACGAGTTCACCGTGGTCAGCGGCCACATCGCCCCCGACGACGAGCGCTCCCTGGTCGACTGGCCGTCCCTGGCCAAGCTGACCGGCACGCTGGTGATCCTCATGGGGGTCAGCACGATCGGCAAGGTCGCCGAGACGCTCATCGCCCACGGCAAGTCGCCGGACGCACCCGTCGCCCTGGTCCAGGAAGGCACGACAGCCGGTCAGCGCCGCGTCGACGCCACTCTCGCGACGGTCGCGGAGACCGTGCAGAGCGAGGACGTGAAGCCCCCGGCGGTCATCGTCATCGGCGAGGTCGTGAAGGTCGGCCCCGCGGCCCCCGCGCCCCGAAAGTAACCCCGGGTAACACAACCCGTACCGAGCCGTTGGCACCGCACCCAGGACAAGGCAGTATCACCCTGTGGCCGATCTCATCACCGTCGAGGATCCCGACGACCCGCGTCTGCGCGACTACACCGGCCTGACCGACGTGGAACTGCGCCGCAAGCGCGAACCCGCCGAGGGCCTGTTCATCGCCGAGGGCGAGAAGGTCATCAGAAGGGCCAAGGAAGCGGGGTACGAGATGCGGTCCATGCTGCTCTCGGCCAAGTGGGTCGACGTCATGCGCGACGTCATCGACGAACTCCCCGCCCCGGTCTACGCCGTCAGCCCGGAGCTGGCCGAACAGGTCACCGGCTACCACGTGCACCGCGGCGCGCTCGCCTCCATGCAGCGCAAACCCCTGCCCACGGCCGCCGACCTCCTGCAGACGGCCCGCCGCGTCGTCATCATGGAGTCGGTCAACGACCACACCAACATCGGCGCGATCTTCCGCTCGGCCGCCGCCCTCGGCATGGACGCGGTCCTGCTCTCGCCGGACTGCGCGGACCCCCTCTACCGCCGCAGCGTGAAGGTCTCCATGGGCGCGGTCTTCTCCGTCCCGTACGCCCGCCTGGACACCTGGCCCAAGGGTCTGGAGTCGGTCCGCGAGGCGGGCTTCACCCTCCTCGCCCTCACCCCCGACGAGAAGGCCCGGCCCCTCGACGAGGCCGCCCCGCACACCATGGACCGTGTGGCCCTCATGCTCGGCGCCGAGGGAGACGGCCTGTCCACCCAGGCCCTGGTCGCCGCCGACGAGTGGGTCCGCATCCCCATGTCCCACGGTGTCGACTCCCTCAACGTGGGCGCGGCGGCGGCCGTGGCCTTCTACGCCGTGGCCACCGGCCGGCCCCTGGGCTAGGGCCTGTCTCCTCCCCTCCCAACCAACTCGTCCCACGTGGCGCAGGACACGTTCATCGACAGGATTGCGCTGGGGAAAGGTCAGGGAAGTCATAGGGGCGCCCATGATTGCCGTGAAGGGATGACCCGTGACGTCCACTGCGCCTCCCCCGATACCCCGAGCCGCAGGATCGTTTCCGCTCATCGGCCACGCTCTGAAGATGCGCGACAACCTCGGCTTCATCGACTCGCTGCGCGAGACACGGGAACCACTCGTCGAGATCGTCCTGCAACCCGGGACGCGCACCATCGTGGTCCAGGACCCGGCCCTGATCCACCAGATGCTCAAGGCCCTGGGGCCCACCCTCGACAAGGGCCGGCTCTACGACAAGCTGGGCCAGCTGCTGGGCGACAGTGTCGTCACCGCCATCGGCCGGAACCACGTACGCAAACGCCGCCAGCTGCAACCGGCGTTCGCCCACACCGAGATCAGCCGGTACGTCGACATCATGCGCGCCGAGGTGACGGCCACGGTCGCCGACTGGGAGCCCGGGCGGAGCCTCGACGTACGCGAGGCGATGGTCGGGCTCAGCCTCGACATGCTGGCCAAGACGGTGTTCGCCGGCAGCCTCGACGACGCCGTCTTCCGCCGGCTGCGCAGCGACCTGTCGGTGGTGTTGAACGACGTCGGTGTGCGCATCATGCTGCCCGACTGGGCCGAGCGCCTGCCGCTGCCCTTCAACCGCCGCTTCGACCGGGCCCAGGCCGGCGTACGCGCCACCATCAACGCCGCCGTCGACGAACTGCAGGCCTCCGGGCACGACACCGGGGACATGCTCTCCATGCTGCTGCGCGCCATCGACGAGGAGACCGGCGAGCCGCTGACCGGGCATCAGATCTGCTCCGAGATCCTCACCCTGGCCGTGGCGGGCACCGAGACCACCGCGTCGGTGCTGTCCTGGACCCTGTACGAACTCGCCCGCCACCCCGGCATCGAGGACCGGGTCCTGGCCGAGCTGGACGAGGTCCTCGGCGAACGGCCGGTCACCTTCGACCACGTGACCCGGCTGCCGTACCTGAACCGGGTGATCACCGAGACCCTGCGGCTGCACCACCCCGGCTGGCTGGTCACCCGCCGCACCACCGAGGAGACCCGGCTCGGCGAGTGGACGCTGCCCCCCGGCACCGAACTGGCCTACTGCCAGCACGCCCTGCACCGCGACCCCGAGCGCTTCCCCGACCCGCACACCTTCGACCCGGACCGGTGGACCGACCCCGCGCAGGAGCCTCCGCCGGGCGCGTTCCTGCCCTTCGGGGACGGCAAGCACAAGTGCATGGGGGACCGTCTCGCCCTCACCGAGATGGTCACGGCGCTCGCGACGATGCTGCGTTCGGTACGGCTGGAACTCGCCGAGGGCCAGGCCATCCGCCAGGTCGCCCGGCTCACCGTACGGCCGCGCAGCCTGCGGATGACCGTCCGCCCCCGGAACCGTCCCCGAGCCGGGGCCGGCCTCTAGCGCGTGTCTCCGCTCATTCCAGACCGCTCACAGCGGCTGATCAGATGGGCCGGCGACGGCATCCGGAAGATGATCCTCGCAGGCCAGGCGGGTGATGCACCCAACTTCGAGACGGCCATCGTCGCCCAACGGCCGCTACGGCTTGAAGCCCCGCGGGGCGCCGTCCTGCTGGACGTGCTCCTGCCGTACCCCGCCCCCGTCGCCGCCGAGTCCCCGCGCCGGGCCCTGACAGCCCTGCACCAGAGCGATACCGACCGCCACCAGCAGCGTCACCACGACGAACACGAACAGCCGCTGCCGCAGCAACCGCGGATTGGCGGGCCGCAGCCCGGTCCCCGTGTTCCTGGACGCCGGGCGCCCGGTGCCGCTGTGCGGGGCGGGGCGGCTGCCACTGCCCGACCGCGTGCCGCCCCGCCCGGTGGGCGTCGGCCGCGACCCGGACCGCGACGGGTTGCCGCCACGCGAGGCGCCCGCCCCGCGCACCGGAGTCCTGCCGCGGGACCCGCCCCCCGTGGACCGGTTGCCGCCCCCGGTCGCCCGGGCTCCGCCGCGCCCATCGGTCCCGCTCTGGGAAGCCGGACCGTCCGGCGACGGATGGCCGTCCCGGGACGGGGAGGAACCCCGCGGCGGGGGAGTGCCCCGGCCCCGCTGCGCCCCGGCCGCCCCGGCACCCTGCTGTCCCTGCGGACGCCGGGTGCGCTCGGGGTAGGTGTCGGCGGGCCGCTCGGTCTCGGCACCGCGTGGCGCGGGCGGCCGGACGCCGGCGAGGTCCTGCGACTCCCGGGCCGCGATCTCCTTGAGCCGCAGCGACAGTTGGAGCGTGCTGGGCCGCTGCTCGGGGTCCTTCGCCAGGCACGCTCGGACGAGCGGAGCCAGCGCATCGGGCACGCCGTGCAGCTGCGGCTCCTCGTGCACCACGCGGTACAGCATCACCTCGGAACTGCCGTGCCCGAAGGGCGAGTCGCCCATCGAGGAGTACGCGAGCGTGGCACCGAGCGAGAACACGTCCGTGGCCGGGGTGACGGCGGCCCCGCGCACCTGTTCCGGCGCGAGGAACCCCGGCGAGCCGACGGCCGTGCCGACATGGGTGAGCGTCGAGGCGCCGGTGGCCCAGGCGATTCCGAAGTCGATGATCCGCGGCCCCTTCGGGGACAGCAGGATGTTGGACGGCTTCAGGTCCCGGTGCACCACCCCGGCCTCGTGCACCGCGACCAGGCCCTCCGACAGGGCGGCACCGACGGCCGCGACATCGGCAGCGCCGAGCGGTCCCTCGGCTGCGACCTTGTCGTGCAGGGAGGGGCCCGGCACGTACTGCGTGGCGAACCAGGGGCGGTCCGCGTCGAGGTCGGCGGCCACCAGCCGGGCCGTGCAGCCACCGCGGATCCGCCGGGCCGCCGAGACCTCACGGGCGAACCGGGAGCGGAACTCCTGATCCTCCGCCAGGTCGGGCCGGATGACCTTGAGCGCGACCCGCTGCCCCTTCTTGTCGGAGCCGAGGTAGACCACGCCCATCCCGCCCGCGCCGAGCCGTCTGTGAAGCCTGAACGAGCCGACGACGCGCGGGTCCTCGCGCCTCAGGCGCATCATCGCCATGTTCATCCCCGCTGCCCGGTCCTGTGACGAGCCACAGCTTACGTTTCCCCGGCCGCCCGCGCGCAGAGGCCGCGCCCTCTCACAGTGATGGATTGTCAGTGGTGGGTGGGAGACTTGAAAGGTGGTCAGGGAGGGCGCGAAGAGGCGGACTTCGCGTGGTGAGTGATCCCAACCACCCGTCGCAGAAGGGGGATTGGTCCTGTGAAGGGTGATCGTGTGGAGATAGTCGTGGACGCGGGGGACACGACGCGCACGTATGAGGTGGTGGCGAGCAGGGCGGGCCGCAGGGTGGAGACGGCGGTGCGCCGAGGTGTCGTGGAAGTGAGCGAAGTCACCCGAAGCGGGACGGTCGTACGTACCGCCCGCTTCATGGCGAATCGGGTGCTGGCCCTGGTGGAGCAGCCGATTCCGAGGGAGGAGAGCTCGGACAAAGAGGGGTGATCCGGGCGCCCCGTCGGGGAAGACCCTGAGACCCGCACCCCCGTCTCCACCCAGGGGAGTACATCGCAGGTGGCGGCTCATCCTCCGGGAGGCCCGGCAATCGGTACGAGGGCATGACGCCGGGGGAGGGCCGGACGCCTAGATTTGAGGTCAAGCGGCGGGTGGCAGCACTCGTCCCCCGAGGTCAGACGCCCGCCGCTGCCAACGACAACTGAGAACGGTCAGGAGAGGGACCATGGCCCAGACGGCTCCGCGGACGCTGCTCCGCGAGGAGGGACGCAAGGCGTACGCCGCCGCGTTCCGCTCCCGCCGCCAGGGCCGTCGCCACCCGGTGGTGGCGACGCTGATGGCCCTTCCTCTGGCGGTCCTGCTCCTCCTCGTCTTCGACGGGTGGGAGACAGTGGCCATACAGGCGTCGTCCGTGGGCGAGATGCTGGGGCGCTGAGCGGCGACCCCAGGCCCGGAAGAGCGGTCCGGGCGGGGACATCCCGACCATGAAACCCCGTGGGGACGGGGGTGCGGCGGACGGCACAAATGCCGGCGCAGCTGGGGAGCTGCGCCGGCATTGCTGTTGCCTCGGGCGGTTGCACCGCCATGGCTCCGCCGGATCGAGCACCCACCCGGCGCCGACGCCGAGCACCTGATGCCGACAGCCCCTCACCGCGCACCTCACCCCCCGCGTACCCTCACCCCGTGACTCCCGCCCCACTCCTGCAGGCCCTCACGGCCAAGGCCCGAGCCGCCGCCCACGCCCGCGCAGCGGCCTGCCCCTGCGGAGCGGCCACTCTGGCGGACCGTCCCGACGGCCTCGTCGTCCGTCACGCGACCACCGTCGCGAAGGCCCACCCGCCGGGCACCACCTACGCCGAGCTCACGAGCCGCCTGGCCGTCGCCACCCGCCACCCCGGCCTCCTGCTGCCCCCACTCGACCCGACCCCGGTCGACCTGCACGGCCGCCTGGTGACGTTCTGGCCGTACGGCACCCCCGTGGATCCCGACGATCCGGACGCCGCCCCCTGGGAAGCCGCCGCCACGCTCCTCGCCCGCCTCCACCGCACCCCGGCCCCGGAGGGTCTGCCCGTCATGCGCGGTCCCGCCAAGGCGGCCCGGGCCATCGCCCGGCTCCGCGAGGCCGGCCCGCACCCCGCAGTCGCCCCCGTCCTGCGCGCCTGGGCCGCCCTCCCGCCCTGGGCCCGCGCCGAGACCCCGATGCCGGACACCGGCACCCTCTGCCACGGCGACCTCCATCTCGGCCAGCTCATCCGCCACCCCGCTCCGGACGGCCCCTGGCTGCTGATCGACGTGGACGACCTCGGCGTCGGCGTCCCCGCCTGGGACCTCTCCCGCCCCGCCGCCTGGTACGCCTGCGGCCTGCTCCCGTCCGACGCATGGACCCGGTTCCTCACCGCCTACCGGGAGGCCCGCGGCCCCGCCGTCCCCGCCCAGGGCGACCCCTGGCCCGCCCTCGACGTCCCCGCCCGCGCTCTCACCGCGCAGACCGCGGCCCGGGCCGTCGCCAAGGCGGTCGCGGCCGGCCGTCCCCTGGACGAGGTGGAGCAGGCGGTCGTGGACGCCTGTGACCGAATGGCTACCGTCCCGGCACAGTTGGCGCAGGAACACGCGAAGTAGGGTGCAACCGACTACAGCGGGACAGAGTCTGTCCTGGCGAGATGTGAAGCAGGACCGACCGGCGAGGAGTTGAACGACCATGCAGTGTCCGAAGTGCCGTGCGCCGATGCACACGTACAACCGCAACGGTGTCCAGATAGAGCAGTGCAGCGGCTGCCGCGGGATCTTCCTCGACTACGGCGAGCTGGAGTCGCTGACCCGCCTTGAGGCCCAGTGGTCCCAGGGCGCCCCGCCGCCCCCGCCCGCCCCGCAGGCCTACCCGGCCCCTCCGGCCCCCGCCTGGGGCGCCCCGCACGGCGGCCACGGCCACCACGGCCATCACGGTCACCACCGCAACAAGAGCTTCGGCCGCATGCTCTTCTCGTCCTGACATGCCAGAAGCCCCCCAGCCGCGAACGGCCGGGGGGCTTCTGTGTGGTGTGGACGATACTGGGATTGAACCAGTGACCTCTTCCGTGTCAGGGAAGCGCTCTCCCGCTGAGCTAATCGTCCTCGGGACCATGACCACTCAGAGCAGCGGATCATGGGCACTGCGTGCGCGATACTGGGATTGAACCAGTGACCTCTTCCGTGTCAGGGAAGCGCTCTCCCGCTGAGCTAATCGCGCGGGTTGGGATCTTGAGAGATCCAGTGGACGATACTGGGATTGAACCAGTGACCTCTTCCGTGTCAGGGAAGCGCTCTCCCGCTGAGCTAATCGTCCTTGGAGGTGGAGACGGGATTTGAACCCGTGTAGACGGCTTTGCAGGCCGTTGCCTCGCCTCTCGGCCACTCCACCAGGAGTGTAGGGGGCCGGGAAGCCCCCTCTTCCTCGAGCGGACGACGAGGTTCGAACTCGCGACCTCAACCTTGGCAAGGTTGCGCTCTACCAACTGAGCTACGTCCGCCTGTCGTTTCGGTCCGCCCTCGCGGCCCGGCGACGTGTTGAACTCTAGCGGATTCCCGGGCCAGTACAAAAACGCGTTTGTGCAGCGTGCTGCGCTTCCCCTGCTCAGGGAGGTCACGGGCCGCCTGACGGGACATCCTCCGGTCGCCCGCGGGAACCCGCCATAGACTCGACAGCGTGCTCGACCTCCCTCCTCTCGCCCGCTTCGGCGACCGCGTCGCCACCGGGCTCCTCGACGTCACCGACGATCCCGAAGCCCTGGAATCCAGCGGCTTCTGGGCCGTCTGCGCCGACTTCGAGGGCCGTCTGACCTGCGCCCGTTTCGCGGAGGTCCGGACGGCGGACGTGCCCGCTCCCGTGCCCGGCGCTTGGCGCGGCCCGGCTGCCGGTGACTGGACGTCCTCGCTCGACCGCGCCGCGTACACGGCCGCCGTACGGCGGATCCGCGAGCACATCGCGGCCGGCGAGGTGTACCAGGCGAACCTGTGCCGGGTGCTGTCCGCGCCCGTGCCGCCCGGCGCCGACGTGGACGCCCTCACCGCGCTGCTCGCCCGCGGCAACCCGGCACCGTACGCAGGAACGATCCGCCTGCCCGGGCACGGCGTGGAGATCGCCACCGCCTCTCCCGAACTGTTCCTGCGGCGCGAAGGCCGGGTCGTCGAGTCCGGGCCGATCAAGGGCACCGGCCGTACGGAGGCGGACCTGCTGGAGAAGGACTACGCCGAGAACGTGATGATCGTGGACCTCGTCCGCAACGACATCGGGCGGGTGTGCGCCACGGGCAGTGTGACGGTGCCTGATCTGTGCGCCGTCGAGAAGCACCCCGGGCTGGTCCATCTCGTCTCGACGGTCCGCGGCGAGCTGGGAGAGGGGGCCGGCTGGGCCGAGCTGCTCGGCGCCGCCTTCCCGCCCGGCTCGGTCACGGGTGCGCCCAAGTCCAGCGCGCTGAGGATCATCGACGCGCTGGAGACGGCGCCCAGGGGGCCGTACTGCGGGGGGATCGGCTGGGTCGACGCCGACCGGGGGGTCTCGGAGCTGGCCGTCGGCATCCGTACCTTCTGGATCGACCGGGCCGACGGCGTGCTGCGTTTCGGCACCGGCGCGGGCATCACCTGGGGCTCCGACCCCGAGGGGGAGTGGCGGGAGACCGAGCTGAAGGCGTCCCGGCTGCTCGCGATAGCGTCGGGAGCGTATGAGGTGAGTGGAGAGGACCTGACGTGAAGATCTGGCTCGACGGCGGGCTGCAGGACAGCGAGTCCGCCCGCGTCTCCGTCTTCGATCACGGGCTGACCGTGGGCGACGGCATCTTCGAGACCGTGAAGGCCGTGAACGGCCGGGTGTTCGCGCTCACCCGGCACCTCGACCGGCTGACCCGCTCCGCGCGCGGCCTCGGCCTGCCGGACCCGGACCACGACGAGGTACGCCGCGCCTGCGCCGCCGTCCTCGACGCCGTCCCCGTGCCGCTCGGCCGCCTCCGCATCACCTACACCGGCGGCCACGGCCCCCTCGGCTCCGACCGCGGCGAGCACGGCCCGACCCTCGTCGTCGCCCTCGGCGAGACTACCCGCCGGCCCGACTCCACCGCCGTGATCACGGTCCCCTGGACCCGCAACGAGCGCGGCGCGCTCACCGGCCTCAAGACCACCTCGTACGCCGAGAACGTCGTCGCTCTCGCCCGCGCCCGTGAACAGGGCGCGTCCGAGGCCCTGTTCGGCAACACGGTGGGGCAGCTGTGCGAGGGCACCGGGTCGAACGTCTTCGTCGTCCTCGACGGCGAGATCCACACGCCGCCGCTCGCCTCGGGCTGCCTCGCGGGCATCACGCGGGCGCTGACCGTCGAATGGACCGGCGCCAAGGAGACCGACCTGCCGCTGGACGTCCTGGAGCGGGCCGACGAGATCTTCCTGACCTCCACCCTGCGGGACGTGCAGGCCGTGCACCGGGTCGACGGCCGTGAGCTGCCCGGCGCGCCGGGCCCGGTGACCGCCAAGGCGATGCGGATCTTCGAGGAGCGGGCCGGGAACGACCTCGACCCCTGACAGCCCCCGGAAATTCGGCTGACCAAGGCCGTGGTTGCGGGTAGAACACCCCTGATGACCACGACCCTGCGGCCGATCGAGCCGCTTCAGCAGAATGCCGACGGGACGCGCTCACGCCGCTACCAGGTGTGCGTGAACAGCCGTCCCGTGGGGGCGATACACCTCGGCACGCACCCTGTGTTCGGCACCGCGGTGGCCCGGATCATGAAGCTGCACATCGACGAACCGGACCGCAGGCGAGGCCGGGGCACGGTCGCCGCCCTCGCCGCGGAGGAGGTGGCGCGCGGCTGGGGGTGCCGCCGCATCGAGGCGTCGGTCCCCGCCGCATCCGAGGCGGGGCTCCGGCTCGCCACGGCGCTCGGCTACGTCGTCCGCAACCGCGGCATGGAGAAGCAGCTCGGCGACACCCCGCCCGACCTGCCGGAGGGCAGCCGCGCCCGGCCCATGACCGAGGCGGAGTTCGGCCCCTGGCTGGAGAAGGGCAAGGAGGACTACGCGCACAGCTGGATGGAGCGGGGCGTCCCGGAGGCCGAGGCCCGGGCCAAGTCCGAGCGCGATCACGCCACCCTGCTGCCCGACGGCCTGGCCACCGCCGGCATGCTCATCAGCGTCGTCGAGCACCTGGGGACACCGGTGGGCACCCTGTGGCTGGCGATGCGCCGGAGCAGCGCGTTCGTCTTCGACGTCGAGACCGACGCCGCCCACCGGGGGAAGGGCCACGGCCGCACCCTGATGCTCCTGGCCGAGGCCCAGACGATCGCCGAGGGCCGGCGGACCCTCGGCCTCAACGTCTTCGCCGGCAACGCCCCGGCCGAACGGCTCTACGCCTCACTCGGCTACGAGACCGAGCAGTACGCCATGTACAAACCGCTGTTGTAGCGGCCCGGCAGCCTGGGGCGGGAGGTCAGCCCACCTGCCCGGCCAGCAGCCGGTCCGCGATCTCCTCGATCCGCTCGCGCAGCCCTTCCTGGCTCTTGCCCCCGTCGAGCCGCTCACCGCCGATGACGTACGTCGGGGTGCCGGTCACGCCGATCGCCTTGCCCTCGGCCTGGTCGGCGTCCACGACCAGGATGTGCCGGCCGTCGACCAGCGCGGTGTCGAACTCCTCGGCGTCCAGGTCCAGTTCGCGGGCCACCTCGACCAGGAAGGGTTCTCCCTCACGGGCCAGCTCCTCGACCCGCCCCAGCAGGGCCTCGGCGTACGGCCATCCCCGGCCCTGCTCCCACGCCTCCTCCGCGGCCTGGGCGGCGGCGAAGGCGTGCTTGTTCTTCTCCAGCGGGAAGTGCCGCAGCCGCACGTCCAGACGGTCGCCGTAGCGGGCGCGCAGGGCACGGAGGTCGTCCAGCGCGGTGCGGCAGTCCGGGCACTGGAGGTCGCACCACACCTCGAGGACGGGGGCGGCGGAACGGTCGGGGGATGAGTCGCTCATGCCGACAGTCTCCCAGCAGTCGTGACCGGCGGCGCAGCCCGCACCGGCACCTGCGGAGGAGGTGACCCGGAGATGTCCCTGATGTCGGGCCGGAGCATGGCCCGCCGGGGTACGGCGGGTGCAGGATGGAAGGGACGAAGTGCCCCGACCCGACCGCGCCACGCCTGGAGGACCGGATGATTGCCGAGACCGTCTGCTCCGCCGTGTCCGCGGCGGGCCTGGGCATTGCGGTCGTCGCGGCGTACCGCAAGCGCTACCTCACCGCGGTCCGCATCGCGGCCTACTCCCTCGTCCCGATCGGCCTGGTGATGACGGGGGTCGTCGAGTGGCTGGCCGACACCGCGTTCAGCCCGACGGCCTGGGCCGGGTTCGGGGTCCTCGGCGTCGCGTGGGTGCTTTTCATGACCACACGAGCCGTGGAGCGCCGCCGCGGCGGCACCCGCAAGGAGCGCAGGGCGGCGGCCCGCGCGGCCGACCGGCCCGATGCGGTGGCCCCGGCTGCCACGGCTCCCTCCCTGGGGCAGGGCTCCCGCCCGGCGTCCCGGCCCGCGCCCGCGTCCCGCGGCGACGAGGACTTCAGCGACATCGAGGCCATCCTCAAGAAGCACGGCATATGACGGAGCAGCCCGCCCGGGGCTGAATCGTCACAGTGGGTCCGCCCGCGCGCGGAAGTGATCACAACCCGACCCGGACCTCACGGAATCGGCGCACTCCCGCACGCAACGAGGGCGCTGATCGCGTCCGGTGGGGCGACTGCGTCATCATCGCCGCGAGATGCTGGACACGACGAAACAGAGCGACCCCGCACCGCCGCAGGACGAGCCACGTCCCCGGCAGGACGAGCCACGTGGTTGCCTCTTCGCCCTATCCCAGCCACCGCTGATGATCTTCCTGGCGGTGATCGGGAGTCTGCTGCTCATGGCCTCGTTGCACGATCTGCTGTTGCTGTGAGCCTGACCCGCGGTACCCGGCGTCACCCGCCGGGGCCGCGTCGGCACCGATGTCCTCCGTAGCTCCGCGGCCCGGCGACGGCTGTCAGCCCGCCGCCTCCTTGCGGCGCGCCCGGTACGCGGCCACGTGCAGGCGGTTTCCGCAGGTGCGGCTGTCGCAGTACCGTCGCGAGCGGTTGCGGGACAGGTCGACGAAGGCGCGCCGGCAGTCGGGCGCCTCGCACCGCCGCAGCCGCTCCTGCTCACCGGCGACCACGAAGAACGCCAGCGCCATCCCGCAGTCGGCGGCCAGATGATCGGCGACGGAGGCACCGGGCGCGAAGTAGTGCACATGCCAGTCGTAGCCGTCGTGGTCCGTGAGCCGGGGCGTGGTCCCGGCGGCCGCGACCAGCTCGTTGATGTGCCCGGCGGCGGCCCGGGGGTCGGGGGCGGCGAAGACGGCGGCGAAGCGCCCGCGGATCTTGCGCACCGCGGAGAGGTCGAACTCCGAGAGCACCCCGACATCGCTGATCTCGTGGTTCCGCACGAAGTCCGCGAGGGCCGCCACGTCCGGCAGCCCGTCCGACGCCGTGTCGTCCTCCGGTGCGGTGTTCACCAGATCCACCACGGTGTCGAGGGCGCACCGGGTGTCGTGGGTGATCAGCACGATTCGCTCCCTGGCCTGAGGGTCGGGCGGGCGCCCGCCGATGCTGGCCGATGGTAACGGCTCCACCGCCGCCGGACCGCCCTCATGCCCGCACATGGCTTCGAATACAACGCCGCCGGGCCCGCCAGGGTTCCCGCGCGACGACAGCGGGGGAGGGGCGCTCGCACGCGAACCGGCGCCGTGCCGCGTGAGCCGCGGTACCGGCGCCGGTGTCATCCCGTATGCGGTTGTCCAGGCCCGAGCCGTCTCCCCGAGTCGACGGCGCCGGGCGGCTTTGTGGGGGCCTCGCCCTAGCTTTCCGCCAGGATGTGCGAGAGCTCCTGATCGAGGTCGAAGTGCCGGTGTTCCGTGCCGGGCGGCACGGCGGCGTCGGTCCGCTTCAGGAAGGACTCCAGGGCCCGTGCCGGGGCCTCGAGAAGGGCCTCGCCCTCCGGCGAGCTCAGGGCGATGCACACGACGCCCTGACCGTGACTGCGCGACGGCCAGACGCGGACGTCGCCGGTGCCCGTAGGGCGGTGAAGCCCCTCGGCGAGGAGGTCGCGGGCGAACACCCACTCGACGGTTTCCTCGGCTCCGGTGTGGAAGGTGGCGTGCACGGCGTAGGGGTCGGCCGTGTCGTACCGCAGGCCTGCGGGGACAGGCAGGGAGGACTCGCTCGACACAACGAGGCGCAGGTGCAGCTCGCAGCTGACCGTGGTGTTCATAAGCGCCAGGGCCTTTCGCTCAGTGTGCGCTCGGGGATTCGCACGTCGGCGAAATCGACATGCCACCTACGGTGCCGTTGTAAACCCCTCTGAGTGTTTTGCGTGCCTTTACGTAACTCTTCCGGCCGAGAGATCGTTCGCGTCGTGCGTCCATTCCGGTGACTGGTTTCGCTCGGGTAGTGTTTGGCCGTATGAATACGGGGAGTAACGAGCCGGGCGAGGTGGCCGTGGCGTCGGACGAGACGGGGACGGACGAGGCGCACGGCATGCAGGACCGTGCGCTCGGTTCACGGGCGCCGGAATTCATCAAGGCCCGTCGCGCGCTGCATGTGAGCTGGCAGGTCGGCGTTTTCATCATCGGTCTCGCGGTCGTCGTGGCCGGCATCATCATGCTGCCCCTGCCCGGGCCGGGCTGGGTCGTGATCTTCGGCGGCATGGCGATCTGGGCGACCGAGTTCGTCTGGGCCCAGCTGGTGCTCCGCTGGACCAAGCGGAAGGTCACCGAGGCGGCCCAGCGCGCCCTCGATCCGAGGGTGCGGCGCCGCAACATCATCCTGACGTCGATCGGCCTGGTCATCGTGGGCGTACTGGTCGGTATCTATCTGTGGAAATTCGGCATCGTCATGCCGTGGAAGATCAAGGACCAGTGAGCGACGACCGGGGTGCGGGTGCCGGTCGGCTGGTCACAGGCACCCGCTGACATGGGGTAATGTTCTTCCTGCGTCCGGGCGATTAGCTCAGTGGGAGAGCGCTTCGTTCACACCGAAGAGGTCACTGGTTCGAACCCAGTATCGCCCACCCGGACCGGCGGCCCACCTGCGATTACGCAGGTGGGCCGCCGTCGTTGAATCCGCTTGGGGGCGTCGGGCTGGGCCTCGGCGAGCGGCCGGGCTGAGGGCGCCGGGCGCCTGACTGCGGCGTGGCCGGAACTCTCCCCTGCCGGGCCGCTCACACCCGGTGCCGAGCGCGTTGCAGCCCGGGCCGCTGGTGAGGCTGAATTTCGCCTGCGGGGGCTGCTGGCTCCCTCTGCCGGTCAGGGGCGGGTCGGGAGCTCTGCGTAGTGGGCCGCGCGTGCGGCCGGGCCTGTTGGCTGACGGGCTGACGCCGTGACCCGCCGAGAGGCTCAGGGGGCTCTGGCTGGAGAGGGCGCTCGTGCTGCCGGACCGCGGTCGGGCTGGCTGGGGCTGTGGTCCGTCGGGGGTGCCGGGCGTGTGGGGGAGTTCTGGCTGGTGGGGCGTTCGGGCTGCCGAGGTCGTCGTCGGATCGGGTGGGGCTGTGGTCCGTGGGGAGGGCCGGGCGTGTGAGGGGGTTCTGGCTGGTGGGGCGCTCGGGCTGCCGTGGCCGTCGTCGGATCGGGTCGGGCCGTGGTCCGTCGGGAGGGCCCCCGGGCCTGCCAGGGTTCTTTGACTGGTGGGCCGTGCGTGCGGCCGAGTCCGCCGTCGAACGAACTGGTGCGGTGCTCCGCGGGGAGGGCCAGGGGCTGCTGGGTGGAGGGGGCGCCAGCGCCGGCCGAGATCGCCTCGTCGGCCAGTTCGCGCCTAGACCCGCCTCGGGCCGGGCGGGCGAGCAACCCGCGGGCAGGGCCGCCTGCGTCGCCGAGATCCTCCCTCGTCGCGCCAGCCAGGGCCGAGCTCCGTCCCTGGTCGGGGGCCGGGTGCGCCGGGAACCCTCTGCCGTGAGCTGCTCGCGCCGCGGCTCCCCGTCGAGCCGGCGGACGCTGCGATCCGGCCACCGGGCCGGCTGTGGCCAGGATCAGCCCGGGCCGGGTGTGCGAGGGCTGTCGGTGAGCCGCTCGCGCCGCCGCCCCCTCCAGGCCGCAGGCGCCGAAAGCCCCTCGTCGGACCAGCTAACGCCGCGAATCGCCCCAGGTCGGGGCGGGCCGGGATTTCCCTGCCCGGTGGTCGCCCGTGCCACTGCTCCCCGTCGAGCCGGCTGGCGCTGAGATCCGCCCATCGGTCCCGCCAGGGCCAGGATCAGCCCGGGCCGGGCGTGCCGGGAAAACCCTGACCGGTGAGCCACCCGCGCCGCCGCCCTCGTCCAGTCGGCTACTGCCAAGCCCCCGCCGCCGGTCCAGCTTGCGCCGCAATATGGCTCGGGCCGGGCGTGCCAGGAAACCCCTGCCGGTGGGCCGTCCGCGCCCATCCGCCCCGCCCCCACCCGCCGACCCGAGCCCCTCCCGCCGGGCCCGTCCACCACCCGCGAGCTCACGAGCCCCCCGCCCCGCCCGCCCTCATCCAGCCCCCCCGTCGCCCCCAGTTGCCACCACCCCGCCAACCCCCGCCCCCCCAACGCCCCTCACCCCACCGCCTCATGGCCAAAACCAACCCCCGCCCCCACAACCCCCTCCTCCCACCCCAGCGTCGACTTTCGGACGCACCCGAGAGCAGCCCGACTCGCCCCTTCCCGTTCGGCGTTTCGGTCGTGCGGTCGTCACCAGCGACGTCGTCCGGCCCCGCCCTCAGCCCCACCTCCGCACCCCGCCCCGTCGCCCGCCCCCTCGGTAAGAAAATCTTGTCCGAATCATTGACGCACTCTCAGCCCCTCCGTACCTTGTGCCAGCAAGCGCTTACTTGAAACGATTCATGCGAGCGGGACGACGTGCGGGGAGGTCCAACCGTGGTGAACGGCAGGAATGTTGAGAGACGTACGATCCTGAAGGCGGCCGGAGCCACGGCAGCCACGCTGGGGTTGGCCGCGACGACCGGGTGCGGCGGTGACGGAGGGACCTCCGCGGACGGGACGGTGACGATCCGTTACGCGTGGTGGGGTGCGGAGGACCGCGCCGAGAGAATCAACAAGACGATCGAGCTCTTCCACAAGAAGTACCCGAAGATCAAGGTGAAAACGGACTTCCAGCCTTATCTCGACTTCTGGAAGAAGTTCAACACCCAGGCCTCGGGCGGAAATCCGCCGGACGTGTTCCAGAATGCGATCGGCTTCCTCCGCAAATACGACGCGAAGAACGTGCTGCTCGATCTCAGTGAGCAGGCCAAGGCCGGCAACCTCCGGATGGAGGGATTCCGCGCGGGTCTGGAGAAGTTCGGCGAGATCGACGGCAAACTCCTCGGCGTTCCGGTCGGGTCCAACTCGATGGCCCTCGTCATCGACAAACCCGTCTACACCCGCGCCGGCGTCAAGCCGGAGCAGGGCTGGACCTGGGACGACTTCGACGCGGCGATGAAGAAGATCCGCGACAAGACGGGCCGCGCCGGCGACAGCGGCATGTACGGCACCATGTACCTCTACGACCTCTACCTGCGCCAGAACGGCAAGGCGTTCTTCACCGAGGACGGACTCGGCTTCACCGAGGCGGACCTGACGGACTGGTGGACGAAGGCCAGGAAGGGCGTCGAGGAGGGTCTCTTCTCCGACCCCAAGAAGGTCGCCCAGATCAAGCCCAAGTCGGCGCTCGCCGCGGAGCTCTCCGGTGGCGAGTACACCTGGGACAACTTCACCGTCCGCTACACCTCCGAGGGCAAGAGCGAGTACGGCCTGGCTCCCATCCCGACGACGGACGGCAAGAAGACCGGCCAGTACCTCGGTTCCCTGATGCTGAGCGCCTCCAAGCGCACCCAGCACCCCAAGGAAGTCGCCCAGTTCATCGACTTCATGGTGCACGAACCCGAGGTCGCCGAGATCATGGGCTACGACCGGGGCGTGCCCGCCACGCAGGCCCAGTTCGACGCGTACAAGCCGACCGACCCGGTCAACCAGGCGATAGCCGCCTACGAGCAGTCCCTCGTCAAGGCCGGTGTTCTCGAGCCCATCACCCCGCACCCGAACGGCGCGGACATCTGCGAGTCGGCGTTCCTGCGCATCGCCGAGGAGATGGGCCTGGGCAAGAGGTCGGTGGCGGAAGCCGTCAAGCAGTTCTTCACCGAGTCGAAGACGGCTCTCGGCACCTGATGGGAACCACCGTGACACACGCCCCTGCGATGGAGGACCTGTCCCAGGACTCCGAGCCGCGGCACGGTCCGGTGAAGCCCGCGCGCCCCGCCGCCCTCAAGCGGCGGCGGCGCCGGGAGAACCTGGCCGGCTATCTCTTCATGTCCCCGTGGATCGCCGGGTTCCTGCTGCTCACAGCGGGTCCGATGATCGCCTCGCTCTACTTCGCCTTCACCGACTACAACCTGTTCGACGCGCCCAAGTGGATCGGCCTCGACAACTTCTCCGAGATGTTCGGCGATCCACGCTGGCGCCACTCGGTGCAGGTGACGCTCTGGTACGTCGCCGTGGGTACGCCGCTGAAGCTGCTCGCGGCCCTCGGTGTGGCGCTGCTGCTCGCCCAGAGCCGGCGCGGGCAGGCCTTCTACCGGGCCGCCTTCTACGCGCCGTCGCTCATCGGCGCGAGCGTCTCCGTCGCGATCGTGTGGAAGGCGATCTTCTCGGACGACGCGATCGTCGACCGTACGCAGAAGATCTTCGGTATCGACGTCGGCGGCTGGACCGGCGACCCGGACATGATCATCTACAGCCTGGTGGCGCTCACCGTCTGGCAGTTCGGCGCCCCCATGGTCATCTTCCTGGCCGGCCTCAAGCAGGTCCCGCGCGAGCTCTACGAGGCGGCCGAGGTCGACGGGGCGGGCAGGCTGCGGCGGTTCTGGAACATCACGCTGCCGATGATCTCCCCGGTCCTCTTCTTCAATGTCCTGCTGGAGACCATCCACTCCTTCCAGATCTTCAGCTCGGCGTACATCGTCGGCGGCGGTGCGGGCGGCAACGCCTGCGGTCCCGCCGACGGCTCGATGGTCTACACCTGCTACCTCTACGTCCAGGGCTTCGAGAACAGCCGCATGGGTCTGGCCTCCGCGATGGCCTGGCTCCTGCTGATCGCGGTCGCCCTGGTGACGGCCGTGCTGTTCTGGTCCCAGAAGCGCTGGGTGCACTACGAGGAGGGCGCCCGATGAGCGCGCAGGCCACCACCGACGTCAAGCCGTCCGGCTCCGGGGCGTTGCGGCACAAGCTGCCCGGCTCCCTCGCCTGGCACCTCGGGTCCCTGCTGGTCCTCGCGGTGATCCTCTATCCGGTGGTCTGGGTCGTCGGCGGGTCCTTCAAGAAGAGCGAGGACATCGTCGGCAGCCTGGACCTTCTGCCGAGCGACCCCGTCGTCGCCAACTACAAGAGCCTCGCCGACGGCATCGCCGACATCTCCGTCTCCACGTTCTTCTACAACTCGCTCTTTCTCGCGGTCGGTTCCGTCATCGGCATCCTGGTGTCCTGCTCGCTGACGGCGTACGCCTTCTCCAGGATCCGGTTCGCAGGCCGCAATCTGCTGTTCACGCTGATGATCGGCACGCTCCTGCTGCCGTACCACGTGCTGCTGATCCCGCAGTACGTGCTGTTCCGCAACATGGAGCTGATCAACACCTACACGCCGCTGCTGCTCGGGAAGTACCTGGCCACCGAGGCGTTCTTCGTCTTCCTGATGGTGCAGTTCATGCGCAACATGCCCAAGGAACTGGACGAGGCGGCCCGCCTCGACGGCTGCGGACACCTGCGGATCTACTGGTCGATCGTGCTGCCGCTGAGCCGGCCGGCCCTGATCACCAGTGCGATCTTCACGTTCATCAACTCCTGGAACGACTTCATGGGCCCGCTGATCTACCTCAACGAGCCCGACAAGTACACGGTCTCGCTCGGCCTGAAGATGTTCGTCGACCAGGAAGGGCTGGCCAACTACGGCGGCATGATCGCCATGTCGCTGGTCGCGCTGCTGCCGGTGCTCGCCTTCTTCCTCGCCTTCCAGCGCTATCTGATCGACGGCATGGCCACGTCGGGTCTGAAGGGCTGAGGCGGGCATGGCCGGGACACGGGTGAAGGCACGGGGCGAGTCAGCGCTCGCCGAGCGGTTCGCGGTGTTCGCCGAGTGTCTGCTGACTGGTGTGTGGATCGCGGTGGCCTCCCTGGGAGTCGTCACCTACCCCGCCGCGTTCGCCGCGGGGGCGCGGCATCTGCGGCGTCGTACCGCTCATGAGGGCGGTGGTTGGCGGGAGTTCGTCGCCGACTTCCGCACGGCCGTGCGCGGCGGATGGCTCGCCGGGCTCGCCGGGTGGGCGGCACTCGCCGCGGTCTGGGTGGACGTGCAGGCGGCCCGGGCGGGGATCCCCGGCGGGCCGCTCGTGGGGGCCCTCGGTGTCGTCGCGCTCATCGGGCTCGTCGTCGCCGGGCTGCGGGCGGCGGCGGTCTGGGTGCCGGGCGCACGCTGGCGGACGCTGCTGGCCGAGGCCGGGCGGCGGACGGTGCTCGATCCGGCCGGGTCCTTCCTGATCGTCGGCGGGCTCGCCGTGGTGGCCCTGTCCGCCTGGTTCGCCGCGCCGCTGGCGATCGCCGTCCTCGGGGCCGTGGCGGCGGCGGCCGTCGCGGTGGAGGAGCGGTACCGGCACCGCTGAACTGCGGTGCCCCCTTCCAGGTCGGCGCCCCGGCGCCGCACCTCTCACTGTCATGCCCCTGACCAGCGCACGGAATCGCTTCCCGCACGGACGAGGAAAGGCAGCATCGCCATGTCTCCCATCCCCCGCAGGTCCCTCCTGAAGGCAGCCGCCGTCGCCGGAGCCGCCGCCCAGTTCAGCTGGGCGCTGGGAGCCCAGGACGCCCAGGCCGCGCCCGGAGTCGAACCCGCCGATGCGGACCCGGTGACCCTGGACTGGCTGGAGGACGGCGGCCTCGGCGCCGCACCCGGCTCCACCGTCGGTGTGCCCTGGCCCAAGGGCGCCTACCAGAAGGACCAGACCTTCACGCTGACGGACGCCGGCGGCAAGACCGTGCCCGTGCAGTCCTGGCCCATCGCCTACTGGCCCGACGGCTCCCTCAAGTGGACCGCGCACGCCGTCGCCTCGGGCGACGGCAAGCTCACCCTCGCCGCCGGGACGCCCGCCGCACCCGAGAAGAAGGTCACCGTCGTCAAGCGCGGCGGCACCATCGACATCTCGACCGGTGTCATCACCGCCAAGATCGGCACGTCCGGCTCCACGCTCGTCAAGTCCGTCACCCGTGGCTCCACGGAGATCGCGAAGAACGGTCGGCTCGTGCTGATCCGCCAGCCCGAGATCGAGGACGAGGACCAGGGCGCGGTCAAGACCGAGCGGTTCGACGGCGCGATCTCCAAGGTCGAGGTCGAGCAGGCGGGCCCGGTCCGCGCGGTTGTCCGCATCGACGGCAAGCACCGCAAGGGCGGCCGCAGCTGGCTGCCTTTCTCGATCCGGCTCTACTTCTACGCGGGCGCCGACTCCTTCCGCATGGTGCACACCATCACCTACGACGGCAAGCAGGAGCCGGGCAAGGCCAGTGGCGACTTCGTCCGTGGCCTCGGTGTCCGCTTCACCGTGCCCCTGCGGGACGAGTCGTACGACCGCCACATCCGCATCGGCGGCGACGGCACGGGACTGCTGCGCGAGGCCGTCAAGGGCATCACCGGACTGCGCCGGGACCCGGGCGCGGCAGTCCAGGCGGCCCAGTTCGAGGGCAAGAAGCTGCCCGACCCGGCCACCTGGGACCAGCGGGTGACGACCCGGCTGCAGTACATCCCCGAGTGGGGCGACTACACCCTCTCCCAGCTCTCCGCCGACGGCTTCACGCTGCGCAAGCGCACCAAGAAGGGCCACGGCTGGGTCGCCGCGGGCGGTGGCCGGCGTGCGTCCGGTCTCGGCTACGTCGGCGGGGCGAGCGGCGGGTTCTCCTTCGGGCTGCGCGACTTCTGGGAGAAGTTCCCCGCCCAGCTGGACATCCGGGACGCCCACACCGACGAGGCCGAGGTCACCCTCTGGCTCTGGTCGCCCGAGGCGCAGCCCATGGACATGCGCTTCTACCACGACGGCATGGGCCAGGACACCTTCCCGGAGCAGATCGAAGGCCTCAACATCACCTACGAGGACTACGAGCCGGAGTTCGGCACCCCGTACGGCATCGCCCGCACCTCCGAACTCCTCTTCTGGGCCAACGACTCGACCCCGGGCGCCGACCGGCTCGCCGAGCAGGTCGAGGCCGTCCGCGTGCTGCCGCAGCTGGCCGCCCCGCCCAAGCAGCTCATCACGGCCAAGGTCTTCGGACCGGGCCTGTACTCCGAGCCCGACCGCTCCACCCCGGCCAAGGCGAAGATCGAGGACCACCTCGACTTCCTCTTCACCTACTACAAGGACCAGGTGGAGCAGCGCCGCTGGTACGGCTTCTGGGACTACGGCGACATCATGCACACCTACGACACGTTCCGGCACCAATGGCGGTACGACATCGGCGGCTACGCCTGGGACAACTCCGAGCTGTCGCCGGACCTGTGGCTCTGGTTCGCCTACCTGCGCTCCGGTCGCGCCGACGTCTTCCGGTTCGCCGAGGCGATGACCCGGCACACCGGCGAGGTCGACGTCTACCACCTGGGCAAGTGGGCGGGCCTCGGCACCCGGCACGGTGTGCAGCACTTCGCCGACAGCGCCAAGCAGCAGCGCATCGCCAACACCACCTACCGGCGCTACTACTACTTCCTCACGGCGGACGAACGCGTCGGCGACCTCATGCACGCCAACGTCGACTCCGACGAGACGTTCCTCGCCCTCGACCCGCTCCGCAAGATCCGCACCGAGCCGTACACCCCCGACCGGCACGCCCTGTCGATCGGCTTCGGCACGGACTGGAGCGGCCTGGTGTCGGCGTGGCTGACGGAATGGGAGCGCAAGGGCCCGAAGTGGGAGAAGGCCAAGGCCCGCGTGCTGTCCACGATGGAGACCATCGCCGCCCAGCCCAACGGCTTCGTCCAGGGCAGCGGCCTGTACGACCTGGACACCGGCAAGTTCGCCGTCGCCGGGGCCCCCAAGGTGGAGGTCTCGCACCTGTCGGCCGTCTTCGGCCTGAACGAGCTGTGCGCCGAGCTCATCGACCTCGTCGACATGCCGAAATTCAACGAGGCGTACTTCGACTACTGCCGCTACTTCAACGCCACCAAGGCCGAACAGGCGGCCCGCTACGGCTCCAACTTCGGCAACCTGCTGCTCTTCCAGGGCCACTCGCGCCTCGACGCCTACGCGGCCGTCAAGACCGGCGACGAGAAGCTCGCCAAGCGGGCGTGGGAGAAGTTCTACAACTCCGACGGCTACAAGGAGTCGGCACCCTGGCGGACGGAGAAGCTGAGCGGCCCGGTCGCGCTGGTGCCGGGCAGCGAGGCCACCTGGGTCTCCACCAACGACACCGCGCTGTACGGCCTCGCCGCCATCGAGAACCTGGCACTGCTCGGGGACAAGATGCCGTAACGGGGGACCGGCCGAGCGGATCCCGCGGCGAGGCATCGGGATCCGCTCGGCCGGGGCCGCCTGCCGCGGTACGCCCTAGTCGATGATCTGGTTGAAGAACAGGACGGCCGGGGCCACCACCCCGCCTCCGACGCTCACCGCGACCGGCCACACGTTGCCGGCCAGCGCCGCCAGGACGGTGGCACCGATGCCGACCAGGGCTGCCAGCAGGAAGACGATCGCGGCGCGCTGACTGAGGAGCGGTCCGTCCCGGCCCGGCCCCCGACGGTCGGCCTGTGCCACCTCGGTGCTCCTTACCCGACGCCGTGGACGGTCTCGTGCGCTCGTTGCCGCGGGGGAGTGCCGTGGCCGCCCGGGCCCGGCACGTCCCACGGATCCTGCGCGGGACGCAGGAGTTCGAAGCGGACAGCGCCGCCGTCGTCGCTCGTGCGGACCCCGTGCACGGCGGGTTCGGGCAGGCTGTTGTAGTGGAAGGGCGTCGAGAAGTAGTAGGCGCCCGTGTCCGGGACGGCGATGATGTCGCCGGGTTCCAGGAGCGGCAACGCGCGGTCACGCGCCAGCAGGTCCCCGGCGAAGCAGGCGGGTCCCGCGATGTCCTGGCGGACCGATCCGCCCCGCTTGGCCCTGCCGCTTCCGTCGTGCGCCTCGATCCGCAGGGGCCAGGCGTCGGGGTTGAACACGGTCCTGGTGGCCACCTGCACACCGGCGTGGGTGACCGCGATCGGCCGGCCGCCCATGCTCTTGGTGTACTCGACGTACGCGGCGGTGAACCCGTTCTTGGCGAGGACGGAACGCCCGAACTCGGTGACGATCTCGTAGCCGCCGGAGAACAGCGCGGGAGCCTGGGCGCGCAGCTGCCGGACGTACGTGTCGAAGGTCGGCGTGGTCTCGTCGTCGGCGAAGTTGACGGGCAGTCCGCCGCCGATGTCGATGCCGACGACCTGGCGCCGTCCGAGGGAGGCGTTGACCTCCTCGGCGAACGCCACGGCCTGCGCCACCCCGCCGGCCATGAGGTCGAGCGGGCAGCCCTGCGAGCCGGCGTGGGTGTGTACCCAGGTCAGCCACGGGTGGTCGTGGTAGGCGCGCAGCAAACGCCGTCGGCTGCCCGGGTCCGCCAGGGGGACGCCGAACTTCGAGGTGCTCGTCGCCGTGCTCATCGCGGCGATGCTGCCGCCGCCGAGCTGGGAGTTGACGCGCACCCCGATCCGCGACACCGGCACGCGGCCGCCCAGCACCCGGTCGATCCTGGCCAGTTCCTGGTAGTTGTCCGCGTTGACGGTCACCCCCAGGCCGAGGGCGTGCCGCAGTTCGGCCTCCGTCTTGGCCGGGGAGTCGAAGACGATCCGATCCGGTGCGAATCCGGCGGCCAGCGCGCGGGCCAGCTCACCCGCGGTGGCCACCTCACAGCCCATGCCGAGCCGCCGCAGCTCCGCCAGCACCGGCACCAGGCAGTTGGCCTTGGCGGCGAACGCGTGCAGCACACGCGGCGCAGAGGGGAAGGCGCGGTGCAGGGACGCGACGGTCTCGGCGACGCCGTCGAGGTCGACGAAGGCGGCCAGCTGGGACCGCCCGGCGTCCAGCAGTCCCTGCCGCACCGCTTCCTGGAGGATCCGTTCGCGCCGCTCGGCGGCGGTGGTCAGTCCGGTCATGGTGAGCCTTCCGGTGTCGTACGCGCAGCGCCCGGGACCGCCCCGGGTGGAGTACCAGGCTGCTGTCCGCACCGGGAGGGCGTCTTCGTCGAGTCGTCAAAGAGGCGGGCCTCGCCCACGGCGGTTGAACGCAACAACCCCCGTGCCGGGCAAGGGTGTTGTGCGGTACGACGAAGGAGAGGCCCTTCGATGGTGGCCGCGGCCAAACGGCGGGCGGCACGCGCGCGGCCGCGCCTCGGCGCCGGCCGCTCAGGGGCGTGCGCCGTCGGCGTCCTGGCCCAGACGCAACTGCACCTGGGCGAGCAGCCGGGCGTCGGGACTCTCCAGGTCCAGTCCCGACACCTGCGTGATCCGGCGCAACCGGTAGCGCAGGCTGTTGGAATGCACGCCCAGCGCGCGCGAGGCGGCGGACACGTCACCGAAGTGGTCGAGGTAGGCGCGCAGGGTCTCCACCAGGCAACTGCCGCTGTGATCGGCGTCGAACTCCCTCAGCCGAGCCACCGAGGTCCGCGGTGGCAGCGCCACCTCCCGCAGGGCGTCGACGACTTGCAGGATGCCCACGGTGTCCGCGACGTCCTCGCTCCGCGCGACCGTGCGTGGCCCGGCGGCGGCGATGAGCGCCTGCAGGGTCCGCTCGGCCGACCGGCGTGATGCGGGCGCCCCCGCCAGGCCGGGGACCACGTCGCCGAGCCCCACCCTCACCGCCGGGCCGATCGTCGCCGACAGCTGATCGGCCAGTGATTCCCCGAGCCGGCGCACCTGGCCGTCGGCCCGCCCCGGGTCGCGCTCCAGCCCGCTCAGCAGCACCAGGATCCTGGCGCCCGCCGGAACCACCACCACTCGGTGGCCCAACGCCGCGCAGTGCAGGGTCAGCAGCCCGTACAGCCCGGACGGGTCGTCGTCCCCGTGCCGGGCGGGCCCGGTTCCCACCGCCAGGACGGCACAGGGCTCCCGGGGCGGCAGCGAGGCCCGCTCCGCGAGCACCTCGACGGATCCACGGTCCTCCAGCAGCGCCCGAGCCGCGTCCTCCACCAGACGGCCGTCCGAGCTGTGGGTGCGGTGGTGCAGCAGGTGGGCGGCGGCGGCCCGGGCCGCCGCGCGCAGCGTCTCCGCGGCGTTCGGCGCGAGCGGCCGGCCGGCGACAGCCGCCACCCAGATGGACCCCAGCGCCTCTCCGCCCGCCCGCACGGCGCCGACCAGACGTTCCGGATCCTGGCCGTGGGCGGGCCGGTGCAGCACATCACCCGCACCCCACAGCGCCTGGAAGAACCCCGCCTCCCGCATGGCCGCCACCCGCCACGGCGGCACACGACGGCCGAGGATGGTCAGCCGCCGCATCTCGTCCACGTTCTCCTCGGTGGACGAGTACGCCAGCACCCGCGACTCGGTGTCCTCGACGGTCACCGAGCCACCCACCAGGGCCGCCACCGCATCGGCCAGTGAGTCCAGATCGCCCAGGCGCACGCCGTGGGTCGCCGGCACCGGGGGAACGCCCGCGGCGGCCAGCGCCGCCCTCAGCACCCCCACGAGCTGTGCCCAGGTGCACCAGGCCGTACGGAAGAGCACCGCCGTGCCGCTCTCCTCCGCGGCCGCCTGCAACGCCCGCGCGGTGGGCTCCGGCCGCCCCGGGCCGAACACCACGCCCGCCGCACCGGCCTCACCGGCCCGGCGCACCACGTCGACCGCATGCGCCGACCGCGGGTCGACGCCCACCGCGAGCAGTAACTCCCGCGGTCTGATCAGGGGTTCCAGGGCATCCAGCACATGGACACCGGTGACGCTCGCCCCCAGCCCCTCCGGGGCCGTGTGCAGCTCCACGGCTCCCGCACCCACCACCGAGAGCAGCCGCTCCAGGGTCCCCTGGCCCTCGGCGCCCGTCCCCCGGCCCGGTGACTCCCCCAGGTCCGTCATGATGCCTCCCCCGTCCCCGCCCGACCGTGCCGTCGGCGGCCGATCGGAGAACGTATGACATCACGGGCTTTGTCCGCAGTCGAGACGCCCCTGCGGCACGCGGAGGGACCGACGGCGCGACGGGGCTAGTTCATCCTCCCCAGGACCTCCCGGACCCGCCGGACGTCCCGGATCCGCTGTTCGTACGTCGCCCCGAGGGCGAGCAGCAGGAGCCCGGCGAGGGCGGGAGGCGCCCAGCGGGGCAGGGCCCCCGTCACCTGCACGACGTACGGGGCGAGTTCGTGCAGCGTGACCAGGGCCAGCACCGAGCCGCCGAGCACCAGCGGCGCCCGGAGGTGGTGCCGGGCGCCCAGCAGGGTGACCAGCAGCGCCGCGACGCCCAGCAGCAGGGGCCGCGTCCAGTGCGGATCGGCCCAGGCCGCGACGAGGCTCGGCACGAGGGTGGCGGCGAGCCCGGGGCCGTACGCGGTCCAGGAGGAGGCCTGCGGGTCGCGGCGCCGGCGCAGCGCTCCGACGAGCAGCGCCGGGACGGTCACCGGGAGGGTGTAGGCCTCGGGCGTGCCGACGTCCCAGGCGGCCAGCCGGACCCAGGCGGCCAGCACGAACAGGGCCGTGGCCGCATAGCCGACGGGACGCCGCTCGGCACGCAGGGCCGTGCCCGCGGCGATCACCCCGCACAGGGCCAGCACCAGCGCGAGCATCGGCGGGTCGGTGACGGCGAGAGTCACGGCGAACAGCCCGAGGGCGGCTCCCACGGCCTCGACGGGCACCGTCGCCCGGGACGCGCCGAGACGCGGCGCCAGCAGGGCGGCGGCAGCGGGAACCACCAGAACCAGCAGGGCGGTTCGGGCCGGCGCCCAGTCCACGGCGGCACCGGACGCCGAGGCCAGCGCGGCGGCGTACCCGAGAGCCACCGGAGCCGTGAAGGGGGCGACGCCCGACCGCCACGAGGCCGCGGCGAACAGCGCCGTCAGGACGGACAGCACGACGAGGGTCGCGGACTGGGAGGCGAGAGCGACCAGGGTGAGGCTGACGGCCGTGACCAGGGCGAGGACGAGGGCCGTGACCTGCGCGGCCGATGTCGTGACGCGGCATGCGTACAGCGCGGCCGCCGTCATGACGCCCAGGACCAGCATCCCCGCGAGGTAAGGAGCCTCGAAGACCGCCGGAAGAGTCAGGGCCGTGGCCCAGAGCAGCCCGAGGGAGCCGAGCCGGGCCCGCCCGCGCCACTGCTCCGCGCGGACGGCCAGGGCGAGAACGGTGGCGACGGCCACCAGCACGAGGGGAGCCATTGCCGCGTGCGGCGGCCAGGGCGCCTCGACGACCACCGCCGCACGGGCATCCGACGGCGCACCGCTCCACACCCGGCCCGGCCGGCCGGCCGGGCCCAGCAGCACCACGGCGACGACGGGCAGCGCCCACAGCACCGCCAGCGCCTGTACGGCACCGGAGGCCCACGCGAAGCCCGTCCGCATCGCGTCCGGCAGCCGCTCGACGCGCACCGCCGCCAACAGGGCGATGCCGACGGCCAGATGCGCCGGAACCACCCACTCCGACGGCAACCCGGGACGAGCCACCCCACCGAGCGCACCCACGACGAGCAGACCGGACGTGATCGCGAGGCCGAGGGCGTGCTTGACGCCCGGCCCTCGCCAGGCCGCACCCAGGGCGATCGCCGCCGCGAGCAGGAGCAGCGCCCCGGCACGGGAAGCGTCACCCGGACCGTCGGCCGTCGAGGACAGCCAGCCGGCACCCAGAACACCCCAGCCGCCCATGCCGTAGGCACCGACGACGGCGGTGATCCGCGCGGCCCCGGCCGTCAACCGCACCACCGCCACGGCGTCGAGCCCGGCCGTGACCAGCAACGCGGCCGTGATCACATACGGACTCGCGTCGCCTGCCAGGGCCCACAGCAGCAGCGGGAACTGGGCCGCGACCAGGGCGGAGGGCAGGGGCAGGCGCAGCGCGGACGTGGCCGGCAGCAGACCGTACGCCGACCAGGTCGCCGCCAGCACCGCCGACGCGGCGGCCGCGTACCCGGTCCCGTCCGTCCCGGAGAGGGCCGCCGCGTGCAGCGCGTAGGCGTCCAGGACGGTCAGGGCGAGCCCGAGGCCCGCCACGGACTCGGCCGTCGACCGCAGGCCCCGCTTCAGCAGGGCCACGGGCGCGGCGAGCGTGGCCAGCGTGACCGCGCCGAGCACCAGGGCCCGCCCGGCGATTCCCATGCTCCCCCAGCTGACCAGCGTGAACACCGCCGCCGCCAGCGTGAGCAGGACACCGCCGAGGACCAGCAGCACGTTCTGCACGCTGGGCGCGGCCGCCTCCGGGCGAGGCGGGGCGGTGGGCGGCGGCTGCGTCGAGGCCTGGGCCCGCGGCTGCTGCTGCGTCTGGTGCAGGGCCGCGACCAGCCAGGCGCGACGGGACAGCAACTGGGCACGCCGGGCGTCCAGTTGCCAGAGTTCGGCATCGAGGAGCCGCAATTCCTCGGCCGGGGGCGGAAGGTGGGTCATGCATCGCAGTGTGGTCCGCGTCACCCCGCACGGCATGAGCGCGGATACTCAGGCGCGTACTCAGACGGTTCGCGCCGCGAGTGGGCAGACTGCCGGCATGGACTGGAACCATTACCGCTTCCGCAGTCTGTGGGCCCTGCCCGCACCCCCCGCCACCGTGTACGACGTGCTGGAACGCCCCGAGGACTACCCGCACTGGTGGCGCCAGGTCCGGGAGGTGACCCGGCTCGACGACACCACCGGGGTGATCCACGTCCGCTCCGTCCTGCCGTACGGCATGACCTTCACGGCGCGGGAGGTGCGGCGCGATGCCGCGGCCGGCGTGCTGGAGACCGCCCTGTCCGGGGACCTCGAGGGCTGGGCACGCTGGACCGTCACGCCGCACGGGACGGGCAGTCTCGCGCGGTACGACCAGGTCGTCAGCGTGAACAAGCCGCTGCTGAGGCGGCTCGCCGTACCGGGACGGCCCGCCTTCCGCGCCAACCACACACTGATGATGCGGTCCGGGCGGCGCGGACTCCTCAGGCACCTCCAAGCGGTTTGAAGGAAGCGTGCCCGGGCCTGTATTGTTCAGTGCGTTCCCGGGCGATTAGCTCAGTGGGAGAGCGCTTCGTTCACACCGAAGAGGTCACTGGTTCGAACCCAGTATCGCCCACCGGAAACAGCCGGTCCGTCACAGACGGACCGGTTTTTTCATGTTCGGGACGGCCCGGCTCAGGCCGCCGCCGGCAGGTCCGGACGCAGCGGCCACGCCGGGTCGACCGCCTCGTCCACACCGCTGCGCGCGAACCACGCCTGCAGGCCCCGTGCCTGCGCCGCGTGCCAGACCGCCTGCAGGGTGTGCAGCTCACCCGGGGCGAGCCGTTCCAGCCGGGAGGCGAACCGGCGGCCCACCGCCCGGGTGACCTCCAGCGCCGCCACGGCGTCGGCCGCCGCGTCGTGCGCGCCCTCCAGGGCGACGCCGTAGTGCGCGCACAGGTCGGTCAGGGTGCGGCGGCCCTTGCGGTAGCGGTCCAGATGCTTGTCCAGGACCCGCGGGTCGAGCACGGACAGCGGCGCCGACTCGAACCAGCGGCCGAGCGCCGAGGCGCGATGACGGCGCAACTCCCGGTCCAGCATGGTCAGATCGAACGGCGCGTTCATCACCACGACCGGGCGCCCGGCGTGCGCCTGCTCGGCCAGCGCCTGCGCTATCTCGTACATCACCGGCGCCGGCCACCGGCCGTTGAGCCGCAGGTGCTCCTCCGTCAGCCCGTGCACCGCCGTCGCCTCCGCGGGCACCGGCACCCCCGGGTTCACCAGCCAGCGGCTCACCCGCGGCCGGACGCCCGGGGCATCCTGGACGACCACGGCGGCCGACACGATCCGGTCGGTCTCGACGTCCACGCCCGTCGTCTCCGTGTCGAAGGCGGCCAGCGGCCCCTCGTACCAGCACGTCGTCATAGCCACACAACCCCTCGTTCACCTTCGGCAGTTGACGCACCGTCCGCTGCCCGATTCGGTGATACCCGGGCTGTTTGCGCCGTACGCCGGAAGGAGACAACAGGAGTACGGGTTGTTGCAGTTCAACGGCCCGCAGTGGGGAATCACTTGTTCTGGAAGGCTGTTGGCCATGGCCATTGCGCAGCCCGAACGGGGCGGGCTGCTGCCCGAGCGCACGGCTCCCTCTCGCGGCACTCTCGCCACCACCGCCTGCATGGAGACACTGCAGGTCGGCTATCTGCACGCCGTCGCGGCGGCCGCCGGCTGCTCGCTGTCCCAGCCCTTTCCCGACAACGGCATCGACTGGCACGTCAGCCACAGCGCCCCCGGGCACACGGTCGACGACGAGGTCACCATCAAGGTGCAGCTCAAGGCCACCTACCAGGTGCCGCCCAACCCACCCGGCCGCACCTTCTCCTTCACGCTCGACAACGACCACCTGGCGAAGCTCGCCCGCACACCCGTGTCCGTGCACAAGATCCTGGTGGTGATGCTGGTGCCGCGTTCGCAGGACGACTGGCTGCGCGCCAGCCACGACCGGCTCGACCTGAGGCACTGCTGCTACTGGATCAACCTCGCGGGACAACCGATCACCGGCCGCCGCCGCACCACCGTGCGCATCCCGACCTCGCGCATCTTCGACGACCGGGCCCTCTGCGAGATCATGACGCGGGTCGGGACGGGAGGGAAACCGTGACGCACCGCCCGACCGAGGAGCCACTGAGGCAGCTCCGGCCGCACCCCGTCGAGACACGGGGACGGAACGACCACCCGCCCGAGCCCGCCGATGTCGACCCGGCCGTGCTCAGCGCCCTGCTGCGCCGGCACGGCTGGCAGCGGCGCGGCGGCGCCCCTGGACGCTACGGCCGCTGGACCCCACCCGGCCCCGGCGGCGGCGCCACCAGCCTCCTGGTGCCCGAGAGCCGCGCCTTCCCCGACAGCGACGACCTGCTCGGCGAGGCCCTGCTCGCCCTGTCCCGCAGCGGCTCGCCCTCCGCCCGTGAGGTCCTCGTCTCCCTCGCGGTGCCCAGCGACGAGATCCGCTGGTGGCACGACGTCCCCGCCGGACCCGCGGGCGCCGCGTCCTGGACCGTCGAGGACCGGCTGCGCGGCGCCGCCCGCCGGATGCTGCTCGCAGCGGCCCTCGCCACCCGCGCCCGGGCCGGCTACCACGGCGCCCGTCACCGCCGCTCCGCCGCCGCGGCCCTGGAGAACGTCCTCGTCGGCTCCGCCGCCGACGGCCGGCTCACCGCCTTCGTGCCGGTCGCGGGCGGCCGCCCCCTCGCCGTACGCCTCCACCAGGCCCTGTTCGCCGCCCGGGAGGCCATCGACTACCAGCGGGCGACCGGCGGCATGGACGCCTTCGACGCCGCCGTCGAGGCGGGAGTGAGCCACGAGCTCACCGAGGCCGTCGTCGCCCTCGTCCGGGGCACCGAGGGCGCCCGGATCGCCGTCGAGTGGGCTCCGGCGGCCGGTGTGCCCGAGGGCTGCGCACCCTCCGCCGAGCCTGTCGAGTTCTCGCCCGGCGACCTCGCCGTGCTGCGCGAGGCGGGCGCCCGCTACCTGCGCGAGGAACCCGCCGTCCCGGTGCGGATCACGGGAGCGGTGGTACGGCTGCGCAGGTCCGGGCCGCGCGGCGACGGCACCGTACGGCTGCGCGTACTGGCCGGGGCCGATGTGCCGAACGTCCGGATCACCCTCGACGAGGAGGCGTACCGGATCGCCGGGCACGCCCACCTCGTCGGACTCCCGGTGCGGGTGCAGGGGCGCCTGGAGAGCCGGGGCGGATTCCGCCGCCTCACCGGCGCCCACGGGGTCGTCCCCGTACAGGTCGACGACGCCGAGCGGGACCGGCTGATGAAGGAGCTCCACGAGAACCTCGACTTCTTCGAGGAGGCCTGCGGAGGGGACTGCGGGGACTGATTTCGCGGAGGGGGGTCCCGGGTCGGTACGATCCTTACTCGTGCGCGCGCTCCGGTATGGCGCCCGCAGCCCCCTTCAGTCAGGAGAGACCGGTGTCAGACGTCCGTGTGATCATCCAGCGCGATTCCGAGCGGGAAGAACGCGTGGTGACGACGGGCACTACGGCCGCCGAGCTCTTCGCCGGCGAGCGCTCGATCATCGCCGCGCGGGTGGCCGGCGAGCTCAGGGACCTGTCGTACGCCCTGTCCGAGGGCGACGAGGTCGAGGGCGTCGAGATCTCCTCCGAGGACGGCCTGAACATCCTGCGCCACTCCACCGCGCACGTCATGGCGCAGGCCGTGCAGGAGCTCTTCCCCGAGGCCAAGCTCGGCATCGGCCCGCCCGTCAAGGACGGCTTCTACTACGACTTCGACGTCGAGAAGCCGTTCACGCCCGAGGATCTCAAGGCCATCGAGAAGAAGATGCAGGAGATCCAGAAGCGCGGGCAGAAGTTCTCCCGCCGTGTCGTCACCGACGACGCCGCCCGCGAGGAGCTGGCCGACGAGCCCTACAAGCTGGAGCTGATCGGCCTCAAGGGCTCCGCCTCGTCCGACGACGGCGCGGACGTCGAGGTCGGCGCCGGTGAGCTGACGATCTACGACAACCTGGACGCCAAGACCGGCGACCTGTGCTGGAAGGACCTCTGCCGAGGCCCCCACCTGCCGTCGACCCGGGCGATCCCGGCGTTCAAGCTGATGCGCAACGCCGCCGCCTACTGGCGCGGCAGCGAGAAGAACCCCATGCTCCAGCGCATCTACGGCACCGCCTGGCCCACCAAGGACGAGCTGAAGGCGCACCTGGAGTTCCTCGCCGAGGCCGAGAAGCGCGACCACCGCAAGCTCGGCAGCGAGCTGGACCTGTTCTCCGTCCCGGAGCAGATCGGCTCCGGCCTCGCCGTCTTCCACCCCAAGGGCGGCATCATCCGCCGGGTCATGGAGGACTACTCGCGGCGCCGCCACGAGGAAGAGGGCTACGAGTTCGTCTACACCCCGCACGCGACGAAGGGGAAGCTCTTCGAGACCTCGGGCCACCTGGACTGGTACGCCGACGGCATGTACCCGCCCATGCAGCTCGACGAGGGCGTGGACTACTACCTCAAGCCCATGAACTGCCCGATGCACAACCTGATCTTCGACGCGCGCGGGCGTTCCTACCGTGAACTGCCGCTGCGCTTCTTCGAGTTCGGGACCGTGTACCGGTACGAGAAGTCGGGCGTCGTGCACGGCCTGACCCGGGCCCGCGGCTTCACCCAGGACGACGCGCACATCTACTGCACGCGCGAGCAGATGTCGGAGGAGCTCGACAAGACGCTCACCTTCGTCCTCGGCCTGCTGCGCGACTACGGTCTGACCGACTTCTACCTGGAGCTGTCCACCAAGGACCCGGAGAAGTTCGTCGGCTCGGACGAGGCCTGGGAGGAGGCCACGGAGACGCTGCGCCAGGTCGCCGAGAAGCAGGGCCTGCCGCTCGTCCCCGACCCGGGCGGTGCCGCCTTCTACGGCCCGAAGATCTCCGTGCAGACGAAGGACGCCATCGGCCGCACCTGGCAGATGTCGACCATCCAGCTCGACTTCAACCTGCCGGAGCGCTTCGACCTGGAGTACACGGGCCCGGACGGCGCCAAGCAGCGCCCCGTCATGATCCACCGCGCGCTGTTCGGCTCGATCGAGCGCTTCTTCGCGGTGCTCCTGGAGCACTACGCGGGCGCCTTCCCGGCGTGGCTGGCCCCCGTCCAGGCGGTCGGCATCCCGATCGGCGACGCACACGTGGAGTACCTGGAGAAGTTCGCCGCCGCGGCCAAGAAGAAGGGCCTGCGCGTCGAGGTCGACTCCTCCTCCGACCGCATGCAGAAGAAGATCCGCAACGCCCAGAAGCAGAAGGTGCCCTTCATGGTCATCGCGGGCGACGAGGACATGTCCCACGAGTCCGTGTCCTTCCGCTACCGCGACGGCTCGCAGGAGAACGGCATCCCCTTCGACGAGGCCATCGCGAAGATCCTGAAGGTCGTCGAGGAGCGCGCTCAGGTCTGATCAGACGGTGCACGGGCCCCCGGGGAGATCCCGGGGGCCTTTGCCGTCCCCCCAGCTCGACGCCATATGCTGCACTGCATGACGAGTGAGCCGGAGCAGCAGCTGGGAGTAGGGACGCAGGACGCGTTCCAGCGTCTGTGGACGCCCCATCGGATGGCCTACATCCAGGGCGAGAACAAGCCGACCGGCCCGGGCGCCGGCGACGGCTGCCCCTTCTGCTCGATCCCGGCCAAGTCCGACGAGGACGGGCTCGTCGTCCGGCGCGGCGAGCAGGTCTACGCGGTGCTCAACCTCTACCCGTACAACGGCGGGCACCTGATGACCGTGCCCTACCGGCACGTCGCCGACTACACCGACCTCACGGCGGGGGAGACCGCCGAGCTCGGCGAACTCACCAAGCAGGCCATGACGGCCCTGCGCACCGCCTCCGGCGCGCACGGCTTCAACATCGGCATGAACCAGGGCACGGTCGCCGGCGCGGGCATCGCCGCGCACCTGCACCAGCACATCGTGCCGCGCTGGGGCGGGGACACGAACTTCATGCCGGTGGTGGGGCACACGCGGGTGCTCCCGCAGCTCCTGGCCGACACGAGGAAGATGCTGGCGGAAGCCTGGCCGGCCAGCTGACTTCGGCGGGGTCGGGCCCTTCTCAGCCCGTCCGGCGTTTGAGGACGAGGCCGTTCAGGCCGATGGGGGTCTGGGGGCGCAGCCCCCAGGGACACCAGCCACAGCCGGCCCGCGGCTGATCGGCTCGACCGCCGGAGGCCTACGCGTCGTACACATCCGCCTTCTTGGGCGAAGCCTCCTGCACCGCCCCACTCAGCGCCGCCGACCTGGACCCGAACTTCTCCACGTCCACCCCGTTCTCCCGCAGCACCTTCAACGCCGCCGTGTGCACCACGCGCAGCACCGGCGTGGCCGCCCGCAGCGCATCGTCGGCCATGAACCGGTGCCGCCACGGCTGGTCGGCCCACGCGTGCCGCAGACCGAACGGCTCCGGCAGCGTCAGACTGCCCCCGAGCCAGTTCAGCAGCGGCGGATACCAGGTCAGCGGGGCGCGCGCGGCCAGCCGTACCACCTCGTCCGCGTCGATGAGGGGCATCTTCACGGTGCGGGTCTCCCAGAAGCGGAAGGCCTTCTGGACCGTCTTCTCCTTGGCCGCCGGCTTCTCGTTGAACAGGGAGTTGACCGGCCCCAGGGCGTGCCCGGTGACCTCGATGCGCAGCGTGTCGTGCAGCACGGTCACCGTGATCAGCATGGTGATCACCAGGTGGCCGTCCCACAGGGTCCACTGCACGCCCAGGTAGTGCCGGTCGCCGCTGCCGAACTGCTGCTTGTTGCAGATGTCCTGTATGGCGTGCGTCCGGACCGTGTACGCGTCGACGTCCGTGCCGCTCGGCCGGGACACGTCCGTCGCCTTCTCGCCGATCGGCGAGACGACCCAGTGCGTGATGGACGGCTTGGGGAAACCGCCGGTGTTGATGGACGTACGCTCCAGCATGCCGAGACCGCCCTGGATCGCCACGATGACGTCCCAGCTGCGGAAGGGGTGGAACTCCTTGCCCGGATCGGCCGACACCAGCTCCTCGGCCAGCTGCCAGCTGCCCCACCGCGTGCCCATGCCGAGTATGCCCTTGGGCCCGGCGTAGAAGACCGAGTTGGACCGCTGCTCGGCGGCGAGGCGGGCCAGCTCCTTGCGGACCTGCTCGGCCGCGTCACCGGGGTTGCCGGGGACGGCCTCGGGGATCTTGGCGCCCACGCCGCCGCCCGACAGCAGGCTCGACCAGCGCTCCCGCAGATCGCGGGCCGTCCGCTCGCAGATCTGCTTGGCCCAGAACCAGCCGACGACCGGCATGACGACCGCCGCGCGCCCGTACAGGGCCCAGAATCCTTCGAACGGCATGCGGATCAGGAACAGCACGGCGAGCGCGCCCACGGCGACCAGCAGGGTCGTGGCGAGGGCGCCCGCGCGCTTGTCCTCGCGCTTGGCCATGGTGGTGCGCAGGGTGAACACCAGCAGCCACACGAGGAAGCCGGGCAGGAAGAGCACCCCGCAGATCACCGTGATCGCCGAGAGCCAGTTGTCGCGGTCGCGGCGGATGCGGTGGGCCGCCAGGCAGTGCTCCACGACGACCTGGGGCTCGATGCCGAAGGACTGGATGACCGGCTTGCGCCCGGCACCCAGCATCCGGTCGATGACCGCGCGGGAGAAGGCCTCGCCGAACCGGGGGCGGAAGATCTTCGCCCAGGAGCGCGGGGGAGTCACCTTGGACTGGTGCCACTCGTTGTCGGCGGCCAGGATCTTGGTGACCTCGTCGTCCCGGTACGCCGCCGCGGCCAGCGCGTAGGTCGCCGCTGTCTGGCCGCTCGCACCCGCCAGAGGCACCTGGGCCCCCGGGCTGAAGTCGAATCCGTCCGTCACTGCCGCCCCCATCGCTGCCGCATCCGCATCTGCGGCCTTCCCGACTTCCGCGCTCCGCACACCTGTTGATCAGGTCATCAGCGTATCCGTCCGGACCGGCATGCGGGGGCGGGCGGCCCGTCAAGCCGCCCGCCCCCGCGGAGGGGGGCCCTCAGGAGGGCACTTGGTGGCGCCCGGCGCCAACTACGAGGCCTTGCGCTCCTCTTCACGCACCCGGTCCGCCACCTGCTGCGGCATCGGCTCGTGCCGCGCGTACCGGCGGCTGAACCCCGCCGTGCCGTGCGCCATCGACCGCAGGTCGATCGCGTACCGGCCGATCTCGATCTCGGGCACCTCGGCCCGGATCAGGGTGCGGCCGCCGGGTGTCTGCTCGGTGCCGAGCACCCGGCCGCGCCGCCCCGACAGGTCGCTCATCACGGCGCCCACGAAGTCGTCGCCGACCAGCACCGACACCTCGGCCACCGGCTCCAGCAGATGGATCTTCGCGTCGGCGGCGGCCTCCCGCAGCGCGAGGGCCCCGGCCGTCTGGAAGGCGGCGTCGGAAGAGTCCACCGAGTGCGCCTTGCCGTCCAGGAGGGTCACCCGTACGTCGATGAGCGGGTATCCGGCCACCACTCCCTTGGCCGCCTGGGCCCGTATGCCCTTCTCCACCGACGGGATGAACTGCCGGGGCACCGCGCCGCCCACGACCTTGTCGACGAACTCGATGCCGGACCCGCCGGGCAGCGGCTCGACCTCGATCTCGCAGATCGCGAACTGCCCGTGCCCGCCGGACTGTTTGACGTGCCGGCCCCGGCCGGCGGACTTCTCGGCGAACGTCTCGCGCAGGGACACCCGGTGCGGGACCACGTCGACCTGGACGCCGTACCGGCTGCGCAGCCGCTCCAGGGCGACGTCGGCGTGTGCCTCGCCCAGGCACCACAGGACCACCTGGTGGGTGTCCTGGTTCTGCTCCAGCCGCATTGTCGGGTCCTCGGCGACCAGCCGGGCCAGGCCCTGGGACAGCTTGTCCTCGTCCGGTTTGCTGTGCGCCTGGATGGCCAGCGGCAGCAGGGGGTCCGGCATCTGCCACGGCTCCATGAGCAGCGGGTCGTCCTTGGCGGACAGGGTGTCGCCGGTCTCGGCGCGGCTCAGCTTCGCCACGCAGGCCAGGTCACCCGCGATGACGTGCGACACCGGGCGCTGCTGCTTGCCGAAGGGCGTGGACAGGGCGCCGATCCGCTCGTCGACGTCGTGGTCCTCGTGCCCGCGGTCGGCCAGCCCGTGCCCGGAGACGTGGACCGTCTGGTCGGCGCGCAGGGTGCCGGAGAACAGGCGGATCAGCGACAGCCGGCCCACGTACGGGTCCGAGGAGGTCTTCACGACCTCCGCGACCAGCGGAGCGCCGGGGTCGCACGGCTTGAGCTCGCGCGGTCTGCCGTCGATGGTGGTGACCCGCACCGTCTCGTGCTCCAGCGGCGTCGGGAAGCCCCGCGTGATCAGCTCCAGCAGCTCCAGGGTGCCGAGCCCCTGCCGGGCTCCGTCACCCGCGGGGGCGGCGGCCAGGACGGGGAAGAAGACCCCGCGCGCGACGGCCCGCTCCAGGTCCTCGATGAGCGTCTTGACGTCGACCGGTTCCCCGCCGAGGTAGCGGTCCATGAGGGTCTCGTCCTCGCTCTCCGAGATGATCCCCTCGATGAGCCGGTTGCGGGCCTCCTCGATCAGCGGCAGCTGGTCCTCGCCCGGCTCGGACTCCTTGCGCTCGCCGGTCGAGTAGTCGAACAGCTTCTGCGACAGCAGAGCGATCAGCCCGGTCACGGGCGCGTGCCCGTCGGGTGCCTGGGGGCCGTGCAGCGGCAGGTAGAGGGGCAGGACCGCGTCGGGGTCGTCCGCGCCGAAGGCCTCCGCGCAGGACCGGGTCATCTCCTCGAAGTCGGAACGCGCCGACTCCAGGTGCGTGACGACGATGGCCCGGGGCATGCCCACGGCCGCGCACTCCTCCCACACCATGCGGGTCGAGCCGTCCACGCCGTCCGAGGCCGAGACGACGAAGAGGGCCGCGTCCGCCGCGCGCAGACCGGCCCTGAGTTCACCGACGAAGTCGGCGTATCCGGGGGTGTCCAGAAGATTGATCTTGATGCCGTCCCACTCGACGGGCACCAGGGAGAGCTGTACCGAGCGCTGCTGCCGGTGCTCGATGTCGTCGTAGTCGGATACGGTGCCGCCGTCCTCCACGCGGCCCGCCCGGTTCACCGCCCCCGCCGTCAGTGCGAGGGCCTCCACCAAGGTGGTCTTGCCCGATCCGGAGTGGCCGACCAGCACCACATTCCGTACGGACTGAGGGTGGTCGGCCGCTCGTGCCCTGCCGGCGGCCCCAGGGTGTGTCTGTGCCTTGTCGCCCATGATCCTGCCTCCCGTGCACGGTGAGGTCACTGTGGGCGCGGACACGCGGGATCCGCGTGCGATGGCGGCTCCGGCGACGCCCGCGGTCATTCGACCTTCCCACTCCCGTCACGGTGCGTCCATACGAACGACGTGATCCCCCCGCCCACCAGCGGCTCGGGGGTTCCCCCGAAAGGGGTGCGGGTGCCCGCACCTCGGCCACGCGCGCGCGTGACTACGATGGGCCAGCCGGTGGCCAGCAGGGGCCAGACGGCGACACCGACCCTCGGGAAGGCCATGCTGAACAAGTACGCGCGTGCATTCTTCACGCGTGTCCTCACACCGTTCGCCGCGTTTCTGATCCGCCGGGGCGTCAGCCCCGACACCGTCACGCTCATCGGCACCGCCGGTGTGGTCGCGGGCGCGCTGGTCTTCTACCCCATGGGCGAGTTCTTCTGGGGCACGGTCGTGATCACGCTCTTCGTGTTCTCCGACCTCGTCGACGGCAACATGGCCCGTCAGCTCGGCCGCTCCAGCCGCTGGGGCGCCTTCCTGGACTCCACGCTCGACCGGGTCGCCGACGGCGCGATCTTCGGCGGCTTCATCCTCTGGTACGCCGGCGGGGGCGACGACCTCGTCCTGTGCGCCGTCTCGATCTTCTGCCTGGCCAGCGGCCAGGTGGTGTCGTACACCAAGGCCCGGGGCGAGTCGATCGGCCTGCCGGTCGCCGTCAACGGGCTCGTCGAACGTGCCGAGCGTCTGGTGATCTCCCTGGTCGCGGCCGGTCTCGCGGGCCTGCACGCGTTCGGTGTGCCCGGCATCCAGTACCTGCTGCCCGTCGCCCTGTGGATCGTCGCCGTGGGCAGCCTCGTCACGCTGATCCAGCGGGTCGTCACGGTCCGCCGCGAGTCCGCGGAGGCCGAGGAAGCCGAGGGGGCCGAGGCGGCGGCTGCCGCCCAGGACGAGGCGCCCGCGCAGGACAATGAAGGCAAGCAGCAGAACGCCTCCCACGGGAGCGAGGCGGCCACGTGAGCGCACAGGACCGGCTGACGGACGGGCTGTACGGCCTGGGCTGGAGCACCGTCAGGAAGCTCCCCGAGCCGGCCGCCGTACGACTCGGCCGGACCATCGCCGACCTGGCCTGGAAGCAGCGCGGCAAGGGCGTCCAGCGCCTGGAGAGCAACTACGCGCGCGTGGTGCCCGGCGCGAGCCCCGAGCGCCTCGCCGAGCTGTCCCGCGCGGGCATGCGCTCCTACCTGCGCTACTGGATGGAGTCGTTCCGCCTCCCGGCCTGGAGCGCTGAGCGGATCAAGGGCGGCGTCGAGGTCAAGGACCTGCACCACCTCACCGAGGGCCTGGCCGCCGGCAAGGGCGTCGTCCTCGCCCTGCCGCACCTGGCCAACTGGGACCTGGCCGGCGCCTGGGTCACCACCAAGCTGGGCATCCCCTTCACGACGGTCGCCGAGCGCCTGAAGCCCGAGACGCTGTACGACCGGTTCGTCGCCTACCGCGAGGGCCTCGGCATGGAGGTCCTGCCGCACAGCGGAGGCACCACCTTCGGGACCCTGGCCCGGCGGCTGCGCGACGGCGGCCTGGTCTGCCTGGTCGCCGACCGCGACCTGTCCGCCTCCGGTGTCGAGGTCGACTTCTTCGGCGACACGGCCCGCATGCCGGCCGGACCGGCCCTGCTCGCCCAGCAGACGGGCGCCCTGCTGCTCCCTGTCACCCTCTGGTACGACGACTCGCCCGTGATGCGGGGCCGCGTCCACACGCCGGTCGACGTGCCCGAGTCGGGTACGCGCGCCGAGAAGACGTCCGTCATGACACAGGCGCTGGCCGACGCCTTCGCCACGGGGATCGCCGACCATCCGCAGGACTGGCACATGCTGCAGCGGCTGTGGCTCGCGGACCTCGATCCAGCGAAGGGAACCACGTGAGGATCGGCATCGTCTGCCCGTACTCCTGGGACGTACCGGGGGGCGTCCAGTTCCACATCCGTGACCTCGCCGAGTACTTCCTCCGCCTCGGCCACGAGGTCTCCGTCCTGGCCCCCGCCGACGACGACACCCCGCTGCCGCCGTACGTCGTCTCGGCCGGGCGCGCGGTGCCGGTGCCGTACAACGGGTCGGTGGCCCGGCTGAACTTCGGCTTCCTGAGCGCCGCCCGGGTGCGCCGCTGGCTGCACGACGGCGCGTTCGACGTGATCCACATCCACGAGCCGACCTCGCCGTCGCTGGGGCTGCTGACCTGCTGGGCCGCCCAGGGCCCGATCGTGGCCACGTTCCACACGTCCAACCCGCGCTCGCGCGCGATGATCGCCGCGTACTCGATCCTCCAGGCCGCCCTGGAGAAGATCAGCGCCCGGATCGCGGTGAGCGAGTACGCCCGCCGCACGCTGGTGGAACACCTCGGCGGCGACGCGGTGGTGATCCCGAACGGCGTCGATGTCGACTTCTTCGCCGAGGCCGAGCCCAAGGCCGAGTGGCAGGGCGACACGATCGGCTTCATAGGGCGCATCGACGAGCCCCGCAAGGGACTGCCGGTGCTGATGAAGGCCCTGCCGAAGATCCTCGCCGCGCGCCCGCAGTCGCGGCTGCTGGTCGCCGGACGCGGCGACGAGGAGGAGGCCGTGGAGTCCCTGCCGGCCGAGCTGCGCTCCCGCGTCGAGTTCCTCGGCATGGTCAGCGACGAGGACAAGGCCCGCTTCCTGCGCAGCGTCGACCTGTACGTCGCGCCCAACACCGGCGGCGAGAGCTTCGGCATCATCCTCGTCGAGGCCATGTCCGCCGGAGCTCCCGTCCTCGCCTCCGACCTGGACGCCTTCGCCCAGGTCCTGGACCGCGGGGCGGCCGGCGAACTGTTCCCCAACGAGGACGCCGACGCCCTGGCCGACATGGCCGTGCGGCTCCTGGCGGACCCGGAGCGGCGGGCGGAGCTGCGCAAGCGGGGAAGTGCCCACGTAAGGCGCTTCGACTGGTCGACCGTCGGCGCGGACATCCTGTCCGTCTACGAGACGGTGACGGCCGGGGCGGCGGCGGTGGCCGAGGACGAGCGGACGACCGGGCTGTGGGGGCGGCTGGGGTTCGCCCGGGACTGACCAGCAGCTCGTCGGCGAGGGCCACCCCAGGGGGCACTTCAAGACACTGATGTCCATCCCGCCGCTGTCGGGGGACCGCCCCCGCTGACCGCGGGCAGGGCGGGGTGAACGGACGGCCCCGCCGTGCCGCTAGCCTTGCCGCCCGTGACCACCACTCTCATCTGGATCGCCGTCGCCCTGGTCGCGATCGGGCTCTATCTGAGCTGGACCGCCGGCCGGCTCGACCGTCTCCACGCCCGGATCGACGCCGCCCGGGCCGCCCTGGACGCGCAGTTGCTGCGCCGGGCCTCGGTGGCGCAGGAACTGGCGACGTCGGGGGTCCTGGACCCGGCCGCCTCGATCGTGCTGTACGAGGCCGCGCACGCCGCCCGGCAGGCCGAGGAGGAGCAGCGGGAGGTCGCCGAGAGCGACCTGAGCCAGGCGCTGCGGGCCGTCTTCGGAGAGGCCCCGCAGGTGGAGGCGGTGCGGGAGGCGCCCGGGGGAGAGGAAGCCGCCCGGGAACTCACCGAGGCGGTCCGCAGGGTGCCGATGGCCCGGCGCTTCCACAACGACGCCGTGCGGGCGGCCCGGGCCCTGCGCCGGCACCGCAAGGTGCGCTGGTTCCGCCTGGCCGGTCACGCGCCCTTCCCGATGGCCTTCGAAATGGACGACGAGCCTCCGGTGGCCCTGGTGGACCGGGCCGCCTGAGCCCTCTTCACGGGTCGTTTTCCGGCCGTCCGTCGCAAAAGGATCCACGGCCTTCCCATTGGCCCTTGCTGTGGCCTGGTTCTCTCACGTTTCCTCAGTGCTGCAGAAATCCTCTTTCCCCTCAGCGAGGTCACCCGTGTCCATCTCCGAAAACCAGGCTCCCGAGACCGGCACCGCCCGTGTGAAGCGCGGCATGGCCGAGCAGCTCAAGGGCGGCGTCATCATGGACGTCGTCACACCGGAGCAGGCGAAGATCGCCGAGGACGCGGGCGCCGTGGCCGTCATGGCCCTGGAGCGGGTCCCGGCCGACATCCGCAAGGACGGCGGCGTGGCCCGCATGTCCGACCCGGACATGATCGAGGGCATCATCGAAGCCGTCTCGATCCCGGTCATGGCCAAGTCCCGCATCGGCCACTTCGTCGAGGCCCAGGTCCTGCAGTCCCTCGGCGTCGACTACATCGACGAGTCCGAGGTCCTCACCCCGGCCGACGAGGTCAACCACTCCGACAAGTGGGCCTTCACCACGCCGTTCGTCTGTGGCGCCACCAACCTGGGCGAGGCCCTGCGCCGCATCGCCGAGGGCGCCGCGATGATCCGCTCCAAGGGCGAGGCCGGCACCGGCAACGTCGTCGAGGCCGTCCGCCACCTGCGCCAGATCAAGAACGAGATCGCCCGCCTGCGCGGCTACGACAACAACGAGCTGTACGCCGCCGCCAAGGAGCTGCGCGCGCCGTACGAGCTCGTCAAGGAAGTCTCCGAGCTCGGCAAGCTCCCCGTGGTGCTGTTCTCCGCCGGCGGTGTCGCCACCCCGGCCGACGCGGCCCTGATGCGCCAGCTCGGCGCCGAGGGCGTCTTCGTCGGCTCCGGCATCTTCAAGTCCGGCGACCCGGCCAAGCGCGCCGCCGCCATCGTGAAGGCCACCACCTTCTACGACGACCCGAAGATCATCGCGGACGCCTCCCGCAACCTCGGCGAGGCCATGGTCGGCATCAACTGCGACACCCTCCCCGAGGCCGAGCGCTACGCCAACCGCGGCTGGTAAGGCACAGGAATCCATGAGCGACACCCCCGTCATAGGCGTCCTGGCCCTCCAGGGCGACGTACGGGAGCACCTCGTCGCCCTGGCCGCGGCCGATGCCGTGGCCAGGCCGGTGCGGCGCCCCGAAGAGCTCGCCGAGGTCGACGGCCTCGTCATCCCCGGCGGCGAGTCCACCACCATCTCCAAGCTGGCCGTCCTGTTCGGCCTGATGGAGCCCCTCCGCGCGCGCGTGCGGGACGGTATGCCCGTCTACGGCACCTGCGCCGGCATGATCATGCTCGCCGACAAGATCCTCGACCCGCGGTCGGGCCAGGAGACCATCGGCGGCATCGACATGATCGTGCGCCGCAACGCCTTCGGACGGCAGAACGAGTCCTTCGAAGCGGCCGTCGCCGTCCGGGGCATCGAGGGTGACCCGGTGGAGGGCGTCTTCATCCGTGCCCCCTGGGTGGAGTCCGTCGGCGCCCGGGCCGAGGTGCTCGCCGAGCACGGCGGCCACATCGTCGCGGTCCGCCAGGGCGCCGTGCTGGCCACGTCGTTCCATCCGGAGCTGACCGGCGACCACCGCGTCCACGCCCTGTTCGTCGACATGGTGCGGGCGAACCGGACAGCCGAGTCCTTGTAGGATTCCTGCGTTCGTTGCTGAGATGGGTTACGCGAAGGAGACAGGCAGATGTCCGGCCACTCTAAATGGGCTACGACGAAGCACAAGAAGGCCGTGATCGACGCCAAGCGCGGCAAGCTCTTCGCGAAGCTGATCAAGAACATCGAGGTGGCTGCCCGGATGGGCGGCGTCGACATCGAGGGCAACCCCACTCTCTACGACGCCATCCAGAAGGCCAAGAAGCAGTCGGTCCCGAACAAGAACATCGACTCCGCGGTCAAGCGCGGCGGCGGACTCGAGGCCGGCGGTGCCGACTACGAGACGATCATGTATGAGGGCTACGGCCCCAACGGTGTCGCGGTGCTCATCGAGTGCCTCACCGACAACCGCAACCGCGCCGCCTCCGAGGTCCGTGTCGCCATGACCCGCAACGGTGGCTCCATGGCCGACCCGGGCTCGGTGTCGTACCTCTTCAACCGCAAGGGCGTCGTGATCGTCCCCAAGGGCGAGCTGTCCGAGGACGACGTGCTGACCGCGGTGCTCGACGCGGGCGCCGAGGAGGTCAACGACCTCGGCGAGAGCTTCGAGGTCCTCAGCGAGGCCACCGACCTGGTCGCGGTCCGCACCGCCCTCCAGGACGCCGGCATCGACTACGACTCCGCCGACGCCAACTTCGTCCCGACCATGCAGGTCGAGCTGGACGAGGAGGGCGCCAAGAAGATCTTCAAGCTGATCGACGCGCTGGAGGACAGCGACGACGTGCAGAACGTCTTCGCCAACTTCGACGTCAGCGACGAGGTCATGGAGAAGGTCGACGCGTAACGCTGCCGAGAGCTGCACGGGCTCAACGGGCCGACGGGACACACCCGTCGGCCCGTCGCATTGTCAGCGCTACCCGATAGCCTGCACAAACAGGTGAGCGAAGGAGGGGCGGTGCGCGTACTCGGGGTGGACCCCGGACTGACGCGGTGTGGTGTGGGCGTCGTCGAGGGGGTCGCGGGCCGGCCGTTGACGATGCTGGGCGTCGGCGTCGTCCGCACGCCGGCGGACGCCGAGTTGGGCCACCGCCTCGTCGCCGTCGAGCAGGGCATCGAGCAGTGGCTCGACGAGCACCGGCCCGAGTTCGTCGCCGTCGAGCGCGTCTTCAGCCAGCACAACGTCCGTACGGTGATGGGCACCGCCCAGGCCAGTGCCGTCGCCATGCTCTGCGCCGCCCGCCGCGGGATCCCGGTCGCTCTGCACACCCCGAGCGAGGTCAAGGCCGCCGTCACCGGCAGCGGCCGGGCCGACAAGGCGCAGGTGGGCGCCATGGTGACCCGCCTGCTCCGGCTCAGCGCACCGCCCAAGCCCGCCGACGCCGCCGACGCCCTCGCCCTCGCCATCTGCCACATCTGGCGCGCCCCCGCGCAGAACCGACTCCAGCAGGCCGTCGCCCTGCACCACGCCAAAGCACCGAAAGGCCGGACGGCATGATCGCCTTCGTCAGCGGCACAGTGGCCGCACTCGCTCCGGACGCCGCGGTCGTCGAGGTCGGCGGCGTCGGCATGGCCGTCCAGTGCACGCCGAACACGCTGTCCACGCTCCGCATGGGCCAACCGGCCAAGCTGCACACCTCCCTGGTCGTCCGCGAGGACTCCCTCACCCTGTACGGCTTCGCGGACGACGACGAGCGGCAGGTCTTCGAACTGCTCCAGACGGCCAGCGGTGTCGGCCCCCGGCTGGCCCAGGCCATGCTCGCCGTGCACAGTCCGGACGCGCTGCGCCGGGCCGTCGCGACCGCCGACGAGAAGGCCCTCACCGCCGTCCCCGGCATCGGGAAGAAGGGTGCGCAGAAGCTGCTCCTGGAGCTGAAGGACCGGCTCGGCGCGCCGGTCGGGGCACCCGCGGTCGGCGCACCGGTCAGCACCGGCTGGCGCGACCAGCTGCACGCGGCCCTGATCGGCCTCGGCTACGCGACCCGGGAGGCCGACGAGGCCGTGACCGCCGTGGCCCCGCAGGCCGAGGCCGCCGAGGGCACGCCCCAGGTGGGGCAGCTGCTGAAGGCGGCCCTGCAGACGCTGAACCGCGCCCGCTAGCCCGAGCAGTCCGCACCCCCGTACCGAGATTCCGAGGCACACTCCATGAACTGGGACGACACGACCGACGCCGATGCCGCCGAGCGGCTCGTCGGTGCGTCCGCCGACCGTGAGGACCAGGCCGTCGAGGCCGCCCTGCGCCCCAAGGACCTGGACGAGTTCATCGGCCAGGAGAAGGTCCGCGAGCAGCTCGACCTCGTGCTGCGCGCCGCACGCGCGCGTGGCGCGACGGCCGACCACGTGCTGCTCTCCGGTGCCCCGGGCCTCGGCAAGACCACCCTGTCGATGATCATCGCGGCCGAGATGGGCGCCCCGATCCGCATCACCTCGGGCCCCGCCATCCAGCACGCCGGCGACCTCGCCGCGATCCTCTCCTCCCTCCAGGAGGGCGAGGTCCTCTTCCTCGACGAGATCCACCGCATGTCCCGGCCCGCCGAGGAGATGCTGTACATGGCGATGGAGGACTTCCGCGTCGACGTCATCGTCGGCAAGGGCCCCGGCGCCACGGCCATCCCCCTGGAGCTGCCCCCCTTCACCCTGGTCGGCGCCACCACCCGTGCGGGCCTGCTGCCGCCCCCGCTGCGCGACCGCTTCGGCTTCACCGCGCACATGGAGTTCTACGAACCGGCCGAACTGGAGCGGGTCATCCACCGCTCGGCCAGCCTCCTGGAGGTCGAGGTCGAGCCGGAGGGCGCCGCTGAGATCGCCGGCCGCTCCCGCGGCACGCCCCGTATCGCCAACCGCCTGCTGCGCCGCGTCCGCGACTACGCCCAGGTCAAGGCCGACGGGCTGATCACCAGGGACATCGCGGCGGCGGCCCTCGCCGTGTACGAGGTGGACGCGCGGGGCCTGGACCGCCTCGACCGGGGTGTGCTGGAAGCCCTGCTCAAGCTGTTCGGCGGCGGACCGGTCGGCCTCTCCACACTCGCTGTCGCGGTCGGGGAGGAACGTGAGACCGTGGAGGAGGTCGCCGAGCCCTTCCTCGTGAGGGAGGGCCTGCTGGCCCGCACCCCCCGCGGCAGGGTCGCCACCCCCGCCGCATGGGCGCATCTCGGCCTCACCCCGCCACGCTCCCAGAGCGCCGGAAACGGACAAGGGGACCTGTTCGGGGCGTGACGGCGCCGTCACGGCTCCGGGGCGGCGAGGTCAGTGGCCGGAGCAGGAACCCCGGTGCCATGCTGAGCGTTGTTCCATGCGCGCGGACTCGCTTAGACTCCGCCGATGCCGCCTTTGTCGGCGGCGTACACACCCCCAACCATCTGGCCGCTCACAGCGCGGTCGTGTGAAGGAAGTACCGACCCGTGAGTCTCCTGACCCTCCTCCCGTTCATCGTGCTCATCGGGGCCATGTTCCTGATGACCCGGTCGGCCAAGAAGAAGCAGCAGCAGGCCGCCGACATGCGGAACCAGATGCAGCCCGGCAGCGGTATCCGCACCATCGGGGGCATGTACGCCACGGTCAAGGAAGTGAACGAGGACACCGTCCTCGTCGACGCCGGTCCCGGCGTCGATCTCCTCTTCGCCAAGAACGCCATCGGTGCCGTCCTCACCGACGACGAGTACAACCGCATCGTCCACGGCATCGAGCACGACCTGAAGTCCGACGCCGACATCGTCCCGGACGACGCCTCCTCCCTCACCGAGACCGACGACTCCGCAGCCGACGCCCCCGCTGACGACAAGGCCGTCGACCTCGGCAAGAAGGACGCGGCCGACGAACCGGCCGACGAGGCGGCCGAGGCCAAGCCGGACGCAGAGCCGAAGAAGACCGACGGCGACTCCGAGGCGAAGTAGTCGTGTCCCGGGGCGCGCGGGTCCTGCCCGCGCGCCCCGGGACACGCCCAGCTCGCACGGAGTCCCGACACCATGTCATGGCCGCCCGTCCGCCGATCCGGAGCGAGGTGGCCCGAGAGGGAGTACGAGAAGGTGGCCACACCTAAAAAGGGCAGGAACGCGAGCGCCCAGAGCAAGCCGGGGCGCTCGCTGGCCCTGATCCTGATCGCCATCGCGGCGCTCACCGGTGGGATGTTCGCCTCGGGGCACACGAAGCCCCGTCTCGGCATCGACCTTGCCGGCGGTACGAGCATCACGCTCCGCGCGGTCCCCGAGGCCGGCAACGAGGCGGCGATCAACAAGACCAACATGGACACCGCAGTCTCCATCATGGAGCGCCGTGTCAATGGTCTGGGCGTCTCCGAGTCCGAGGTCCAGACGCAGGGCCGGGAAAACATCATCGTCAACATTCCCAAGGGCACCAACTCGGAGCAGGCGCGCAAGCAGGTCGGTACCACCGCCAAGCTCTACTTCCGTCCGGTCCTCGCCACCGAGATCGCCGGCGGCAAGGGCACGGCCAGCCCCTCCCCGAGCCCCACCGGCAGCCCCACGGACAAGCCGTCCGGCAAGGCCACCGACAAGCCCGAGGCCACCGACAAGGGATCCGCGTCCCCGTCCGCCTCTCCCACCACGCAGGGCCGTGCGGTCACGGACGCGCTGAAGGCCGACGCGACGCCCTCCGCGAGCGCCTCGGACAAGGGCGACAAGGCCAGCCCCTCCCCGTCGGGGAGCGGCGGCACCGCCGAGGCCGACGCGAGCGCGCTGCAGGCGAAGTACGCCAAGCTCGACTGCACCGACGAGAAGACCCGCTCCACCGTCGGCGACGGCGTGAAGGCCTCCGACCCGACGCTGGCGTGCGGCAAGAACTCGCAGGGCCAGTGGCAGAAGTACATCCTCGGCCCCGCCGAGGTCGACGGCACGGACGTCGACAAGGCCCAGGCCGCCCTGAACACCCAGACCGGTGCCGGCTGGACCGTCACGATGGACTTCACCAACGGTGGCGCCAAGAAGTTCGCGAACATCACCGGCAAGCTGGCGCAGAACCAGTCCCCGCAGAACCAGTTCGCGATCGTCCTGGACGGCGAGGTCGTCTCCGATCCGTACGTCCGGCAGGCCCTGACCGGCGGCAACGCCGAGATCTCCGGCAACTTCAACCAGCAGTCCGCCCAGGACCTCTCCAACATGCTGTCTTACGGCGCACTGCCGCTGACCTTCAAGGTCGACAGCATGACGACCGTGACCGCCGCGCTGGGCGGTGACCAGCTGCAGGCAGGTCTGATCGCCGGCGCGATTGGTCTCGCGCTGGTCATCATCTATCTGCTGGCCTACTACCGCGGTCTGTCGTTCATCGCGATCCTCTCGCTGCTGGTCTCCGCCGCCCTCACCTACACGCTCATGGCCCTGCTCGGCCCGGCCATCGGCTTCGCGCTGAACCTGCCGGCCGTCTGCGGCGCCATCGTCGCCATCGGCATCACGGCGGACTCGTTCATCGTGTACTTCGAACGCGTCCGCGACGAGATCCGAGAGGGCCGCTCGCTGCGCCCCGCCGTCGAGCGGGCCTGGCCGCGTGCCCGGCGCACCATCCTGGTCTCCGACTTCGTGTCGTTCCTCGCCGCCGCGGTGCTCTTCATCGTCACCGTCGGCAAGGTCCAGGGCTTCGCGTTCACGCTCGGCCTGACCACCCTGCTCGACGTGGTCGTGGTGTTCCTCTTCACCAAGCCGCTGCTGACACTCATGGCCCGCCGCCCGTTCTTCGCGAACGGCCACAAGTGGTCCGGCCTCGACCCGAAGAGCCTGGGTGCCCAGCCGCCGCTGCGCCGCACCCGCCGTCCCTCCGCCCCCGTCGAGACGAAGGAGGCGTGAGATGTCGAAGCTCGGCAACCTCGGCGCCCGGCTGCACCGTGGCGAAATCGGCTACGACTTCGTCAAAAACCGCAAGATCTGGTACGGCCTCTCCATCCTGATCACCATCCTGGCCATCGCCGGCCTGGCGGTCCGCGGCCTGAACATGGGTATCGAGTTCCAGGGCGGCGCCGTCTTCAACACGCCGAAGAACACCTCGGCTTCGGTGTCCCAGGCGGAGGAGTACGCGGAAGCGGCCTCCGGCCACGACGCGATCGTCCAGAAGCTCGGCGACGGCAGCCTGCGCATCCAGGTCGCCGGCATCGACACCGGCGCGGCCAACGAGATCAAGAACACGCTCGCCGACGACCTCAAGATCGACTCGGAGCAGATCAACGCCGAGCTGGTCGGCCCCAGCTGGGGTGAGCAGATCGCCAACAAGGCGTGGCAGGGCCTCGGCATCTTCCTGGTGCTCGTGGTGATCTACCTGGCGATCGCCTTCGAATGGCGCATGGCGCTCGCCGCGTTCGTCGCACTGATCCACGACATCACCATCACGGTCGGCATCTACGCCCTCGTCGGCTTCGAGGTCACACCGGGCACGGTGATCGGTCTGCTGACCATCCTCGGCTACTCGCTCTACGACACGGTCGTGGTCTTCGACAGCCTCAAGGAACAGACCCGGGACCTCACCAAGCAGACCCGCTGGACCTACAGCGACGTCGCCAACCGCTCGATCAACAGCACCCTGGTCCGCTCCATCAACACCACGGTGGTCGCGCTGCTGCCGGTCGCGGGCCTGCTGTTCATCGGCGGCGGTGTCCTCGGCGCCGGCATGCTGAACGACATCTCGCTGTCGCTGTTCGTCGGCCTCGCCGCCGGTGCGTACTCCTCGATCTTCATCGCCACGCCGCTCGTCGCCGACCTCAAGGAGCGCGAGCCGGCGATGAAGGCCCTGAGGAAGCGCGTCCTGGCCAAGCGGGCCCAGTCCGCCGCCAAGGGCGACACCCAGCCCCAGGGCGACGACGAGGCGTACGCCGACGAGCCCGAGGACGCCGCACCCGCGGTGGTCGGGCCGCGCAACCAGCCCGCCTCCCGCACCCGTGGCCGCGGCCGCCCCTCGGGGAAGCGCCGATGACCGACATCAGGGAGCTGCTGCTCAGCCGCATCCGCGACGTGGCCGACTACCCGGAGCCGGGCGTGATGTTCAAGGACATCACCCCGCTCCTGGCGGACCCGGCGGCGTTCACCGCCCTGACCGACGCCCTCGCCGAGATCGCCGAGCGCGCCGGCGCCACCAAGGTCGTCGGTCTGGAGGCCCGGGGCTTCATCCTCGGCGCCCCGGTCGCCGTCCGCGCCGGCCTCGGCTTCATCCCGGTACGCAAGGCGGGCAAGCTCCCCGGAGCCACCCTCGCCCAGGCCTACGACCTGGAGTACGGCTCGGCGGAGATCGAGGTGCACGCCGAGGACCTCACCGCCGAGGACTGCGTCCTGATCGTCGACGACGTCCTCGCCACGGGCGGCACCGCCGAGGCCGCGGTCCAGCTCATCCGCCGGGCCGGTGCCGGGGTCGCGGGTCTCGCCGTCCTCATGGAGCTCGGCTTCTTGAGCGGCCGCGCCCGCCTGGAGCCGGCGCTGAACGGCGCTCCGCTGGAGGCGCTGCTCACGGTCTAGCCACCGTGCGGCGCCCCGGTGGGCACCGGCACGACACCGCGCAGGCGGGCCCGGACGATCCGGTGCCCGCCTCGTGCGTTTCCCGGGTAGACGGTCCTCACATTGGCCTGAAGGCGATCCTGGGGCCCAGGATCGCTACCATGGGTGCTCCGGAGCCTGACCGGGGACCCGGATCGCGCACGAGGAGCCCTCTTGCCAGACGAGGCCCAGCACCTGACCGCCGCCAAGCCCGAGTCCGCCTCGGCGGCCGCGGCCAAGCCCGCGCCGACCACGCCCCACGCGAAGAACGACGCCCGTGGGCCGGTCGAGCACGCCCAGGCGGCGCCGGTCGACAAGCCCGCCGAGCAGTCGCGGCCCAAGCCCACCCCGCCCGCGGTGCGGCAGGCGGCCGGCCAGCCGGCCCGCTCCGGCTCCTCCAACCGCGTCCGCGCCCGTCTGGCCCGGCTCGGCGTGCAGCGCGCGAATCCGTACAACCCGGTGCTCGAGCCGCTGCTGCGGATAGTGCGCGGCAACGACCCGAAGATCGAGACGGCCACGCTCCGCCAGATCGAGCGCGCCTACCAGGTCGCCGAGCGCTGGCACCGAGGCCAGAAGCGCAAGAGCGGCGACCCGTACATCACGCACCCCCTCGCCGTGACGACCATCCTCGCCGAGCTGGGCATGGATCCGGCCACGCTGATGGCCGGCCTGCTGCACGACACGGTCGAGGACACCGAGTACGGCCTGGACGACCTGCGCCGCGACTTCGGCGACGTCGTCACCCTGCTCGTCGACGGCGTCACCAAGCTCGACAAGGTCAAGTTCGGTGAGGCCGCCCAGGCCGAGACCGTGCGCAAGATGGTCGTCGCCATGGCCAAGGACCCGCGCGTCCTGGTCATCAAGCTCGCCGACCGCCTGCACAACATGCGCACCATGCGCTACCTCAAGCGCGAGAAGCAGGAGAAGAAGGCGCGCGAGACCCTCGAGATCTACGCGCCGCTCGCCCACCGCCTGGGCATGAACACCATCAAGTGGGAGCTGGAGGACCTCGCCTTCGCGATCCTCTACCCCAAGATGTACGACGAGATCGTCCGGCTGGTCGCCGAGCGGGCACCGAAGCGCGACGAGTACCTGGCGATCGTCACCGACGAGGTCCAGCAGGACCTGCGCGCGGCCCGGATCAAGGCGACGGTCACCGGCCGCCCGAAGCACTACTACAGCGTCTACCAGAAGATGATCGTCCGCGGCCGTGACTTCGCGGAGATCTACGACCTGGTGGGCATCCGCGTCCTCGTGGACACCGTCCGCGACTGCTACGCGGCCCTCGGCACCGTGCACGCGCGATGGAACCCGGTCCCCGGCCGGTTCAAGGACTACATCGCGATGCCCAAGTTCAACATGTACCAGTCGCTGCACACGACGGTCATCGGCCCCGGCGGCAAGCCGGTCGAGCTGCAGATCCGCACGTTCGACATGCACCGCCGCGCCGAGTACGGCATCGCCGCGCACTGGAAGTACAAGCAGGAGGCCGTCGCCGGCGCGTCCAAGGTGCGCAGCGACGCCCCCAAGTCGTCCGGCAAGGGCAAGGACGACCACCTCAACGACATGGCGTGGCTGCGCCAACTCCTGGACTGGCAGAAGGAGACCGAGGACCCGGGCGAGTTCCTGGAGTCCCTGCGCTTCGACCTCTCGCGCAACGAGGTCTTCGTCTTCACCCCCAAGGGCGACGTCATAGCGCTCCCGGCCGGTGCGACCCCGGTCGACTTCGCGTACGCCGTGCACACCGAGGTCGGGCACCGCACGATCGGCGCCCGTGTCAACGGCCGGCTGGTCCCGCTGGAGTCCACCCTCGACAACGGCGACCTGGTGGAGGTCTTCACCTCCAAGGCGGCCGGGGCCGGCCCCTCCCGCGACTGGCTCGGCTTCGTCAAGTCACCGCGCGCCCGCAACAAGATCCGGGCCTGGTTCTCCAAGGAACGCCGCGACGAGGCGATCGAGCAGGGCAAGGACGCCATCGTCCGCGCGATGCGCAAGCAGAACCTGCCGATCCAGCGCATCCTGACCGGCGACTCCCTGGTGACCCTCGCGCACGAGATGCGCTACGCCGACATCTCCGCGCTGTACGCGGCGATCGGCGAGGGCCATGTCTCCGCACAGAACATCGTGCAGAAGCTGGTCCAGGCCCTCGGCGGCGAGGAGGCCGCCACCGAGGAGATCGACGAGTCGGTCCCGCCGGCCCGCGGGCGCGGCCGCAAGCGGCGCTCCAGTGCCGACCCGGGCGTCGTCGTCAAGGGCGTCGAGGACGTGTGGGTCAAGCTGGCCCGCTGCTGCACGCCCGTCCCGGGCGACCCCATCATCGGCTTCGTCACCCGCGGTAGTGGCGTATCGGTTCACCGCAGCGACTGCGTGAACGTCGACTCACTGTCACGCGAGCCCGAGCGCATCCTCGAGGTCGAGTGGGCGCCCACCCAGTCCTCGGTCTTCCTGGTCGCCATCCAGGTCGAGGCCCTGGACCGCTCCCGGCTCCTCTCGGATGTCACCCGCGTGCTGTCCGACCAGCACGTCAACATCCTCTCCGCGGCCGTCCAGACCTCCCGCGACCGGGTGGCCACCTCCCGCTTCACCTTCGAGATGGGCGATCCCAAGCACCTCGGCCATGTGCTCAAGGCGGTCCGGGGCGTGGAGGGCGTCTACGACGTGTACCGGGTGACGTCGGCGCGCAGCAGGTCGTAACCGGTCGTCGCACACGAACCACACGAAAGGGGCTCCCGTACACCGTGTACGGGAGCCCCTTTCGATCGGCTGCTCAGCCTCCGAACTCCTGCAGGCCCTTCAGCGCCTGGTCCAGCAGCGCCTGCCGGCCGTCGAGCTCACGCTGGAGCTTGTCGGCCTTGGCGTTGTTGCCCTGTGCCCGCGCCTGCTCGATCTGGCCCTGCAGCTTGTCCACCGCGGCCTGGAGCTGGCCGGTCAGACCCTCGGCACGCGCGCGGGCCTCCGGGTTCGTCCGGCGCCACTCGGCCTCCTCGGCCTCCTGGATGGCCCGCTCGACCGCGTGCATACGGCCCTCGACCTTGGGCCGGGCGTCGCGCGGCACATGGCCGATGGCCTCCCAGCGCTCGTTCACGTTCCGGAAAGCGGCCCGGGCCGCCTTCAGGTCCGTGATCGGCAGGAGCTTCTCGGCCTCCTCGGCCAGCTCCTCCTTGAGCTTCAGGTTCTCCGACTGCTCGGCGTCCCGCTCGGCGAAGACCGAGCTGCGGGCCGCGAAGAAGACGTCCTGGGCGCCGCGGAAGCGGTTCCAGAGGTCGTCCTCGTGCTCGCGCTGGGCGCGGCCCGCGGCCTTCCATTCCGACATCAGCTCGCGGTAGCGCGCCGCCGTCACGCCCCAGTCCGTCGAGTTCGACAGCGCCTCGGCCTCGGTGACCAGCCGCTCCTTGGTCTTGCGGGCCTCCTCGCGCTGCGCGTCCAGCTGCGCGAAGTGCTGCTTGCGCCGCTTGGAGAACGCCGACCGCGCGTGCGAGAACCGGTGCCACAGCTCGTCGTCGGACTTGCGGTCCAGACGCGGCAGACCCTTCCAGGTGTCCACCAGGGCCCTCAGCCGCTCACCGGCCGCCCGCCACTGGTCGGACTGCGACAGCTCCTCCGCCTCGGCGACCAGCGCCTCCTTGGACTTGCGCGCCTCGTCGGACTGCTTCGCCCGCTGCGCCTTGCGCTCCTCGCGGCGCGCCTCCACCAGCTCCACGAGCTTGTCCAGCCGGACCCGCAGGGCGTCCAGGTCGCCCACCACGTGGTGCGCGTCCACCTGTTCCCGGATGTGGTCGATGGCGGCCTGGGCGTCCTTCGCCGACAGGTCGGTGGTCTTCACTCGCTTCTCGAGGAGGCCGATCTCGACAACCAGGCCCTCGTACTTGCGCTCGAAGTAGGCCAGCGCCTCCTCGGGGGAGCCTGCCTGCCAGGAACCGACGACCTGCTCGCCGTCGGCCGTACGCACGTACACGGTCCCCGTCTCGTCGACGCGGCCCCACGGGTCGCTGCTCACAGCGCCTCCTCCACATGATGCCTGCGGGGGGCCTCAGCTCCCCCGGGCATCGTCCACAGTTTCGTCACGGCCAACATAGGCGACCGGCGGGGGGCGTGTCCGCATCCCGCGCGACCGAAATTTCGCAGTTGGGGGTCAGGATTTCGTGATCGTGGCCTTGTTGATCACGACCGTCGCGTTGGGCGCCGTATTGCCCGTCTGAGGGTCGGGGGCCTGCGCTCCGGCACCCGCGATTTTCTTCAGGATCTTCATGCCCGCTTCCGACACCGTGCCGAACGGTGTGTAGTCGGGCGGAAGCTGACTGTCCTGGTAGACGAGGAAGAACTGGCTGCCGCCGCTGTTGCGGCCCTGCTTCGTCTGCGCGTTGTACTGGTTCGCCATCGCGACCGTGCCCGCCGGGTACATCCCGCCCTTGAGGCTCTTGTCCTTGAGGTTCTCGTCCGGGATGGTGTAGCCCGGTCCGCCCATGCCGGTGCCCTTCGGGTCGCCGCACTGCAGGACGTAGATGCCCTGGTCCGTGAGCCGGTGGCACTTGCTGTGGTCCAGGTAGCCCTTGCCCAGAAGGAAGTTGAACGAGTTGACGGTGTGCGGCGCCGCCGACGCCTTCAGCGCGACGTCTATCTCGCCGCAGGTCGTGTCCAGCTTCATCGTGTACTTCGCCGACTCGTCGATGGCCATCGCCGGTTCCTTCTTCCAGGTCTCCGACTTGACCTTGCCCGGAGCCGGCTTCTCGCACGGGTCCGGGGCCTTGCTGGGCGTGGCGCTCGGGGTGACGTCCGCGTTCGCGTTCTCCGTCTTGCCGTCGTCCTCGAACGGCTTGGTCAGGAAGACCGTCACCGAGAGCACCACGATCACGCCGAGAGTCGAGGCGATCACGGAGTTGCGGATACGGGCCTTGCGTCGCGCGTCAGTGCGTCGCTGCTGCTGCCGCAAGAACTTCTCCCGGGCGAGCTGACGCCGCCGCTGTTCCTGGCTGACCACCGGGTTCTCTCCTCATGGGTCTCGAACGTCGACCGGTACGCGTGCGTCCTGTGTGCCGACCGCCTGCGTGTGCCCCGTACCGTATATGGGTTCGCTGAGGAATCGGCAGCGCCGGTAGGCTCTGTGAGCAGCCGTAGCCGCCCGTATCGACACAACGAAGGACGATCGTGCTCATTGCCGGGTTCCCCGCCGGGGCCTGGGGGACGAACTGCTACCTCGTCGCCCCCGCCGCCGGTGAGGAGTGCGTGATCATCGACCCCGGCCATCAGGCCGCCGACGGCGTCGCGGAAGCGGTCAGGAAGCATCGGCTCAAGCCCGTCGCCGTCGTCCTCACCCACGGCCACATCGACCACGTGGCCTCGGTCGTCCCGGTGTGCGGCGCGCACGACGTGCCGGCCTGGATCCACCCCGACGACCGGTACATGATGAACGACCCCGAGAAGGGGATCGGCCGGTCCATCGGGATGCCGCTGCTGGGCGAGCTGACCGTGGGGGAGCCCGACGACGTCAAGGAGCTGACCGACGGGGCGAAGCTGGAGCTGGCGGGCCTGGAGCTGTCCGTCGCGCACGCACCCGGCCATACCAAGGGGTCGGTGACCTTCGGCATGCCCGAGGCGGCGGACATCCCGCCGATCCTCTTCTCGGGCGACCTGCTGTTCGCCGGCTCCATCGGACGCACCGACCTGCCCGGCGGTGACATGGCCGAGATGCTCGACTCGCTGGCCCGTGTGTGCCTGCCGCTCGACGACTCGACCGTGGTGCTGTCCGGCCACGGACCCCAGACGACCATCGGCCAGGAGCGCTCCACCAACCCGTATCTGCGGCAGGTGGCCGCCGGCCAGGGACCCGCTCGGGCTCCCCGACGAGGAATGTGACGAGACCTTCCGTGAGCACCTTCAAGGCCCCCAAGGGCACGTACGACCTGATCCCGCCGGACAGCGCCAAGTACCTCGCCGTCCGTGAGGCGATCGCCGCTCCGCTGCGCAACTCCGGCTACGGCTACATCGAGACGCCCGGCTTCGAGAACGTCGAACTCTTCGCGCGCGGGGTCGGTGAGTCCACCGACATCGTGACCAAGGAGATGTACGCCTTCGAGACCAAGGGCGGCGACCGGCTCGCCCTGCGCCCCGAGGGCACGGCCTCCGTCCTGCGCGCGGCGCTGGAGGCCAACCTGCACAAGGCCGGCAACCTCCCGGTCAAGCTCTGGTACTCCGGCTCGTACTACCGCTACGAGCGTCCCCAGAAGGGCCGCTACCGCCACTTCTCCCAGGTCGGTGCCGAGGCGATCGGCGCGGAGGACCCGGCGCTTGACGCCGAGCTGATCATCCTGGCCGACCAGGCCTACCGCTCGCTGGGTCTGAGCAACTTCCGGATCCTGCTCAACAGCCTCGGCGACCAGGAGTGCCGCCCGGTCTACCGGTCGGCGCTGCAGGAGTTCCTGCGCGGCCTGGACCTGGACGAGGACACCCTGCGGCGTGCGGAGATCAACCCGCTGCGCGTCCTGGACGACAAGCGCGAGTCGGTCCAGAAGCAGCTGGGGGACGCGCCGCTGCTGCGTGACTACCTGTGTGACGCCTGCAAGGCGTACCACGAGGAGGTCCGCGAGCTGATCACGGCGGCGGGCGTCACCTTCGAGGACGACCCGAAGCTGGTCCGCGGCCTGGACTACTACACCCGCACCACCTTCGAGTTCGTCCACGACGGCCTCGGCTCGCAGTCCGCGGTGGGCGGCGGCGGCCGCTACGACGGACTGTCCGAGATGATCGGCGGCCCCGCGCTGCCGTCCGTCGGCTGGGCCCTCGGCGTCGACCGCACGGTCCTCGCCCTGGAAGCGGAGGGCGTCGAACTCGAACTGCCCGCCACCACCAGCGTGTTCGCCGTCCCGCTCGGCGAGGAGGCCCGCCGCGTCCTGTTCGCCAAGGTCACGGAGCTGCGCAAGAACGGCATCGCGGCCGACTTCTCCTACGGCGGCAAGGGCCTCAAGGGCGCCATGAAGAACGCCAACCGCAGCGGCGCCCGCTACACGGTCGTCGCCGGCGAACGCGACCTCGCCGAGGGCGTCGTCCAGCTCAAGGACATGGAGTCGGGCGAGCAGACGGCGGTGGGCGTGAACGAGATCGTGGCGGAACTGGAAGCCCGGCTGGGCTGACGTGAGTCCGAAGGCGCCGGAGAGACGTCCGGCGCCTTCCTCACGGCTCCAGCAACCCGTACCGCATCGCGCTGGTGACGGCCGCCGTCCGGTCGTCCACCCCCAACTTGCCGAAGACCCGCAGCAGATACGTCTTCACCGTCGACTCCCCGATGAACAGCCTGCGCCCGATCTCCGCGTTCGTGCACCCCTCGGCGACCAGCCGCAGCACCGCCGTCTCGCGCTCCGACAGCCGGGGCCGTTCCGGTCTCGTCCGGAGCCGGTCCACCAGCCGGGCCGCGACGGACGGGGCCAGCACCGTCTCGCCGCGTGCCGCCGCCCGTACGGCCTCCGCGAGTTCGGCACGCGGCAGGTCCTTCAGAAGATAGCCCGCGGCCCCGGCCTCCACGGCCCGCAAAATGTCCCGGTCCGTTTCGCACGATCGAGTCCACGCCGCCACCGTCCGGCATCCGCAGGTCCATCAGCACGATGTCGGGCCGCAACCGCGCCGCCAGCGCCTCCGCCTGCGGCCCACTGGAGGCGTCGGCGACGACCTCCAGGTCGGACTCCGCACTGAGCATCGCCCGCAGCCCCTCCCGCACCACGGGATGGTCGTCGGCCAGGATGATCCGGATCACGGTGTCCGCCTCCTGACAACCGGCAGCCGGACGGTCACGACCGTGCCGTCGCCCGGGGCGCTGCGCACCTCGGCGGTGCCGCCCACCTCGGCGGCCCGGGACCGCAGCCCCGCGAGACCGTACCCGCCGCGGACGGCAGTGGGGTCGAAGCCGCGGCCGTCGTCCCGTACCGACACCGTCAGGGAGTCGTCGGCGTACGCCAGCGACACGCCGACCGCCACCGGACTCCCCGCGTGCTTACGGGCGTTGGCCAGCGCCTCCTGGCAGGCGCGCAGCGCGACCACCTCCGGGCCCGCGGGCAGCGTGCGCACCGGGCCGGTCACCTCCAGCGCGGCGTCGTGACGCGCGGCGAGCCGGCCCAGAGCGTCCGGCAGCAACGCCCCGTCCAGGTCGGCGGGCGCCCCCCGGCGACCAACGCCCGGGCCTCGGCGAGGTTCTGCCGGGCCGTCTCGTCCATGAGCCGCAGATGACGCCGCGCCTGGGGCACGTCATGGTCCAGCTCCGCCTCGACCGCCTGGATCAGCATCACCAGGCTGGTGAACCCCTGCGCCAGCGTGATGGGGGTCCCCCCCCATGCCTTTCGGGCTATGGGGGAGGATCTCCCGGGCCAGCCGCTCCCGCTCGGCCAGCGCACCGTGGGCCTCGGACAGCCGGCCGACCTCATGACGGCTCGCGTCCAGCTCCGCGATCAACTCCGCCCGCTCCTGGCTCTGTTCGATGATGCGGATGACCCAAATGCCGAGGGCCACCGAGAACACCAGGGTGACCACCGAGAACAGCGCGTCGAAGGCCAACTCCCGCGCACCGGGCCACCACAGCAGTGCCCAGCCCGCCACGGGCACGAGGTTCATCACGGCCACCGCCGCCAGCGCCGACCGCAACCGCAGCGTCATGAAGCACTGCGGGACCAGCGCGAAGGTCAGCACCCGCGTCTCACCGGCGAGCACCGCCGCCAGATACCCGATCGCCTGCCGCTGGTCGGGCGGATCGCCCCGGATCAGACGCCGCCCGGCCACCACGTACAGCGGGACCAGCGGGACGAGCAGCGCCGCCGCGACCGCGCGGAGCGGCCAGCCGGGCTGCTCCGTGGTGAGCACGTAGGCCACCGTGGCGACCCAGATCAGCGCGAAGTACGTGTCCCAGAGCCGGAACGAGCGCTCCCAGTGATAAGCGCTGCCGGCGTCCGCGGCCACGCTCATCCGGTGCGCCGGTCCTTCCAGCGGAACGTCAGCAGACACAGGGCCAATCCTCCGACGCACCACGCGGCCAGCACCAGAGCCACGCGTCCCGACTCCCAGCTCCCCGCCTGCTCCAGCACCTGCGCCGACTCCGGCAGGAACACGCCGCGCAGCCCCTGGCACATCCACTTCAGCGGGAACAGCGCGCCGATGGTCAGCATCCAGTCCGGGATGGTGCCGATGGCGATGTACACCCCGGAGATGAACTGCAGCACCAGGAAGGGCAGGACCACCACCGAGCCCGCGCTGTTCGCGGAGTCCGGGACCGAGCTGATCGCGATGCCGAGCAGGGCGCAGGCCGTGATGCCCAGCACGAAGATCCACACCAGGTCGAACCAGCGGCCCGCGTCCGCGGGCAGGTCCACGCCGTAACAGGTCGTGCCGACGACGAGGATCACCGTCTCCAGCGCACCGGTGAAGAGAACCAGCCAGATCTTCCCGAGGAAGTAGGCCGCAGGAGGCATCGGCGTGCCCCGCAGCCGGCGCAGCACCTTGTCCTGCCGCTCGATCGCGATCGAGATGCCGAGCGCCTGGAAGCTCGTCGACATGATCCCGGCGGCCATCATCGCCGGCACGTACAACTGCGAGGCGGTGACGCCCGCGCCCTCCACGTCGTCCCGGAAGATCGACGCGAACAGGAACAGCAGGACGACCGGGAAGGCGAACGTGAACACCACCTGGTCGCGCTGCCGGAAGAACTGCCTGATCTCCAGGGCGCCCCGCCGCTGCCCGAGCCCCCACGCACCGGGCAGCCGTCCGACGCCCACCTCACCACGCTCTCGTACGACGGTCGTGCTCATCGCGCGTCCTCCTGGGACTGTCCGGTCAGCCGGAGGTAGACGTCCTCCAGCGTGGGGCGGGTCACCGTCAGCCCCGGGATCTCGCCGCCGAAGCGGTGCATGAGCCCGGCGACGGTCCGGGTGGGCGTCCCGGTGCGCTCCGCGCGCGGGGTGCCGTCCGGCTCGGTCCAGGCGACGGTGGCCTCGGTGCCGTACTGCTCCCGCAGGGTTCCGGGTTCGCCCTCGGCGACGATCCGGCCCCTGGCGACGATGGCCAGCCGGTGCACGAGGGCTTCCGCCTCGTCCAGGTAGTGCGTGGTCAGCAGGATGGTCGTGCCGTCGTCGGCCAGGGCGCGGATCAGCGACCAGAACCGGCGCCGGGCCGCCGGATCGAACCCGGTCGTCGGTTCGTCCAAGAGCAGCAGGTCGGGACCTCCGATGACGCCGAGAGCCACGTCCAGGCGCCTGCGCTGGCCGCCGGACAGCGCCTTGATCCGGCTGTCCGCCTTCGTCCCCAGACCGACCAGGCCGATGACCTCCTCCGGGTTCCGTGGCCGGGGGTAGTAGCGGGCGAAGTGCCGCACGGTCTCCCGGACCGTCAACTCGGCGGGCGCCGATTCGTCCTGCCAGACGATCCCGACACGTGAACGCCACGCGCGCGTGCCGGCCGCCGGGTCCGACCCGAGCACGGACACCTCGCCGGCGTCCCGGTCCCGGTTGCCCTGGAGGATCTCCACCGTGGTGCTCTTGCCCGCGCCGTTGGGCCCGAGCAGGCCGAACACCTCGCCCCGCCGGATGCCGAGATCGATGCCGTCGACGGCGGTCACGCCCCCGTAGCGCTTGCGCAGCCCCCGCACGTCCACGGCGAGTTCGTACCCCTGTGCTGTCATGCGACGAGCGTCGGCCGGAACACAACCCTCAGGGACGACCGGGCGGACATCCTTATGTCCACTGAACGGTGGACAGAGGCACTGGTGCGGCACAATGGCCCTGCCCGAAGATGTTCAGGTCTCAAGTGACGGAATCGGCGTGATGAGCAAGACGACAGTCAGGGACGTCTCCACAGAGCCCGAGCCGGAGCGCGCCGAGATCGCGCCCCGCGCGGAGGGCGGCAGCCGGGCCCTCGCCCTGCTGCTGGTGATCACCGGCGCCGCCGGACTGCTCGCCGCGTGGGTCATCACGATCGACAAGTTCAAGCTTCTCGAGGCCAAGGTCGAGGGCAAGACCTTCACGCCCGGCTGCAGCCTCAACCCGGTCGTCTCCTGCGGCAGCGTCATGGAGAGCAAGCAGGCCGCGGTCTTCGGCTTCCCGAACCCGATGCTCGGCCTCGTCGCCTACGGCATCGTCATCTGCGTCGGCATCAGCCTGCTCGCCCGCGCCCGCTTCCCGCGCTGGTACTGGCTCACCTTCAACGCCGGCTGCCTCTTCGGCGTGAGCTTCTGCGCCTGGCTGATGTTCCAGTCCCTGTACCGGATCAACGCGCTCTGCCTGTGGTGCAGCCTGGCCTGGGTCGCCACGATCCTGATGTTCTGGTACGTGACGTCCTTCAACATCCGCAAGGGCTTCCTGCCCGCCCCGAGCTGGCTCAAGAGCTTCTTCGGCGAGTTCACGTGGGTCATGCCCGTGCTGCACATCGGCATCATCGGCATGCTGATCCTGACCCGCTGGTGGGACTTCTGGCTCAGCTGACGCCGGCGTTCCGGGGCCCGGCCGGATTGTCAGTGCCGTGATTTAGGGTTTCTGACGTGGAGCCCGACCTGTTCACCGCCGCAGCCGAAGAACGCCAGGAGAAGGAGCCGTCCAGCAGCCCCCTGGCGGTGCGGATGCGCCCGCGCACCCTCGACGAGGTCGTGGGCCAGCAGCATCTGCTGAAGCCGGGCTCACCCCTGCGCAGACTGGTCGGGGAGGCCTCCGGCCCGGCCGGACCCTCCTCGGTGCTCCTCTGGGGCCCGCCCGGCACCGGCAAGACCACCCTGGCCTACGTCGTCTCCAAGGCGACCGACGCCCGCTTCGTGGAGCTGTCCGCGATCACCGCCGGCGTCAAGGAGGTCCGCGCGGTCATCGACGGCGCCCGCCGCGCGTCCGGCGGCTACGGCAAGGAGACCGTCCTCTTCCTCGACGAGATCCACCGCTTCAGCAAGGCCCAGCAGGACTCCCTGCTCCCGGCCGTCGAGAACCGCTGGGTGACGCTCATCGCGGCGACGACGGAGAACCCGTACTTCTCGGTGATCTCCCCCTTGCTGTCCCGCTCCTTGCTGCTCACCCTCGAACCGCTCACGGACGAGGACATCAGAAGCCTCATCCGCCGCGCCCTCACCGACGAGCGTGGCCTGGGGGGCGCCGTCACCCTCCCCGAGGAGACCGAGAGCCACCTCCTGCGCATCGCCGGCGGCGACGCCCGACGCGCCCTGACCGCCTTGGAGGCGGCCGCCGGAGCCGCCCTCGACAAGGGCGAGGCGGAGATCGGCCTGACCACCCTGGAGGAGACGGTCGACCGGGCCGCCGTGAAGTACGACCGCGACGGCGACCAGCACTACGACGTGGCCAGCGCCCTGATCAAGTCCATCCGCGGCTCCGACGTCGACGCGGCCCTGCACTACCTGGCCCGGATGATCGAGGCCGGCGAGGACCCCCGCTTCATCGCCCGGCGCCTGATGATCTCCGCCAGCGAGGACATCGGCCTGGCCGACCCGACCGCGCTGCAGACGGCGGTTGCCGCCGCCCAGGCCGTCGCCATGATCGGCTTCCCCGAGGCCGCCCTCACCCTCAGCCACGCCACGATCGCCCTCGCCCTGGCGCCCAAGTCCAACGCGGCGACCACCGCGATCGGCGCCGCCCTGGAGGACGTCCGCAAGGGCCTGGCCGGGCCCGTCCCCGCCCACCTGCGCGACAGCCACTACAAGGGCGCGACCAAGCTCGGCCACGGCCAGGGCTACGTCTACCCGCACGACCTGCCCGAGGGCATCGCGGCCCAGCAGTACGCCCCGGACGAACTGAAGGACCGCGAGTACTACGAGCCGACCCGGCACGGGTCGGAGGCCCGTTACGCGGACGCGGTGGAGTGGACCCGGAAGAACCTCGGTCGAAAGCGGTCCTGAAGACCCTGTAAACTCGTCCGGAGTGCCGCGTCCCGTGCAGTCAGAACGGGACAGTCGGCCGGAGCCCGATCCTCCGGGATCGGCTCCAGGAGCGTCGCGCACCGTCGAACGGTGTCGCGGGCAGCCCACCACCACCCGGTGCTTACGGGAACGGTCGGTGGGCCACTCGCGTGCTGCACGTATGTGCCCAGACCAGGGGAGCGGCTGCCCACCCCAGGCCCATCAGGGCGTGAGGCGGGTTTCCCCGGCTGCGGATGCGACCTCCCTCAACCCTGACAAGCCGATACAACGAAAGCGAAAAACAGTGGCGAACCAGTCCCGCCCCAAGGTCAAGAAGTCGCGTGCCCTCGGCATCGCGCTGACCCCGAAGGCCGTCAAGTACTTCGAGGCCCGCCCCTACCCGCCGGGTGAGCACGGCCGCGGCCGCAAGCAGAACTCGGACTACAAGGTCCGTCTGCTCGAGAAGCAGCGTCTGCGCGCGCAGTACGACGTGTCCGAGCGCCAGCTCGTCCGCGCCTACGAGCGTGCCTCCAAGGTCCAGGGCAAGACCGGTGAGGCCCTGATCATCGAGCTCGAGCGTCGTCTCGACGCGCTGGTGCTTCGTTCGGGCATCGCCCGCACGATCTACCAGGCCCGCCAGATGGTCGTCCACGGCCACATCGCGGTCAACGGCAAGAAGGTCGACAAGCCCTCCTTCCGTGTCCGTCCGGACGACGTCGTGCAGGTTCGCGAGCGCTCCAAGGAGAAGACCCTCTTCACGATCGCTCGTGAGGGTGGCTTCGCCCCCGACGGTGAGACCCCGCGCTACCTCCAGGTGAACCTCAAGGGCCTGGCGTTCCGCCTGGACCGCGAGCCGAACCGCAAGGAGATCCCGGTGATCTGCGACGAGCAGCTCGTCGTCGAGTACTACGCCCGCTGATCTTCCTCAGCGACGCCGTACCACCGGCCTGGCGCCGAACCCGCTGCCTCCCACCCTCACGGTGGGAGGCAGCGGGTTTTTCGTCACCGGCCGCCCCCTCGACTCGCCCAAGGGGAGAGGCTCCAACCAGGCGGGCTCCTACGCCTGTTACGTGAACGGCACGGACAACAGGGGCCGGCTCGCCGCAACCCGCGCCCTCGGCTGAGGCGACCGGTCCCGCCCCGCCCGCCGCCGCAGTCCGCCCCCGGCACCGCGCACGACCGGCGAAGCCAAATCCGGTACGGAGTGCCGTCGCGGTCGCGATAGGCTCGTCGCACGACTTTTTCGATGTTCACGCACGTTTCAGGGAGCGGGTGCACACAGTGTCCGGTGGAGAGGTTGCCGGGATCCTGGTGGCCGTCTTCTGGGCGATCCTGGTCTCCTTCCTCGCCGTCGCGCTGGCGAGGGTGGCCCAGACGCTCAAGGCGACCACCAAGCTCGTGGCGGAGGTGACCGACCAGGCCGTCCCGCTGCTGGCCGACGCCTCCGCGGCGGTGCGCTCCGCGCAGACCCAGATCGACCGGGTCGACTCGATCGCCTCCGACGTCCAGGAGGTCACGTCGAACGCCTCGGCGCTGTCGACCACCGTCGCCTCCACCTTCGGCGGCCCCCTGGTCAAGGTCGCCGCCTTCGGCTACGGCGTGCGCCGGGCCCTCGGCGGCCGCAAGGAGGACGTGCCCGACAAGGCGTCCAGGCGTACCGTGATCGTGGGCCGTACGGTCACCCGGCGCAGCGCCCGAGGGAAGAGGGACTGAGAGCCAGCGATGTTCCGCCGCACCTTCTGGTTCACCACGGGCGTCGCCGCCGGTGTGTGGGCCACCACCAAGGTCAATCGCAAGCTGAAGCAGCTGACCCCCGAGAGCCTCGCCAGAACCGCCGGCAACAAGGCGATCGAGGCCGGTCACCGCATCAAGGACCGTGCCGTGGGCTTCGCGCTCGACGTCCGGGACAACATGGCCGTGCGAGAGGCCGAACTGGGCGACGCCCTCGGGATCAACGAGAATCCCGAGCTTCCCGGCCCCCGGCGTCACATCGCCATCGAGAACCGCAACAACCCGAAGTACGTCGAGGGTTCGACGTACCAGACGTACCCGTACAACCGGAATGAGGACCACTGATGGAGTCGGCTGAGATTCGCCGCCGCTGGTTGAGCTTCTTCGAGGAGCGCGGTCACACCGTCGTCCCTTCGGCGTCGCTCATCGCGGACGACCCGACTCTGCTCCTCGTCCCGGCCGGCATGGTGCCCTTCAAGCCCTACTTCCTCGGCGAGGTCAAGCCGCCCTTCAGCCGCGCCACCAGCGTGCAGAAGTGCGTGCGTACGCCCGACATCGAAGAGGTCGGCAAGACCACCCGCCACGGCACGTTCTTCCAGATGTGCGGCAACTTCTCCTTCGGCGACTACTTCAAGGAAGGCGCCATCAAGCTCGCCTGGGAGCTGCTCACCAACCCCCAGGACAAGGGCGGTTACGGCCTGGAGCCGGAGAAGCTCTGGATCACCGTCTACAAGGACGACGACGAGGCCGAGCGCATCTGGCACGAGGTCGTCGGAGTGCCGAAGGAGCGCATCCAGCGCCTCGGCATGAAGGACAACTACTGGTCCATGGGCGTCCCCGGCCCCTGCGGCCCGTGTTCCGAGATCAACTACGACCGCGGCCCCGAGTTCGGCGCCGAGGGCGGCCCCGCCGTCAACGACGAGCGGTACGTGGAGATCTGGAACCTCGTCTTCATGCAGTACGAGCGCGGCGAGGGCACCGGCAAGGACAACTTCGAGATCCTCGGCGACCTGCCCAGCAAGAACATCGACACCGGCCTCGGCATGGAGCGCCTCGCCATGATTCTGCAGGGCGTGCAGAACATGTACGAGATCGACACCTCGATGGCCGTCATCAACACGGCCACCGAACTGACCGGCGTCCGCTACGGCGACGCCCACGACTCGGACGTCTCCCTGCGCGTGGTCACCGACCACATGCGCACCTCCGTGATGCTCATCGGCGACGGTGTCACCCCCGGCAACGAGGGCCGCGGCTACGTGCTGCGCCGCATCATGCGCCGTGCCATCCGCAACATGCGCCTGCTCGGCGCCACCGGCCCGGTCGTCAAGGACCTCATCGACACCGTGATCGGCATGATGGGCCAGCAGTACCCCGAGCTCATCACCGACCGCGAGCGCATCGAGAAGGTCGCCCTCGCCGAGGAGAACGCCTTCCTCAAGACGCTGAAGGCCGGCACCAACATCCTCGACACGGCCGTCACCGACACCAAGGCCGCCGGCGGCACCGTCCTGCCCGGCGACAAGGCCTTCCTGCTCCACGACACCTGGGGCTTCCCGATCGACCTCACCCTGGAGATGGCCGCCGAGCAGGGCCTCTCCGTGGACGAGGACGGCTTCCGCCGCCTGATGAAGGAGCAGCGGGAGCGCGCCAAGGCCGACGCCCAGGCCAAGAAGACCGGGCACGCCGGCGCCGGCGCCTACCGCGAGATCGCCGACAAGGCCGGTGCCACCGACTTCATCGGCTACACCGACACCGAGAGCGAGTCCACGATCGTCGGCATCCTGGTCGACGGCGCCTCCTCCCCGGCCGCCACCGAGGGCGACGAGGTCGAGATCGTCCTCGACCGCACGCCCTTCTACGCCGAGGGCGGCGGCCAGATCGGCGACACCGGCCGCATCAAGGTCGACACCGGTGCCGTCATCGAGATCCGCGACTGCCAGAAGCCGGTCCCAGGGGTCTACGTCCACAAGGGCGTCGTCCAGGTCGGCGAGGTCACCGTCGGTGCCAAGGCCCACGCCTCGATCGACGACCGCCGCCGCAAGGCCATCGCCCGTGCCCACTCGGCCACGCACCTGACCCACCAGGCCCTGCGCGACGCCCTCGGCCCGACGGCCGCCCAGGCCGGTTCCGAGAACCAGCCCGGCCGCTTCCGCTTCGACTTCGGTTCCCCGTCCGCCGTTCCGACGGCCGTGATGACCGACGTCGAGCAGAAGATCAACGAGGTGCTCGCCCGCGACCTCGACGTCCGCGCCGACGTCATGGGCATCGACGAGGCCAAGAAGCAGGGCGCCATCGCCGAGTTCGGCGAGAAGTACGGCGAGCGCGTCCGCGTGGTCACCATCGGCGACTTCTCCAAGGAGCTGTGCGGCGGCACCCACGTGCACAACACCGCCCAGCTCGGCCTGGTCAAGCTGCTCGGCGAGTCCTCCATCGGCTCCGGTGTCCGCCGCATCGAGGCCCTCGTAGGCGTCGACGCCTACAACTTCCTCGCCCGGGAGCACACGGTCGTCGCTCAGCTCCAGGAGCTGATCAAGGGCCGCCCGGAGGAGCTCCCGGAGAAGGTCTCCGCCATGCTCGGCAAGCTGAAGGACGCCGAGAAGGAGATCGAGAAGTTCCGCGCCGAGAAGGTCCTGCAGGCCGCCGCCGGTCTCGCCGAGTCCGCCAAGGACATCCGTGGCGTTGCTGTCGTGACCGGTCAGGTCCCGGACGGCACGACCGCCGACGACCTGCGCAAGCTGGTCCTTGACGTGCGCGGACGCATCCAGGGCGGACGGGCCGCCGTCGTCGCCCTGTTCACGGTGGCGAACGGCAAGCCGCTGACGGTCATCGCCACCAACGAGGCCGCCCGCGAGCGTGGCCTGAAGGCCGGCGAACTGGTGCGTACGGCCGCCAAGACCCTCGGCGGCGGCGGTGGCGGCAAGCCGGACGTCGCCCAGGGCGGCGGTCAGAACCCGGCCGCCATCGGTGACGCCGTGGACGCCGTCGAGCGCCTCGTCACCGAGACGGCCAAGTAAGAGACGGGTCGGACAGCATGCGCAGAGGACGTCGACTCGCGATCGACGTCGGGGACGCCCGCATCGGGGTCGCCTCGTGCGACCCCGACGGGATCCTCGCCACCCCGGTGGAGACGGTCCCGGGGCGTGACATCCCCGCGGCTCAGCGGCGGTTGAAGCAACTCGTCGAGGAGTACGAGCCCATCGAGGTCGTGGTCGGTCTCCCGCGCTCCCTCAAGGGGGGCGAGGGCCCGGCCGCGGTCAAGGTCCGGGGCTTCACCCAGGAACTGGCCCGCATGATCTCCCCGGTTCCGGTGAGACTCGTCGACGAACGCATGACGACGGTCACGGCCAGCCAGGGACTGCGCGCCTCGGGCGTGAAATCCAAGAAGGGCCGGTCCGTCATCGACCAGGCGGCAGCCGTGATCATCCTGCAACAGGCCCTCGAATCCGAACGGGTGTCAGGTAAAGCACCCGGCGAAGGCGTCGAAGTGGTCATCTGATCGCGATACGGTAACGTTCCGCGCGATGCGGCGGCATTCGAACAGCCACCGCACAGCAAGAGGCGGGACGGGAGCCGGGCCGGAAGCCGCGTGACCGCCGCCTCGCGGCTCTAGGGGATCGATGACTGAGTATGGCCGGGGCCAAGGCTCCGAACCGTGGCATCCGGAGGACCCGTTGTACGGGGACGGCGGATGGGGCGGACAGCAGGCCCATCAGGGTCAGCAGTCCCCCTACGGCGGCCAGCCGCAGCACTATCCAGAGCAGCCGCAGCAGCCGCAGTACGGCGACTGGGGCACCGGTGAGCAGGCCGGATACGGTCAGGCGCAGCAGCAGTACCCGTACGACCAGCAGTACGCGGCACAGGCCCACGGCCAGCAGCAGTACCCGGGGCAGCAGGACCCCGGACATCAGCATGCCCAGGGCTACCACCAGCAGCAGTACGACAACACCGGCGGCTGGGCCAACGACCCGCACCAGCAGGTCTCGTACCCCGGCGACCCGGGGGATCCTTACGGGCAGCAGGCCGGTGCCTACGGCGGCGGTCAGCAGGACTACTACGGCACGCCCGAGGCGTATCCGCCCCCCGAGCCGCCCGGCCGGCGCGGGGCCGAGCCCGCGCAGGAACCGGAGACGGGCTGGGACCCCGGCCCCGACCAGGGCGAACACGCCTTCTTCGCGGGCGGGGACGACGATGACGAGCCGGGGGAGCGGCGCGGGCGCGAGGACAAGCGGGGGCGCGGCGGTGGCAAACCGAAGAAGCGCCGCAACGGCATGGCCTGCCTGCTGGTCGTCGTGATCCTCGGCGGCGGCCTGGCAGGCGTCAGCTACTTCGGCTACCAGTTCTACCAGGATCGTTTCGGCGACGCCCCGGACTTCGCGGGCGAGGGCAACGGGCAGCAGGTGACGGTCGAGATCCCCGAGGGAGCACTCGGGTACAAGATCGGTCAGGTCCTCAAGGACGCTGGGGTCGTCAAGAGCGTCGACGCCTTCGTCGCGGCCCAGCAGAGCAACCCCGAGGGCAAGAGCATCCAGGACGGCGTCTACACGCTGCAGAAGCAAATGTCGGCCGCGAGTGCGGTCGAACTGATGCTCAGTCCGAAGAGCCGCGACAACCTGATCATCGCCGAGGGCCGGCGCAACGCCGACATCTACCAGCTCATCGACAAGCGGCTGGAGGTCAAGGACGGCACTACCGCCGCGGTCGCCAAGAAGGACTACAAGAAGCTCGGCCTGCCCGCCTGGGCGCAGAACCACGCGGATGTCAAGGACCCGCTGGAAGGCTTCCTCTACCCCTCCAGCTACGGCGTGCGGGAAGGCCAGAAGCCCGAGGACGTCCTGAAGCAGATGGTCAAGCGGGCCACCGCGACGTACGAGAAGTACGGCGTGGAGAAGAAGGCCGAGAGCCTCGGCCTTGAGGACCCGTGGCAGCTGGTCACCATCGCCAGCCTGGTCCAGGCCGAGGGAACGAGCCACGACGACTTCCGCAAGATGGCGGAGGTCGTCTACAACCGCATGAAGCCCGGGAACCCCCAGACCAACGGCATGCTGGAGTTCGACTCCACCTACAACTACATCAAGAACCAGAGCAAGATCGACCTGACTCTGCAAGAACTGCGGACGTACGACAACCCGTACAACACGTACTTCCACAAGGGCCTGCCGCCCGGTCCGATCGACAACCCGGGCGAGGACGCGATCAAGGGCGCCCTCAAGCCCACGGACGACGGCTGGTACTACTTCATCTCGCTCGACGGCAAGACCAGCAAGTTCACGAAGACGAACGCCGAACACCAGAAGCTGGTCGACCAGTTCAACGCCTCGCGGAACAACTGAGGAAGACCCTGATGGCCGCACCGCGCCGAGCCGCCGTACTCGGCTCCCCGATCACTCACTCGCTCTCCCCGGTCCTGCACCGCGCCGCCTACCAGGAGTTGGGCCTGGCCGGCTGGACGTACGACAGGTTCGAGGTCGACGAGGCCGGGCTGCCCGCGTTCTTCGAGACCCTCGGACCCGAGTGGGCCGGGCTCTCGCTGACCATGCCGCTGAAGCGGGCCGTGATCCCGTTGCTCGACGAGATCAGCCGGACCGCGGCCTCGGTCGACGCCGTCAACACCGTCGTCCGTACCGAGGACGGCCGCAGGATCGGGGACAACACCGATATCCCGGGCATGGTCGCGGCCCTGCGTGAGCACGGCATCGACAAGGTCGACGCCGCCGCCGTCCTCGGCGCGGGCGCCACCGCCTCCTCCGCGCTGGCCGCGCTGTCCCGGATCTGCCCGGGCGACATCACCGTGTACGTGCGCAGCGAGGCCCGGGCCGCCGAGATGCGGCAGTGGGCCGAGCGACTCGACGTCGCCGTCCGCATCGCCGACTGGGCCGATGCCGAGCAGGCCCTGCGTGCCCCCCTGGTGATCAGCACCACGCCGGCCGGTGTCACCGACGCCCTCGCCCGGTCCGTGCCGGAGCGTCCGGCGGCCCTCTTCGACGTCCTCTACGATCCCTGGCCGACCGACCTCGCCGCACGCTGGTCGGCGTACGGCGGTGCCGTCGTCAGCGGTCTCGACCTGCTGGTTCACCAGGCCGTGCTCCAGGTTGAGCAGATGACGGGGCTGGCCCCGGCGCCCCTGGACGCCATGCGAAAAGCGGGCGAGCGGGCTCTCGCGGCCCGATAAGATCCGCTCTCGGTTCCGCAGGGGGCGGAACAGGGGAGGGGAACGTCCGTCATGTCCGCAGGCCTGTCCCAGGCGTCCGTCAAGTCCCAGATATTCGAGTCACTGCTGGGATTCCTGCCCGACTGGGTGCAGATCACGGTGCTCGCCCTGATCGTGCTCGCCGTCGTGGCGTCCTGGGTCGTCAAGATCAAGCGCAAGATCGCCCACCGGCGCGCCGTCCGCACCGGACAGCCGGTCCACGCCGCGGCCCAGTTCGGGCAGGGGCGCGGCGCGGACTACCTGGGGCAGTACGCGCCGCAGCAGACGCAGCAGCCGCAGCCGTCCCAGCAGCAGGGCAGTGGGGCCGACCACCTCGGGTCGTACGCCCCGCAGCAGGCCCAGCCCGCGCAGCAGCCGAGTGGTGCCGACTTCCTCGGGTCGTACGCGCCCCAGCAGCGTCAGGCCGACGGTCCGTCCGCGAACGCGTCCGCTTGATGGACCGCCCGCCGGGCAGTCGGCCCCGGCGTGGGAGGATCGGAGATGGCGGACCGGGCCGCGCACCCGGTCGCGCCGTCGCCGTACGCGACGAGGCGCGTACGCAGGGCAGTACCAGGGCGCGAGCACTGAGGAGCACCGTTGAGCAGGTTGCGCTGGCTGACCGCGGGGGAGTCCCACGGTCCCGCACTCGTGGCGACGCTGGAGGGTCTTCCCGCCGGTGTGCCGATCACCACGGACATGGTGGCGGACCATCTCGCGAGGCGGCGCCTGGGCTATGGGCGCGGTGCCCGGATGAAGTTCGAGCGGGACGAGGTCACCTTCCTCGGCGGCGTCCGGCACGGCCTCACCCTCGGTTCCCCGGTCGCGGTCATGGTGGGCAACACCGAGTGGCCGAAGTGGGAACAGGTCATGGCCGCCGACCCGGTCGACCCGGAGATCCTCGACGGGCTCGCCCGCAACGCCCCGCTGACCCGGCCGCGCCCCGGCCACGCCGACCTCGCGGGCATGCAGAAGTACGGCTTCGACGAGGCCCGGCCGATCCTGGAGCGCGCCTCGGCGCGTGAGACGGCCGCCCGCGTCGCGCTGGGCGCGGTGGCCCGGTCGTACCTCAAGGAGACGACCGGGGTCGAGATCGTCAGCCACGTCGTGGAGCTGGCCGCGGCGAAGGCTCCGCGGGGCGTCTACCCGACCCCGGCCGACGTCGAGAAGCTGGACGCGGACCCCGTGCGCTGCCTGGACGCCGACGCGTCGAAGGCGATGGTCGCCGAGATCGACCAGGCCCACAAGGACGGCGACACCCTCGGCGGCGTGGTGGAGATCCTGGCCTACGGCGTACCCGTCGGCCTGGGTTCGCATGTGCACTGGGACCGCAAGCTGGACGCCCGGCTCGCCGGTGCCCTCATGGGCATCCAGGCGATCAAGGGCGTCGAGATCGGCGACGGCTTCGAGCTGGCGCGGGTGCCCGGCTCCAAGGCGCACGACGAGATCGTGAAGACCGACGACGGCATCCGCCGCACCACCGGCCGCTCGGGCGGCACCGAGGGCGGTCTGACCACCGGTGAGCTGCTGCGGGTCCGCGCCGCGATGAAGCCGATCGCGACCGTGCCGCGCGCCCTGCAGACCGTGGACGTCACCACCGGTGAGGCGGCGCAGGCCCACCACCAGCGCTCCGACGTGTCCGCGGTGCCGGCCGCCGGCATCGTGGCCGAGGCCATGGTGGCCTTGGTGCTCGCGGACGCGGTGGCGGAGAAGTTCGGCGGCGACTCGGTGGCCGAGACCCGCCGCAACGTGACGTCGTACCTCGACAACCTCGCCATCCGATGAGCGGCCCGCTGGTCGTCCTGGTCGGCCCGATGGGCGTGGGCAAGTCCACCGTCGGACAGCTGCTGGCCGAGCGGCTCGGCGTCTCCTACCGGGACACCGACGACGACATCGTCGCCGAGCAGGGCCGGACCATCGCCGAGATCTTCGTCGACGAGGGCGAGCCCGCCTTCCGCGCGATCGAGAAGGCGGCCGTGCACCGGGCGCTCGCCGAGCACGACGGCGTCCTGGCCCTGGGCGGCGGAGCGATCCTCGACGCCGACACCCGCGCACTGCTCGCCGGGCAGCGCGTGGCGTACCTGTCGATGGACGTCGAGGAGGCGGTCAAGCGCACCGGCCTCAACGCCGCCCGCCCGCTGCTCGCGGTCAACCCGCGCAAGCAGTGGCGCGAGCTGATGGAGGCCCGCCGCCACCTGTACGAGGGGGTCGCCACGGCCGTCGTCGCCACTGACGGCCGTACGCCCGAAGAGGTCACCGAAGCCGCCCTGGACGCACTGGAGTTGAAGAAAGCATGAGCGAGGCAGTGACGCGGATCCAGGTCGCCGGCACCGCGGGCACCGACCCGTACGAGGTCCTGGTGGGCCGGCAACTGCTGGGTGAACTCGGCGGACTGATCGGGGACAGGGCCAAGCGGGTCGCGATCCTCCACCCCGAGGCGCTGGCCGAGACCGGTGACGCGCTGCGCGCCGACCTGGCCGATCAGGGTTACGAGGTCGTCGCCATCCAGGTGCCCAACGCGGAGGAGGCCAAGACCGCCGAGGTCGCCGCCTACTGCTGGAAGGCCCTGGGCCAGTCCGGGTTCACGCGCACGGACGTCATCGTCGGCGTCGGCGGCGGCGCCACCACGGACCTCGCCGGGTTCGTGGCCGCCACCTGGCTGCGCGGGGTGCGCTGGATCGCCATCCCGACCACCGTGCTCGCCATGGTGGACGCGGCCGTCGGCGGCAAGACCGGCATCAACACCGCCGAGGGCAAGAACCTCGTCGGCGCCTTCCACCCGCCCGCCGGTGTGCTCTGCGACCTGGCCGCACTGGACTCCCTGGCGGTCAACGACTACGTCTCCGGGCTCGCGGAGGTCATCAAAGCCGGCTTCATCGCCGACCCGGTGATCCTGGACCTCATCGAGTCCGACCCCGCGGCCGCCCGCACCCCGGCCGGCCCGCACACCGCCGAGCTCATCGAGCGCTCCATCCGGGTCAAGGCCGACGTGGTGTCGTCGGACCTGAAGGAGTCGGGCCTGCGCGAGATCCTCAACTACGGCCACACGCTCGGCCACGCCATCGAGAAGAACGAGCGCTACAAGTGGCGCCACGGCGCGGCGGTCTCGGTCGGCATGCACTTCGCCGCCGAACTGGGGCGTCTGGCAGGCCGGCTGGACGACGCGACGGCCGACCGCCACCGCACGATCCTCGAAGCGGTCGGACTGCCCCTGCACTACCGGCACGACCAGTGGCCCAAGTTGCTGGAGACCATGAAGGTCGACAAGAAGTCCCGCGGCGACCTGCTGCGCTTCATCGTCCTCGACGGTCTGGCCAAGCCCACCGTCCTGGAGGGACCCGATCCGGCCGTGCTGCTCGCCGCGTACGGCGAAGTGGGCGAGTAAGTCCTCCGGCGAGCCTTCCGCCCGAAATCGCCTTACGGGGCCGGGCACTTCGGGCCGCCCTCGGCCGTTCACACATCGACGACCGGGGGCGGTACCGTTCGGTAGCACGCGGGTTCCGCCCCCGCTGTCAGCGACCATCGCCTGTACGAGACGGAGTGGCACCGGATGCAGCACGCAGTGGGTTCTCCGCTGCCGCCGCCCCATCAGCCGGGGCACGGACCGGCCACCGGCTGGTCGCCGGCCGCACACCACCCGGGCCCGCCGAACGCGGGCGCGCACCAGGGCCCCGTGCCCGTGCCCCCGCCGCCCCCGGCACCGGGATATCCGGCGCCCCCGCCCGGACCGACCCCGGCTTCCGCCCCGCCGGCGCCGGAGACCACCGGCCATGTGCCGCTGCCGCCCGGCGGCCCGGTCGCCATGCCGATGGCTCCGCCCGCCACGGCGGTTCCCGATCCCGCCGGTACGACGCTCGCGGTGCTGCTCATCGGCCCCGCGGGTGCGGGCAAGACCAGCGTCGCCAAGTACTGGGCGGACCACCGCCGGGTCCCCACGGCCCACATCAGCCTCGACGACGTACGCGAGTGGGTCCGCTCCGGCTTCGCCGACCCCCAGTCCGGGTGGAACGACAACTCCGAGGCGCAGTACCGCCTGGCCCGCCGCACCTGCGGCTTCGCCGCCCGCAACTTCCTGGCCAACGGCATCTCCTGCATCCTCGACGACGCGGTCTTCCCCGACCGCCCGGTCGTGGGCCTCGGAGGCTGGAAACGCCACGTCGGGCCGGGCCTGCTGCCGGTCGTCCTCCTCCCCGGGCTGGACATCGTCCTCGAACGCAACGCGGAGCGCTCGGGCAACCGACGCCTGTCGGACGAGGAGGTCGCCCGCATCCACGGCCGCATGGCCGGGTGGTACGGGTCCGGCCTGCCGATCATCGACAACTCCCAGCTGGACGTGCCGGAGACGGCGAGGGTCCTGGACGACGTCCTGGCAAGGTCGATCGCCAGCCCACCCCAGTGGTGAGCGCCCCCTAGGGGCGCGGGGAACTGCGCGACAAGCCCCCCCACACACGCGCGGACGGCACACGACCCCGCGCGGCACGCGCTCTCGCCGAACGGCACCCCACCCACCCGGAGACACCAGGCACCGCCCACTCAGACGCCCTCAACCGGCGCCGAACCGGCGGAGCCCATACGCTCGGGTCATGTCAGAGGTGTACGCGGCCCGCCGGACGCGTCTGAGGGAATACTGCAACGCGGGCGGCAGCGCGGCGGCGCTGGTCTCCCGCCCCGCCAACGTGCGCTATCTCGCGGGCGCCGCCCCGCACGGCGCCGTTCTGCTGCTCGGCAGGACCGAGGAGGAGGACCTCCTGGTCTGTGCCGGACCTACGGCCGACCGCCCCACGCAGGAGCGCCCCGACGAGGCCCTGCGCGTCCAGACCCTACCCGGAGTGGGCGGCGGCGACCCGGCCGTCGCGGCCGCCGGCCGCGCCGCGGGCCAGGGCGCCGACTCCCTCGCCGTGGAGGAGCACCACCTCACCGTGGCCCGCCACCGAGCCCTCGGCTCGGTCGTCCCCCGGCTGCGCCTGGCCAACCTCGGCAGCGCCGTCGAGCAGCTCAGGGTCGTCAAGGACGAGGAGGAGATCTCCTGCCTGCGCATCGGTGCCGAGATCGCCGACCAGGCCCTCGGTGAACTGCTGGAGTCGATCCTCGTCGGCCGCACCGAGCGCCATCTCGCCCTGGAACTCGAGAGACGACTCGTGGACCACGGGGCGGACGGGCCGGCCTTCCCGACGTCCGTGGCCACCGGCCCGAACGCCGGCCGTCCCGGCCACCGGCCCACCGACCGCCGCGTCGAGGAGGGCGACTTCCTCTCCGTCTGCCTCGGCGCGACATACCGCGGATACCGCTGCGAGATCGGCCGCACGTTCGTCATCGGCACCGCTCCCGCGGACTGGCAGATCGAGTTGTACGACCTGGTCTTCGCCGCCCAGCGGGCCGGGCGTGAGAGCCTGGTACCCGGCGCCGCCTGCCGGGACGTCGACCGCGCAGCCCGCCAGGTCCTGGACTCCGCGGGGTACACGGAGGGCCTCACGGTCCTGACCGGACACGGTGTCGGGCTCGAAATCGACGAGGACCCTCAATTGAGTCCCGCGGCCATGGGTAAACTGGACGCTTGCGTGCCGGTCACCGTCGAACCGGGGGTCCACCTCCCGGGCCGGGGCGGTGTCAGGATCGATGACACGCTCGTCGTCCGCCCCGAGGCGGACGGCGGACCCGAGCTACTCACCATCACGACCAAGGAGCTGCTCGCCCTGTAGGTAGGCAGGTGCGTGCCCCGGGGTCGTACGTCAGTCCAGGAGATTCCGCAACCGTGGCTTCCACGAACGACCTCAAGAACGGCATGGTGCTCAAGCTCGAAGGCGGCCAGCTCTGGTCCGTCGTCGAGTTCCAGCACGTCAAGCCCGGCAAGGGCCCGGCCTTCGTGCGCACCAAGCTCAAGAACGTGCTCTCCGGCAAGGTCGTCGACAAGACCTTCAACGCCGGCGTCAAGGTCGAAACGGCCACCGTCGACAAGCGCGACATGCAGTTCTCCTACATGGACGGCGAGTACTTCGTCTTCATGGACATGGAGACCTACGACCAGCTGCACGTCGACAAGAAGGCCGTCGGCGACGCCGCGAACTTCCTGATCGAGGGCTTCACCGCCACCGTCGCGCAGCACGAGGGCGAGGTGCTCTTCGTCGAGCTGCCCGCCGCCGTCGAGCTCGTGATCCAGGAGACCGAGCCGGGCGTCCAGGGCGACCGCTCCACCGGCGGCACCAAGCCCGCCATCCTGGAGACCGGCCACCAGATCAACGTGCCCCTCTTCATCACCACCGGTGAGAAGATCAAGGTCGACACGCGCACCAGCGACTACCTCGGCCGGGTGAACAGCTAACCGTGGCTGCCCGCAACACGGCCCGTAAGCGCGCCTTCCAGATCCTCTTCGAGGGGGACCAGCGCGGCGCCGATGTGCTGACCGTCCTCGCGGACTGGGTCCGGCTCTCCCGGGCCGACACCCGGCAGCCGCCGGTCAGCGAGTACACGATGGAGCTGGTCGAGGGCTACGCGGGGCACGCGAAGCGCATCGACGAGCTGATCGCGCAGTACTCCGTCGGCTGGACCCTCGACCGGATGCCCGTCGTCGACCGCAACCTCCTGCGGCTCGGCGCCTACGAGCTGATCTGGGTCGATGCGACGCCGGACGCCGTCGTCCTCGACGAGATGGTGCAACTGGCGAAGGAGTTCTCCACGGACGAGTCGCCCTCGTTCGTGAACGGCCTGCTCGGCCGGCTGAAGGACCTCAAGCCCTCGCTCCGCCGCGACGAGGTCTGAGACAGACCACATGCCGGAGGGCCCGCAGCGTCACCGCTGCGGGCCCTCCGGCATTCCCCTGGGTCCCTGGGCCTCCCTGGGCCTCAGCGGGCCCCTTGGGCGGCCGAGCTCCGTCAGGGGCGCACAACGCCGCCGGGGTGGCCGAAACCATACGGTTTCGGCCACCCCGGCGGCACGTTTCTGCTGGACCCGCGGAGCGGTCAGGCCTCCTCGTGGGACGCCACCGCGCGACGCGCGTCCGCGTCCAGGACACCCCAGCTGATCAGCTGCTCCGTGAGGACGGACGGCGACTGGTCGTAGATGACGGCGAGTGTGCGCAGGTCGTCCTGGCGGATCGACAGCACCTTGCCGTTGTAGTCACCGCGCTGCGACTGGATCGTGGCCGCGTAGCGCTGAAGAGGGCCCGCCTTCTCGGCCGGCACCGTGGCCAGCCGCTCCAGGTCCAGGACCAGCTTCGGCGGCGGCTCGGCGGCTCCGCCCGGGGTCGTGCCCGGCAGCAGCTCCTGCACCGGAACGCCGTAGAAGTCCGCCAGCTCGGCAAGGCGCTGCACGGTCACGGCACGGTCGCCGCGCTCGTACGAACCGACCACGACCGCCTTCCAGCGTCCCTGGGACTTCTCCTCGACACCGTGGAGGGAAAGGCCCTGCTGGGTGCGGATCGCCCGGAGCTTGGCCCCGAGCTGTTTGGCGTATTCGCTGGACATATAGCTCCCCGGCACTGTGTCGACGCGTCTGGCGTGGGTGCCAGGCCGCGCGGCTGGTAACTCACTGTGAGGTTACGCAGCGTTACTCTGCCGCGTCAAGCCGAATGGTCCGCACCGACTCTTCCGTGGTATCGGCGTTCCGTTAGGCCGAGTGGGTGATCCGAGGGGGCCATCGGAGCGATCGTGGGGACCTGCTACCGTGTATGGCGCAATCCCGACGTCCTTTAAGGTCCGTCCCGTGAGGCGGAGAAGGAGGTCCGTTTCATATGGACACGCACGACACGCAGTCCGATGCCCGGCCCGTTCTCGAAGGGCCCGACATCGCGCGGGTACTGACCCGCATCGCCCACGAGATCGTCGAACGCGCCAAGGGTGCCGACGACGTGGTGCTCCTCGGCATTCCGACCCGGGGCGTCTTCCTCGCCCGGCGGATCGCCGACAAGCTCGAGCAGATCACCGAGCGCAAGGTTCCGTGCGGCTCGCTCGACATCACCATGTACCGCGACGACCTGCGCATGCACCCGCCGCGTGCGCTGGCCCGCACCGAGATCCCCGGTGACGGCCTCGACGGCAAGCTCGTCGTCCTCGTCGACGACGTGCTCTTCTCCGGCCGCACCATCCGCGCCGCCCTCGACGCGCTGAACGACCTCGGGCGCCCGCGCGCGGTACAGCTCGCCGTCCTCGTCGACCGCGGACACCGCGAACTGCCCATCCGCGCCGACTACGTCGGCAAGAACCTCCCCACGTCGTTGCGGGAGACGGTCAAGGTCCAGCTCGCCGAGGAGGACGGTCGCGACACCGTGCTGCTCGGTGCCAAGCCGACCCCCCGGTAGCGCTCCAGGCGTACGCCGCTGTCGTACGCCGGCTCAGTGCGCGCACCCGCGCGCCCGTCTGCCCCGAATCTCCCGAATGAACTGCCTTACGGAGCCTGACAGATGCAGCGTCATCTCATCTCGGCCGCCGACCTCACCCGCGACGACGCCGTCCTGATCCTCGACACCGCCGAGGAGATGGCCCGGGTCGCCGACCGGCCGATCAAGAAGCTGCCGACCCTGCGCGGCCGCACGATCGTCAACCTCTTCTTCGAGGACTCCACCCGGACCCGGATCTCCTTCGAGGCCGCAGAGAAGCGGCTGTCCGCGGACGTCATCAACTTCTCCGCCAAGGGCTCCAGCGTCTCCAAGGGCGAGTCCCTCAAGGACACCGCCCAGACCCTGGAGGCCATGGGCGTCGACGCCGTCGTCATCCGGCACGGCGCCTCCGGAGCCCCGTACCGCCTCGCCAACTCCGGCTGGATCGACGCCGTCGTCGTCAACGCAGGCGACGGCACCCACCAGCACCCCACACAGGCGCTGCTCGACGCCTTCACCATGCGCCGCCGCCTGATCGGCCCGGACGCCGGACTCGGCCAGGACCTCGAAGGCAAGCGCATCACGCTCGTCGGCGACGTCCTGCACAGCCGGGTCGCCCGCTCCAACGTCGACCTGCTGCACACCCTCGGCGCCGAGGTCACCCTCGTCGCCCCGCCGACCCTGCTGCCGGTCGGCATCGAGACCTGGCCCTGCGAGGTCTCCTACGACCTCGACAGCACGCTGCCCAAGTCCGACGCGGTGATGATGCTGCGCGTCCAGCGCGAGCGCATGAACGCCGCGTTCTTCCCGACCGAGCGCGAGTACTCCCGTCGCTACGGCCTCGACGGCGACCGCATGGCGCGGATGCCCGAGCACGCCATCGTGATGCACCCCGGCCCGATGGTCCGCGGCATGGAGATCACCGCCGAGGTCGCCGACTCCGACCGCTGCACCGTCGTCGAGCAGGTCGCCAACGGAGTTTCCATCCGGATGGCCGTCCTGTACCTGCTGCTCGGGGGCAACGAGCCCGCCGTCACCCACCCCCGTACCGAGGAGAAGTAAGACAGATGAGCAAGATCCTGATCCGTGGTGCGAAGGTGCTCGGCGGCGAGCCGCAGGACGTGCTGATCGACGGCGGGACGATCGCGCGGGTGGGCAGCGGGCTGGCCGCCGAAGGCGCGGAGGTCGTCGAGGCCGGGGGCAAGGTGCTGCTGCCGGGCCTGGTCGACCTGCACACCCATCTGCGCGAGCCCGGCCGCGAGGACTCCGAGACCGTCCTCACCGGCACGCGCGCCGCCGCCTCCGGTGGCTACACCAGCGTGTTCGCCATGGCCAACACCTTTCCGGTCGCCGACACCGCCGGTGTCGTCGAGCAGGTCTGGCGGCTCGGCCAGGAGCACGGCTACTGCGACGTCCAGCCCATCGGCGCCGTCACCGTCGGCCTGGAGGGCAAGAAGCTCGCCGAGCTGGGCGCCATGCACGAGTCGGCCGCCGGCGTCACCGTCTTCTCCGACGACGGCAAGTGCGTCCACGACGCCGTGATCATGCGCCGCGCCCTGGAGTACGTGAAGGCCTTCGGCGGTGTCGTCGCGCAGCACGCGCAGGAGCCGCGGCTGACCGAGGGCGCCGAGATGAACGAGGGCATCGTCTCCGCCGAGCTGGGGCTCGGGGGCTGGCCCGCGGTGGCCGAAGAATCGATCATCGCCCGGGATGTCCTGCTCGCCGACCACGTCGGCTCCCGCGTCCACATCTGCCACCTGTCGACCGCCGGCTCCGTCGAGATCGTCCGCTGGGCCAAGTCCCGCGGCATCCAGGTCACCGCCGAGGTCACCCCGCACCACCTGCTCCTCACCGACGAGCTGGTCCGCACCTACAACCCGGTCTACAAGGTCAACCCGCCGCTGCGCACCGAGCGGGACGTGATGGCCCTGCGCGAGGCGCTCGCCGACGGCACGATCGACATCGTCGCCACCGACCACGCCCCGCACCCGCACGAGGACAAGGACTGCGAGTGGGCCGCGGCCGCCATGGGCATGGTCGGCCTGGAGACCGCGCTGTCGGTGGTGCAGGAGACCATGGTCGACACGGGCCTGCTGGACTGGGCCGGCGTCGCCGACCGGATGTCCGTCAAGCCCGCGCAGATCGGACAGGCCGCGGGCCACGGCCGTGCCGTCTCGGCAGGTGAGCCCGCCAACCTCACCCTGGTCGACACGGCATACCGTGGGCTGGTGGAACCCGCGGGCTTCGCCTCGCGCAGCCGCAACACCCCCTACGAGGGTCGTGAGCTGCCGGGCCGTGTGACGCACACGTGGCTGCGGGGCAAGGCCACGCTCGTCGACGGGAAGCTCACGTGACACCTGTACTCCTGCTGGCCGCCGAGAAGGAATCGGCGCAAGTGACCGACTGGGCCGCCCGTATCGGCTGGGTCGTCGGCCTCGCCCTGTTCGTCGCGCTCGTCTACTGGCTGATGCGCGAGGGCTGGAAGTGGCGCGGCACCCTCCAGGGCGACCTGCCCGAGCTGCCCGTCACGCCGGACGACCCGGGCCCCGCGACGCTCTCCATGAGCGGCCGCTACCACGGCTCCACCACCGCCGGGCAGTGGCTCGACCGCATCGTGGCGCACGGCCTGGGCACCCGCAGCCGAGCCGAGCTCACGCTGACGGACGCCGGGCTGGACGTCGTACGCCCCGGGGCGGACGACTTCTTCGTCCCGGCCGAGGCGCTGCGCGAAGCCCGGCTGGACAAGGGCATCGCCGGCAAGGTGCTCACCGAGGGCGGCCTGCTCGTCGTCACCTGGAAGCACGGCGACCGGCTGATCGACTCCGGGTTCCGCTCCGACCACGCGGCCGAGCACAACGAGTGGGTCGAAGCCATCAACTCCATGATCGAAACGAACACCAGGGAAGGCGTCGAACGATGACCACCTCCACAAGGGGAGCTGCCAGGACTCCCGCCGTACTCGTCCTGGAGGACGGCCGGATCTTCCGCGGCCGTGCCTACGGGGCCGTGGGGGAGACCTTCGGCGAAGCGGTGTTCTCCACCGGCATGACCGGCTACCAGGAGACCCTCACCGACCCGTCGTACCACCGCCAGGTCGTGGTGATGACCGCACCGCACGTCGGGAACACGGGCGTGAACGACGAGGACATGGAATCCAGGAAGATCTGGGTCTCCGGCTACGTCGTGCGCGACCCCGCGCGCGTGCCGTCCAACTGGCGCTCCCGGCGCACTCTGGACGAGGAGCTGGACGCCCAGGGCGTCGTCGGCATCAGCGGCATCGACACCCGCGCCCTCACCCGCCACCTGCGCGAGCGTGGCGCCATGCGCGTCGGCATCTTCAGCGGTGACACGATCCAGGACGACGCCGCACTGCTGGTCCGCGTCCAGGAAGCCCCGCAGATGAAGGGCGCCAACCTCTCCGCCGAGGTCGCCACGACCGAGCCGTACGTCGTCCCGGCCATCGGCGAGAAGAAGTTCACCGTCGCCGCCGTCGACCTCGGTATCAAGGGCATGACCCCGCACCGCATGGCCGAACGCGGCATCGAGGTGCACGTGCTCCCGGCGACCGCGACCGTCGAGGACGTCTACGCGGTGAACCCGGACGGCGTGTTCTTCTCCAACGGCCCGGGCGACCCGGCCACCGCCGACCACCCCGTCTCCGTGATGCAGGGCGTCCTGGAGCGCGGCACGCCGCTCTTCGGCATCTGCTTCGGCAACCAGATCCTGGGCCGCGCGCTCGGCTTCGGCACCTTCAAGCTGAAGTACGGCCACCGCGGCATCAACCAGCCGGTGCAGGACCGCACGACCGGCAAGGTCGAGGTCACCGCGCACAACCACGGCTTCGCCGTCGACGCCCCGCTCGACAAGGTCTCCGAGACCCCGTTCGGCCGCGCCGAGGTGTCCCACGTCTGTCTGAACGACAACGTGGTGGAGGGGCTGCAGCTCCTCGACCGCCCCGCCTTCAGCGTCCAGTACCACCCCGAAGCGGCAGCCGGCCCGCACGACGCCGCCTACCTGTTCGACCGCTTCGTATCCCTGATGGAGGGCCAGCGTGCCTAAGCGCACCGATATCCAGTCCGTCCTGGTCATCGGCTCCGGCCCGATCGTCATCGGCCAGGCCGCCGAGTTCGACTACTCCGGCACCCAGGCGTGCCGCGTCCTCAAGGCCGAGGGCCTGCGGGTCGTCCTGGTGAACTCCAACCCGGCGACGATCATGACCGACCCGGAGATCGCCGACGCCACCTACGTCGAGCCGATCACCCCCGAGTTCGTCGAGAAGATCATCGCCAAGGAGCGTCCCGACGCGCTGCTGCCGACCCTGGGCGGCCAGACGGCGCTGAACACCGCGATCTCGCTGCACGGCAACGGCGTCCTGGAGAAGTACGGCGTCGAGCTGATCGGCGCCAATGTGGAGGCCATCAACAAGGGCGAGGACCGCGACCTGTTCAAGGAGGTCGTCGAGGAGGTCCGCAAGAAGATCGGGCACGGCGAGTCGGCCCGCTCGTACATCTGCCACTCCATGGACGACGTCCTCAAGGGCGTCGAGGAGCTCGGCGGGTACCCGGTCGTCGTCCGCCCGTCCTTCACCATGGGCGGCGCCGGCTCCGGCTTCGCGCACGACGAGGAGGAGCTGCGCCGCATCGCCGGGCAGGGCCTCACGCTCTCGCCGACCACCGAGGTGCTCCTGGAGGAGTCCATCCTCGGCTGGAAGGAGTACGAGCTGGAGCTGATGCGCGACAAGAACGACAACGTCGTGGTCGTCTGCTCCATCGAGAACTTCGACCCCATGGGCGTCCACACCGGTGACTCGATCACCGTGGCGCCCGCGATGACGCTGACCGACCGCGAGTACCAGGTGCTGCGCGACGTCGGCATCGCGATCATCCGCGAGGTCGGCGTCGACACCGGCGGCTGCAACATCCAGTTCGCGGTGAACCCCGAGGACGGTCGCGTGATCGTCATCGAGATGAACCCGCGGGTCTCCCGGTCCAGCGCCCTCGCCTCCAAGGCGACCGGCTTCCCGATCGCCAAGATCGCCGCCAAGCTCGCCGTCGGCTACACGCTGGACGAGATCCCCAACGACATCACGCAGGAGACCCCGGCCTCCTTCGAGCCCACCCTCGACTACGTCGTGGTCAAGGCCCCGCGTTTCGCCTTCGAGAAGTTCCCCAGCGCGGACGCCACCCTCACCACCACCATGAAGTCGGTCGGCGAGGCCATGGCCATCGGCCGCAACTTCACCGAGGCCTTCCAGAAGGCGCTGCGCTCGCTGGAGAAGAAGGGCAGCCAGTTCACCTTCGTCGGTGAGCCCGGCGACAAGTCCCAGCTCCTGGAGCAGGCGGTCCGCCCCACCGACGGCCGCATCAACACCGTCATGCAGGCCATCCGCGCCGGCGCCACGCCCGAGGAGATCTTCGAGTACACGAAGATCGACCCCTGGTTCGTCGACCAGCTCTTCCTGATCAAGGAGATCGCGGACGAGCTCGCGGCCGCCGCCGAGCTCACGCCCGACCTGCTCGCCGAGGCCAAGCGGCACGGCTTCTCCGACACGCAGATCGGCGACATCCGCGGCCTGCGCGAGGACGTCGTCCGCGAGGTCCGGCACGCACTCGGCGTCCGTCCGGTCTACAAGACGGTCGACACCTGCGCCGCCGAGTTCGCCGCGAAGACGCCGTACTTCTACTCCTCCTACGACGAGGAGACGGAGGTCGCGTCCCGCGAGAAGCCCGCCGTCATCATCCTGGGCTCCGGCCCGAACCGCATCGGCCAGGGCATCGAGTTCGACTACTCCTGCGTCCACGCCTCCTTCGCCCTGAGCGAGGCGGGCTACGAGACCGTGATGGTCAACTGCAACCCGGAGACCGTGTCCACGGACTACGACACCTCCGACCGCCTCTACTTCGAGCCGCTGACGCTGGAAGACGTGCTCGAGATCGTGCACGCCGAGCAGCAGGCCGGACCGGTCGCGGGCGTCGTCGTGCAGCTCGGCGGCCAGACCCCGCTGGGCCTGTCGCAGGCGCTGAAGGACAACGGCGTGCCGATCGTCGGCACCTCCCCGGAGGCCATCCACGCCGCCGAGGACCGGGGCGCCTTCGGCCGGGTCCTCCAGGAGGCCGGTCTCCCGGCCCCCAAGCACGGCACCGCCACCACCTTCACCGAGGCCAAGTCCATCGCCGACGAGATCGGCTACCCGGTCCTGGTCCGCCCGTCCTACGTCCTCGGCGGACGCGGCATGGAGATCGTCTACGACGAGACCCGGCTGGAGTCCTACATCGCCGAATCGACCGAGATCAGCCCTTCGCGGCCGGTCCTGGTCGACCGGTTCCTCGACGACGCGATCGAGATCGACGTCGACGCCCTCTACGACGGCGAGGAGCTCTACCTCGGCGGCGTCATGGAGCACATCGAGGAGGCCGGCATCCACTCCGGCGACTCGGCGTGCGCCCTGCCCCCGATCACGCTCGGCGGCTTCGACATCAAGCGCCTGCGCGCCTCCACGGAGGGCATCGCCAAGGGCGTCGGGGTACGCGGCCTGATCAACATCCAGTTCGCGCTCGCGGGCGACATCCTCTACGTGCTGGAGGCCAACCCGCGCGCCTCGCGCACCGTCCCCTTCACCTCGAAGGCGACCGCGGTGCCGCTGGCCAAGGCCGCCGCCCGGATCTCGCTCGGCGCGACCATCGCCGAGCTGCGCGCCGAGGGCCTGCTCCCGGCCACCGGCGACGGCGGTGAACTGCCGCTGGACGCGCCGATCTCCGTCAAGGAGGCCGTGATGCCGTGGTCGCGGTTCCGTGACATCCACGGCCGCGGCGTCGACACGGTCCTCGGCCCGGAGATGCGCTCCACCGGCGAGGTCATGGGCATCGACTCCGTCTTCGGCACGGCGTACGCCAAGTCGCAGGCCGGCGCCTACGGTCCGCTGCCCACCAAGGGCCGCGCGTTCATCTCGGTCGCCAACCGCGACAAGCGCTCGATGATCTTCCCGGCCCGCGAGCTGGTCGCCCACGGCTTCGAGCTGCTCGCCACGTCCGGCACGGCGGAGGTCCTCAAGCGCAACGGCATCAACGCCACGGTCGTGCGCAAGCAGTCCGAGGGCACCGGCCCGAACGGCGAGAAGACCATCGTCCAGCTCATCCACGACGGCGAGGTCGACCTCATCGTCAACACCCCGTACGGCACGGGCGGCCGCCTCGACGGCTACGACATCCGTACGGCGGCCGTGGCACGCTCCGTGCCCTGCCTGACGACGGTCCAGGCGCTCGCGGCGGCGGTCCAGGGCATCGACGCCCTCAACCGCGGCGACGTGAGCGTCCGATCGCTCCAGGAACACGCGGAACACCTGACCGCGGCCCGCGACTAGCAGCCCCGAGGGGGACACCGGAAACGGTGTCCCCCTCTTCGTGAGGACGCCATGTCTTCGTGAGGACACCATGTACAAGATCTTCTTCCGTCTCGTCTTCAAGCGGCTGGACCCGGAGCAGGCCCACCACCTGGCCTTCCGCTGGATCCGCCTGGCCGCCCGCGTGCCCGTGCTGCGCACGTTCCTCGCGGCCGCCCTCGCGCCCCGCCACAAGGAGCTGCGCACCGAGGCCCTCGGACTGCGCATGCACAGCCCCTTCGGGCTCGCCGCGGGCTTCGACAAGAACGCCGTCGGCATCGACGGCATGGCCATGCTCGGCTTCGACCACGTCGAGATCGGCACGGTGACCGGCGAACCGCAGCCCGGCAACCCCAAGCAGCGGCTGTTCCGCCTGGTCAAGGACCGGGCGCTGATCAACCGCATGGGCTTCAACAACGACGGCTCCCTCCGCGTCGCCGCCCGCCTGGCCTCCCGCACGCCGGTCTTCAAGCCGGTCGTCGGGGTGAACATCGGCAAGACCAAGGTCGTACCGGAGGAGGAGGCCGTCGCGGACTACGTGAAGTCCGCCGAGCGGCTGGCGCCCTACGCCGACTACCTGGTCGTCAACGTCTCCTCCCCGAACACGCCGGGGCTGCGCAACCTGCAGGCGACGGAGGCGCTCCGCCCCCTGCTGAGCGCCGTCCGCGAGGCCGCCGACCGTACGGTGTCCGCGCGGCGGGTCCCGCTCCTGGTCAAGATCGCGCCGGACCTCGCCGACGAGGACGTCGACGCCGTCGCCGACCTCGCCGCGGAGCTGGGCCTGGACGGGATCATCGCAACGAACACCACCATCGCGCGCGACGGACTCGGCCTGAAGTCCGACCCCTCCCTGGTCAAGGAGACCGGCGGCCTGTCCGGGGCGCCCCTGAAGGAGCGCTCCCTGGAGGTCCTGCGCCGCCTCTACGCGCGCGTGGGCGACCGGATCACCCTGGTGGGCGTCGGCGGCATCGAGAACGCCGAGGACGCCTGGCAGCGCATCCTGGCCGGTGCCACGCTGGTCCAGGGCTACAGCGCCTTCATCTACGAGGGGCCGTTCTACGCTCGCGGCCTCCACAAGGGGCTCGCCGCACGCCTGGCCACGAGCCCGTACGCCACGCTCGCCGACGCGGTGGGCGCCGACGTGAGGAAGACGGCATGAGTGGTCTCGAACCCTTCGGCGCGCGCCTGCGCCGGGCCATGGACGAGCGCGGCCCGCTGTGCGTCGGCATCGACCCGCACGCCTCCCTGCTCGCCGAGTGGGGCCTGAACGACGACGTGGCGGGCCTGGAGCGGTTCAGCCGCACGGTCGTCGAGGCGGTGGCCGACCGGGTGGCCGTGCTCAAGCCGCAGAGCGCGTTCTTCGAGCGCTTCGGCTCGCGCGGCGTCGCCGTCCTGGAGAAGTCGGTCGCCGAGGCCCGGGCGGCCGGTGCGCTGGTCGTCATGGACGCCAAGCGCGGCGACATCGGCTCCACCATGGCCGCCTACGCCGAGTCCTTCCTGCACAAGGACGCGCCGCTCTTCTCCGACGCCCTGACGGTCTCGCCGTACCTCGGCTACGGATCGCTCAGCCCGGCCGTGGCGCTGGCCCGGGAGAACGGCGCGGGACTGTTCGTGCTGGCGCTCACGTCCAACCCGGAGGGCGGCGAGGTCCAGCACGCCGTACGGTCCGACGGCCGGAACGTGGCAGCGACCATGCTCGCGCACCTGTCCGCCGAGAACGCGGGGGAGGAGCCCCTGGGATCCTTCGGCGCGGTCGTCGGCGCCACCCTCGGTGATCTGTCGACGTACGAGCTGGACATCAACGGCCCGCTCCTCGCGCCCGGCATCGGCGCCCAGGGCGCCACGCCGGCCGATCTTCCCGGGGTCTTCGGGGCGGCGGTGCGCAACGTCGTGCCGAACGTCAGCCGGGGAGTGCTACGCCACGGTCCCGACGCGGTCGCTCTGCGTGACGCCGCGGAGCGCTTCGCGGAGGAGATCCGTCACGCCGTGACGTCCTCGTGAGGCGGTCCAGACCTTCTCGTGAGACCTCCGATGAGTGGTCCGGGGTCCGCTTGAGTCTGAATACATCCTCAAATCCAGGGCAGTATGTCCTAAATGTCCGTTCAGATGAAGGCTGACCAGGACTTTTCCGCTGTTCTCGCTGACTCTGGCGGACTTGCCCGCTAGTCTCCGACGAGAGTCAACGGGCGAGCGTGTTGCTCGTGGCTCCCCAGGTGTGGGGCGACTAGGTTCCTCACCGGTCCGTATCCGACAGTTCGACATCCGAGGTGACGTAGGCGTGGCTCTTCCGCCCCTTACCCCTGAACAGCGCGCAGCCGCGCTCGAAAAGGCCGCCGCGGCTCGCCGGGAGCGGGCCGAGGTCAAGAATCGACTCAAGCACTCCGGCGCCTCCCTTCACGAGGTCATCAAGCAGGGCCAGGAGAACGACGTCATCGGCAAGATGAAGGTCTCCGCCCTCCTCGAGTCGCTGCCGGGCGTGGGCAAGGTCCGCGCCAAGCAGATCATGGAGCGACTCGGTATCTCCGAGAGCCGCCGCGTGCGTGGCCTCGGTTCCAACCAGATCGCCTCCCTGGAGCGCGAGTTCGGCAGCACCGGCTCCTGAACCGGGTAGTCCGGGGAAGCGAGTCCCGGGCACTCCAGGATTGCTGGATAATCGCTGCATGGCTGCAACACCCCGGGGGACGTCCCCCGTACCCCCGGACGTACGTCCGCGGCTGACCGTGCTCTCCGGCCCCTCCGGGGTCGGCAAGAGCACGGTCGTCGCCCATATGCGCAAGGAACACCCCGAGGTCTGGCTCTCCGTGTCGGCGACGACCCGGGGGCCCCGGCCCGGCGAGAAGCACGGAGTCCACTACTTCTTCGTCTCCGACGACGAGATGGACAAGCTGATCGCCAACGGGGAACTGCTGGAGTGGGCCGAGTTCGCCGGCAACCGCTACGGCACGCCGCGTGCGGCCGTGCAGGAGCGCTTGGAGAACGGCGAACCCGTACTCCTCGAGATCGACCTGCAGGGCGCTCGCCTGGTCCGGGAGTCGATGCCCGAGGCCCAGCTGGTGTTCCTGGCTCCTCCCTCCTGGGAGGAGCTCGTGCGCCGACTCACCGGGCGGGGTACCGAACCGCCCGAGGTGATCGAGCGCCGGCTCGAGGCGGCGAAGATCGAACTCGCGGCCGAGCCGGAGTTCGACACCACCCTGGTCAACACCTCCGTCGAGGACGTAGCACGCGAGCTGCTAGCCTTGATGGACGTCGTGTGACCATCGCTGATCGTTCCGGTCGGCTGATCACCCCGACAAATTCTTTCCCATCCATCGGAAGGTAGAGCGTGTCCTCTTCCATCTCCGCGCCCGAGGGCATCATCAACCCGCCGATCGACGAGCTCCTCGAGGCCACCGACTCGAAGTACAGCCTCGTGATCTACGCGGCCAAGCGTGCCCGCCAGATCAACGCGTACTACTCGCAGCTCGGCGAGGGTCTCCTCGAGTACGTCGGTCCGCTCGTCGACACCCACGTCCACGAGAAGCCGCTCTCGATCTCCCTCCGCGAGATCAACGCGGGGCTCCTGACGTCCGAGGCCGTCGAGGGCCCGGCGCAGTAAGTAGGATTTACAGCTTGACGCTGACTTATCCACAGGCCCGGCAGGCCGACTGCCGGGCCTGTGGTGTGTCATGGAGTCGTACGGTGTGCCGGTTGCCGAGGTCCGGGGAGAGACGTGGACAAGCCGAAGGTCGTTCTGGGGGTCAGCGGGGGCATCGCCGCGTACAAGGCCTGTGAGCTGCTGCGGCGGCTGACGGAGTCGGGGCACGAGGTGCGCGTGGTGCCCACCGCCTCCGCGCTGCACTTCGTCGGCGCCGCCACCTGGTCCGCGCTCTCCGGCAACCCGGTCTCCACTGAGGTGTGGGACGACGTGCACGAGGTCCCGCACGTCCGCATCGGGCAGCACGCCGACCTGGTCGTCGTCGCCCCCGCCACCGCCGACCTGCTCGCCAAGGCGGCCCACGGCCTCGCCGACGACCTCCTCACCAACACGCTGCTCACCGCCCGCTGCCCGGTCGTCTTCGCCCCCGCCATGCACACGGAGATGTGGGAGCACCCGGCCACCCAGGAGAACGTGGCGACGCTGCGCCGCCGCGGTGCCCTCGTCATCGAGCCGGCCGTGGGCCGCCTCACCGGCGTCGACACCGGCAAGGGCCGGCTCCCCGACCCGGGCGAGATCTTCGAGGTCTGCCGCCGCGTGCTGGCCCGGGGCGTCACCGAGCCCGACCTCAAGGGCCGGCATGTCGTCGTCAGCGCCGGCGGCACCCGCGAGCCCCTGGACCCCGTCCGCTTCCTCGGCAACCGCTCCTCCGGCAAGCAGGGCTACGCCCTCGCCCGCACCGCCGCCGCCCGCGGCGCCCGGGTCACGCTGATCGCGGCCAACAGCACCCTGCCGGCCCCGGCGGGCGTCGACATCGTCCCGGTCGGCACCGCCGTGCAGCTGCGCGAGGCGGTGCTGCGGGCCGCCCCTGACGCCGACGCCGTGGTGATGGCGGCCGCGGTGGCGGACTTCCGCCCGGCGGCGTACGCGGCGGGGAAGATCAAGAAGAAGGACGGCCAGGAACCGGAGCCCATCACTCTGGTGCGGAATCCGGACATCCTCGCGGAGATCTCCGCCGACCGGGCCCGCGCCGGACAGGTGGTCGTCGGCTTCGCCGCGGAGACGGACGACGTCCTCGCCAACGGCCGCGCCAAGCTCAAGCGCAAGGGCTGCGATCTGCTGGTCGTGAACGAGGTGGGGGAGCGCAAGACCTTCGGTTCCGAGGAGAACGAGGCGGTCGTGCTCGGCGCCGACGGCAGCGAGACCGCGGTGGCCCACGGCCCCAAGGAGGCGCTGGCCGAAACCGTCTGGGATCTGGTCGCCGAGCGCCTGCGCTGAGGTCTCTGTCTCCGTATATCCGCTTGAAAGCGGGTGGATCGGGGCGTGGCGGCTCTGGCCAACGTCGCTCGGCATTGGGCAGAATGCCCGTGCCGCAGGTCACAGCACTCCCGAGTGGCGAGACAGGGGGGCCGTGGCCGAAGCGTGACCCGTAAACTGTTCCACGGACGGCGCCGGGTGCAGCCCCCGCCGTCCGCCAATGATCAGCCAGCAGCCGCTGCAACCTCAGGGAGCGTTGTGTCCCGTCGCCTTTTCACCTCGGAGTCCGTGACCGAGGGTCACCCCGACAAGATCGCTGACCAGATCAGCGACACCATTCTCGACGCGCTCCTGCGCGAGGACCCGTCCTCCCGGGTCGCCGTCGAGACCCTGATCACGACCGGCCTGGTGCACGTGGCCGGCGAGGTCACGACCAAGACGTACGCGGACATCGCGACGCTGGTCCGGAACAAGATCCTCGAAATCGGCTACGACTCCAGCAAGAAGGGCTTCGACGGCGCCTCCTGCGGCGTGTCGGTGTCGATCGGCGCGCAGTCCCCGGACATCGCCCAGGGCGTGGACACGGCGTACGAGACCCGTGTCGAGGGCGACGACGACGAGCTCGACAAGCAGGGCGCCGGCGACCAGGGCCTGATGTTCGGCTACGCGACGGACGAGACGCCGACGCTCATGCCGCTGCCGATCTTCCTGGCCCACCGCCTGTCGAAGCGCCTGTCCGACGTGCGCAAGAACGGCACGATCCCCTACCTGCGCCCGGACGGCAAGACGCAGGTCACCATCGAGTACGACGGCGACAAGGCGGTCCGCCTGGACACCGTCGTCGTCTCCTCCCAGCACGCCTCCGACATCGACCTGGACTCGCTCCTGGCTCCGGACATCAAGGAGTTCGTGGTCGAGCCGGAGCTGAAGGCGCTCCTGGACGAGGGCATCAAGCTCGACACGGAGAACTACCGTCTCCTGGTCAACCCCACCGGCCGCTTCGAGATCGGCGGCCCGATGGGCGACGCCGGCCTGACCGGCCGCAAGATCATCATCGACACCTACGGCGGCATGGCCCGTCACGGCGGCGGTGCCTTCTCCGGCAAGGACCCGTCCAAGGTCGACCGCTCCGCGGCGTACGCGATGCGCTGGGTCGCGAAGAACGTGGTCGCCGCGGGCCTGGCCACCCGCTGCGAGGTCCAGGTCGCGTACGCGATCGGCAAGGCCGAGCCGGTGGGTCTGTTCGTCGAGACCTTCGGCACCGCCAAGATCGACACGGAGAAGATCGAGAAGGCGATCGACGAGGTCTTCGACCTCCGCCCGGCCGCCATCATCCGCGACCTCGACCTGCTCCGCCCGATCTACGCCCAGACCGCGGCGTACGGCCACTTCGGACGCGAGCTTCCCGAGTTCACGTGGGAGCGGACGGACCGCGTGGACGCGCTGCGCAAGGCCGCGGGGCAGTAAGTCCCGCCCCCAGGGCAACCGCGTGAGGCCCGGCTCCCTCGGGGAGTCGGGCCTCGCCGTGTCCCCGGAGTCCTCCCGGGCGCCGTCGGTTGTCAGTGGCGTTTGGTAAGAATGCAAGCGTGAGCAGCGAGAACGAAGAGGCGGGCGGCGGGGCGGAGGGTGCGCCGCCCGAGCAGCTCGCGCTCATCCGGGACAGTGTGCGCAAGGCCAAGACGCCCCGGGCCAAGCCGCGCACCTGGCGGGGAGCGGCGCTCGCCAAGGAGCTCCCCGTCGCGCGCGTCCTCGTCGACAAGGGCGTGCTCCATCTCGACCGGTACTTCGACTACGCCGTGCCCGAGGAGCTGGACGCGGACGCCCAGCCGGGCGTGCGGGTGCGGGTGCGGTTCGGGGCCGGGCGGCACCGCGTGCGGGAGGGGCGGCGCGAGGGCGGCGGGCTGATCGACGGATTCCTCGTCGAGCGGCTGCCCGAGTCCGACTACTCCGGACCGCTGGCCGCCCTGGCCCAGGTCGTGTCGCCCGAGCAGGTGCTGAGCGAGGAACTGCTGGGCCTGGCCCGGGCGGTCGCCGACCGGTACGCGGGCAGCCTCGCCGACGTCCTGCAACTCGCCGTACCGCCGCGTAACGCACGAGCCGAGCAGCGACCCTCACCCGACCCGCTGCCACCGCCCCCGGCGCCCGAGCCGGGATCCTGGCAGCGGTTCGAGCGGGGAGCGGCCTTCCTGGAGTCGCTGGCCGCCGGCGGAGCGCCCCGGGCCGTGTGGAACGCGCTGCCGGGGCCGCAGTGGAGCGAGGAGCTGGCCCGGGCCGTCGCCGCGACGCTGGCCTCCGGGCGCGGGGCCCTCGCGGTCCTGCCCGACGGGCGGGCGGTCGCGCGGGTCGACGCCGCCCTGACCTCCCTGCTGGGAAAGGGCCGGCACGCGGTGCTCACCGCCGACGCCGGCCCGGAGAAGCGCTACGCGCAGTGGCTCGCGGTGCGGCGCGGCTCCGTACGGGCCGTGATCGGCACCAGGGCCGCGATGTTCGCACCGGTCCAGGACCTCGGCCTGGTCGCCCTCTGGGACGACGGGGACGACAGCCACAGCGAGCAGCACGCCCCGCAGCCCCATGCCCGCGAGGTGCTCCTGCTGCGGGCAGCCCAGGACAAGTGCGGCTTCCTGCTGGGGAGCTGGGGCTGCACCGTGGAGGCCGCGCAGCTCGTCGAAAGCGGCTGGGCGCGGCCGCTCGTCGCAGGCCGGGACCAGGTGCGGGCAGCCGCTCCGCTCGTACGGACCGTCGGGGACCAGGATCTCGCCCGGGACGAGGCCGCCCGGGCCGCCCGGCTGCCGAGCCTCGCCTGGCAGGCCGTCAGGGACGGCCTGCGGCAGGGCCCGGTGCTGGTGCAGGTACCCCGCAGGGGATACGTGCCGCGCATGGCGTGTGCCAACTGCCGGGCGCCCGCGCGGTGCCGGCACTGCTCCGGGCCGCTGGAGGCGCCGGACGGCGGTGCCCTGAACTGCGGGTGGTGCGGGCGCGAGGAGAGCGCCTGGCACTGCCCTGACTGCGGATCCTTCCGCCTGCGCGCCTCGGTCGTGGGGGCGCGGCGGACCGCCGAGGAACTCGGCCGGGCCTTCCCCGCCGTACCGGTACGCACTTCTGGGCGGGAACACGTGCTGGACACGGTGCCGGGGGCGCCCGCGCTGGTCGTGAGCACGCCCGGAGCCGAGCCCGTCGCCGAGGGCGGATACGCGGCGGCGCTGCTGCTGGACGGGTGGGCCATGCTCGGGCGGCCCGATCTGCGGGCCGGGGAGGACGCGTTGCGGCGGTGGATCGCGGCCGCGTCCCTCGTCCGGCCGCAGTCGTCCGGCGGCACGGTGGTGGTCGTCGCCGAGCCGACGCTGCGGCCCGTGCAGGCGCTCGTCCGGTGGGATCCGGTCGGTCACGCGGTGCGGGAACTCGCCGAGCGGGCCGAGCTGGGATTCCCGCCGGTGTCGCGGATGGCGGCCGTGTCGGGCCCGCCGGAGGCGGTGGCGGACTTCCTCCGGGCGGCCGAACTGCCGCCCGAGGCCGAGGTGCTGGGGCCGGTGCCGTTGCCCGTCCCCGCCGCCGGGCGGCCTCGGCGGGCGGGGGCGCCGCCGCCCGGGGAGCACTGGGAGCGGGCGCTGCTGCGGGTGCCGCCGGGGAGGGGAGCCGCGCTGGCCGCCGCACTCAAGGCCGCGCAGGCTGCCCGGATGGCTCGGGGGAGTGGCAGCGGCGTCGGTGTGTGGGTGCGGGTCGATCCGCCCGACATCGGGTGAGCCGCGGCCGGCCGCAGCGGGTGCGGCTGGAGGGTGGGGCATCGCCCGGACACGCGGCTGCCCTCCCGGAGTGGTTCCGAGAGGGCAGAGCAGAGGGTGCGTCAGCCGTTGCGCGGGCCGGGGAAGGCCGTGGGCCGTGCCTCGTCGCGGAGTGCGGGGCTGCCGGCCGTCGGCTGCGTGGGCATGGAGCGGGCCGCGGGGACCGTCGGAACCGTCGGCAGGCCGGTGGTCACCGGGCGGCCGACCGTCGGCTCCGGCGTGCGCTCCGGCTCGGGCGTGGCCGCTTGGGCCGTGGCCCGGCGCGCGCCGTAACGGCGGTGGACCGCTTGCTTGGTGACTCCGAGTGCGGAGCCCACCGCGTCCCACGAGAAGCCGAGTGAGCGGTCGAAGTCCACGGCCGCCGTGACCAGGGTCTCGACACTGTCCCGCAGCTCCTGGGCGAGACGTACGGTCGGGGCGGGGGCGCGTCCGTAGACGACGAAGCCCGTGGAGGGGCCGGAGCGGCGCGGGCGGTAGACGTTGCCCAGCTGGGCGGTGAGTGTGCGCAGTGCGTCCACCTGCCGGCGGACCCGCTCGATGTCCCGCACCAGCAAGTGCAGGCTGGCCCGAGCCTGGGCGTCGTGGGTTGCGTGGTCGGCCATGAACAAGCCTCTCGAACCGGCGTTGAAAGGAATGGGCCGCGATCGCGGCCCGTTGTGGTCAACTCTGTCTTGACCAACGCGGATCCGCTCCGCGGGTCACGGTGTGGGGGCGTGGGGGCATATGCGTGCGCCTGTTTGCGCGGGGTGTGCGCCTCGGCCTTCGGCCTGTTGCGTGAGTCTCCCACCCGCGCACCGCCCGAAGCTGTTGGCCGAGAGGCTGAGCTCCCCCGTGGGGGCTGGGCGCCGTCGGCGGCTTTCCTGCCCGGGGCTTCTAGACTTGTGTGCTGCTCGTCTTCCACCCCAGCCCGAGAGGCCCCCACCACCCCATGAAGCTCGTCTTCGCCGGTACACCCGAGGTCGCCGTTCCCGCTCTGGACGCTCTTCTCGCCTCCGGGCGGCACGAGGTGGCCGCTGTCGTCACGCGGCCCGACGCGCCGGCCGGGCGGGGGCGCAGGCTCGTCGCGTCGCCCGTCGCCGAGCGGGCGGAGGAGGCCGGGATCGAGGTGCTGAAGCCGGCGAAGCCGAAGGACCCCGAGTTCCTGGAGCGGTTGCGGGAGATCGGGCCGGACTGCTGCCCCGTCGTCGCCTACGGGGCGCTGCTGCCCCGTGTGGCCCTCGACATCCCCGCGCACGGCTGGGTCAATCTGCACTTCTCCCTGCTGCCTGCCTGGCGCGGTGCGGCGCCCGTGCAGCACGCCATCATGGCCGGCGACGAGATCACCGGGGCGTCGACCTTCCTGATCGAGGAAGGGCTCGACTCCGGACCCGTCTACGGGACGGTGACCGAGGAGATCCGGGCCACCGACACCAGCGGGGACCTGCTGACGCGGCTGGCCTTCGCCGGTTCCGGGCTGCTCGCGGCGACCATGGACGGGATCGAGGACGGCACCCTGAAGGCCGTACCGCAGCCGGCCGACGGGATCAGCCTGGCCCCGAAGGTCAACGTCGAGGACGCGCACCTGGACTGGAGCGCGCCCGCGCTGCGTGTCGACCGGATGGTGCGGGGCTGCACCCCGGCTCCCGGCGCCTGGACCACGTTCCGCGGTGAGCGGCTCAAGCTCATCCAGGTCACCCCCGTGCCCGCCCGGACGGACCTCGCCCCGGGGCAGATCGCCGCCGGGAAGAACAACGTGTACGTCGGCACCGGCTCGTACGGTGTCGAGCTGCTGTGGGTGCAGGCCCAGGGCAAGAAGCCGATGCGGGCGGCGGACTGGGCGCGCGGGGTGCGGATCGGCGAGGGCGAGCGGCTCGGAGGCTGACGCCGGGCGGGGCTGACCACGCGGCTCGATGCCCCGCTGCCGGTTCCCCCCTGCTCCCGGCGGCGTAGGCTGGGCGGCGCACTTCATCTCATACCCGGAGCACCTTTTTCGTGAGCGAACAGCCCCGTCGGGCCCGCACGTCAGGCAAGCCCTACCGCCGGCCCAAGAAGGACCCCGTCCGCATCCTCGCCTTCGAGGCCCTGAGGGCCGTGGACGAGCGGGACGCCTACGCCAACCTCGTTCTGCCGCCCCTGTTGCGCAAGGCGCGGGAGAAGGAGGGATCCGAGACGTTCGACGCCCGGGACGCGGCGCTCGCCACCGAGCTGGTGTACGGAACGCTGCGGCGGCAGGGGACGTACGACGCGATCCTGTCGTCCTGCGTGGACCGGCCGCTCGGCGAGGTCGACCCGCCCGTGCTGGACGTGCTGAGCCTCGGCGCGCACCAGCTGCTCGGCACGCGGATCCCGACGCACGCGGCCGTGTCCGCCACCGTCGAACTCGCGCGGGTCGTGCTCGGCGACGGGCGGGCCAAGTTCGTCAACGCCGTGCTGCGCAAGGTCGCGCAGGACGATCTGGACGGCTGGCTGGAGCGGGTCGCGCCGCCCTACGACGACGATCCCGAGGACCATCTCGCCGTCGTGCACTCCCATCCCCGGTGGGTCGTCTCCGCGCTGTGGGACTCCCTGGGCGGCGGGCGCGACGGCGTCGAGGAACTGCTGCGCGCCGACAACGAGCGGCCCGAGGTGACCCTCGTGGCACGGCCCGGGCGGGCCACCGCGGAGGAACTACTCGACGAGGACGCCGCGGTACAGGGGCGCTGGTCGCCCTATGCCGTCCGGCTGACCGAGGGCGGGGAGCCGGGCGCCATCGCGGCCGTGCGGGACGGGCGTGCGGGCGTGCAGGACGAGGGCAGCCAGCTCGTGGCGATCGCCCTCGCCAACGCGCCCCTGGACGGCCCCGACCGGCGGTGGCTGGACGGGTGCGCGGGGCCCGGCGGCAAGGCGGCGCTGCTCGGCGCGCTGGCCGCCGGGCGGGGCGCCCTGCTGGTCGCCTCCGAGAAGCAGACCCATCGCGCCGGCCTCGTCGCGAAGGCGCTGGCCGGGAATCCCGGGCCGTATCAGGTGATCGCCGCGGACGGGACGCGCCCGGCGTGGCGGCCCGGCAGCTTCGACCGGGTGCTGGTCGACGTGCCGTGCACCGGCCTCGGTGCCCTGCGCCGCCGCCCCGAGGCGCGCTGGCGGCGCCGGCCGGAGGACCTGGAGGGCTTCGCGCCGCTGCAGCGCGGGCTGCTGCGGACCGCCCTGGAATCGGTGCGGGTCGGCGGTGTCGTGGGCTACGCGACCTGCTCGCCCCACCTCGCCGAGACCCGGGCCGTCGTCGCCGACGCGCTCAAGCAGCACCCGGACACGGAGCTCGTGGACGCCCGTCCGCTGCTGCCCGGCGTACCGGACCTGGGCGAGGGGCCCGACGTGCAGCTGTGGCCGCATCTGCACGGGACCGACGCGATGTACCTGGCGCTCATTCGCCGGACCGGCTGACCCCCGCCCCGACACTCTCCCGAGCCGCACCGCCGTCCTCCCTCGCCAGCCGGTGCGGCCACCACACCTTGGGCCCCACGTCGAGGAACAGCGACGTCACGAGGACCGAGCGCACGATGAACGTGTCGATGAGGACGCCGAGGGCGACCGTGAAGCCGATCTCGGCGAAGGCGACCATCGGGAGGGTGCCGAGGGCGGCGAAGGTCCCGGCCAGGACCAGGCCGGCGGAGGTGATGACCGCTCCGGTGGCGGCGAGGCCCGTGACCACGCCCGCTCTGGTGCCCTGGCGGGTCGCCTCCTCGCGGATGCGGGTGGTCAGGAAGATGTTGTAGTCGATGCCCAGGGCGACCAGGAACACGAAGACGAACAGCGGGAAGTCGGTCGACTCCCCCGCGTAGTCGAAGACGTACCGGAACGCGAGCGCGCTGATGCCGAGCGCCGCGGCGAACGACAGGATCACCGTCGCGACCAGCAGCAGCGGGGCGATCAGGGCGCGCAGCAGGGCGCACAGGATCAGCAGGACGACCACCAGCACCAGCGGGATGATCAGCATGTTGTCGTGCGTGGTCGCCTTGTCCATGTCCAGCAGGGCCGCCGTACCGCCGCCGACCTTGGCATCGGCGTCCGGCACCGCGTGCACGGCGTCCCGCACCCGCTCGACGGTCTGTTTGGCGGCCTCGCTGTCCGCCGGGGCGGTCATGGTGGCCTCGAAGAGGACCTTGCCCTCGAAGGCCGGTTTGGTGCCGGGCGGCAGGCCGAGGGACTGGGGGACCACGCCCTGCGTCCCGGCGACCGCGCGGCCCACCTGCACGGCCTGCGCCTGGTTGCTGACGATGACCAGGGGGTCGCCGCTGCCCGCCGGGAAGTAGCGCGCCGACACCTCCTGGCCGGTGATCGAATCCGGTTTCCCGGTGAACGCGTCCGCGTTGCCGATGCCTTCCGCGCGCAGCTGGATCAGGCCCAGTGAGCAGACCGCCAGCGCGAGCGCCGTCGCGGCCCAGACCATCCGCGGCCGGTGCGAGATACGACGGCCCGTGCGGGCCCAGATGCCGCGCTCGGTCGGGTCGGGCGTGCCGTAGTGCGGGACCACCGGCCAGAAGATCCAGCGGCCGAAGATCACCAGCAGGGCCGGGAACAGGCTCATCATCGCCACCAGGGCGACGGCCACGCCGATCGCGGCCACCGGGCCCAGGCCGCTCGTGGAGTTCATCTCCGCGGCCAGCAGCACCAGCATGCTCAGCACGACCGTCGCGCCGGAGGCGATCACGGCCGGGCCGGCCCGGTGCAGCGCCAGGGCCATCGCCTCGTGCCGGTCCTCGTGCCGGCGCAGTTCCTCCCGGTAGCGGGCCACCAGCAGCAGGGCGTAGTCCGTCCCCGCCCCGAAGACCAGCACCGTGAGGATGCCGGCGCTCTGGCCGTTGACCGTCAGGCCCCCGTGCTCGGCCAGCAGGTAGATCAGCGCCTGGGCGGCGAACAGCGCGCAGACGACCGCGACCAGGGGGACCAGCAACAGCGTCAGGCTGCGGTACGTGATGAGCAGCATGACGATGACGACGGCCATCGCCGAGAACAGCAGGGTCGAGTCGATGCCCTCGAAGGCCTCCGAGAAGTCCGCGGAGGTGCCGCCCGGGCCCGTGATGTGCACGGCCAGCCCGTCGCCGCCCGTGCCGACGTCGTCCCTGATGGAGTCCACCGCGGGTGAGATCCGCTCCCAGCCCTCCTCGTCCATCAGGATCGGTACGAAGACCTGTGCCGCCCGCGGATCGGTCGGCCGGTCGAACACCGGCCCCCGCGTCTGCTCACCGATGATGCCGTGGTCGCGCAGCTGCTTCAGCTGCCGCACGTCCTCGGTGATCTCCGCCCGGTCCTGCGCCGTCAGGCCGCTCTCCCGCGCGTAGACCACCACCGCCGGGATCTGCTCCGGCCGGAAGTCCTCGGAGATCTGCAGCACCTGCGTCGACTCCGCGGACCCCGGAAGCCAGGACGCCGCGTCGTTGTCCTGCGCGTCGGTCAGCTTCATGGCGAGGGGGGCCGCCACGAAGAGCACGACCACCCACAGGCCCAGGACCAGCCACTTGGCCCGCCGCCCGCAGACGAGGTGTGCGACACCGTGTCTCACGGCAACCCCCTCCGCGAAAGCGCCCCGTGAGGGGCGCGGGGAACTGCGCGACCAGCCACAAACGGTCCGCAGCCGACGAACCACCCTGGCCAACCGGGACCGATGCCCACAAGCCTCGGAGGGCATGGCAGTCTTAGGGCATGGCCGCGCAGATCAACCCCAGCATCTTGTCCGCAGATTTCGCCCGCCTCGCGGACGAGGCGAAGGCCGTGGAAGGAGCCGACTGGCTCCACGTCGACGTCATGGACAACCATTTCGTCCCGAACCTCACGCTCGGTGTGCCGGTCGTGGAGTCGCTCGCCCGTGCGACGGACACCCCGCTGGACTGTCATCTGATGATCGAGGCCCCCGATCGGTGGGCGCCCCAGTACGTGGAAGCGGGGGCCGGTTCCGTCACCTTCCATGTCGAGGCCGCCGCCGCTCCGGTCCGGCTCGCCCGGGAGATCCGCGCCAAGGGCGCCCGCGCCTCCATGGCGCTGAAGCCCGCGACCCCCATCGAGCCGTACGAGGACCTGCTCCCCGAGCTCGACATGCTGCTGATCATGACGGTCGAACCGGGCTTCGGGGGACAGGCCTTTCTCGACATCATGCTTCCGAAGATTCGCCGCACCCGCGAGTTGATCAGCAAGCACGGACTGGAGCTCTGGCTCCAGGTCGACGGCGGAGTTTCCGCTTCCACCATCGAGCGGTGCGCGGACGCCGGAGCCGACGTCTTCGTGGCCGGATCGGCGGTCTACGGGGCAAACGACCCGGCCGAGGCGGTACGTGCACTACGCACGCAGGCGGAGGCGGCGACGGCGAAGGCCTCCTGGGCCTGCGACCACTGAGCCACAGCAAAGTGAACGGCTCTCATCAGGGCTGATCAACCGCGCCGGATCTGCAAGGATGAACGGCGAATCCAGAGTGTGAACAGCAGTGAGGAGATCGCCGTGTCGGGTATGTCGGCGGGCCGGTCAGCCATGCGGATGGGACCCGCTGAGCTGGTGCAGGCGGCGGCCATGGCCCGCCGCTTCTACCTCGAGGGCAAGTCCAAGATCCAGATCGCGGAGGAGTTCGGCGTCAGCCGCTTCAAGGTGGCCCGGGTCCTGGAGACCGCCCTCGAACGGGATCTCGTACGTATCGAGATCCGTGTGCCTGCGGAGCTGGACGCCGAGCGCTCGGACGCGCTCCGCGCCCGCTACGGCCTCAGGCACGCTGTCGTGGTCGAGTCCCCGGCCGAGGCCGAGGAGTCACCCGACCCCGAGAACCTGGGAGAGGTGGCCGCCGACCTGCTCGGCGAACTGGTCAACGAAGGTGATGTGCTGGGCCTGGCCTGGGGCCGCTCCACCATCCACATGGCGGCGGCGCTCGACCGGCTGCCCCCGTGCACGGTCGTGCAGCTGACGGGCGTGTACGACGCCGGGACCGCCGAGCGCGGCTCGGTCGAGGCCGTACGCCGCGCCGCCCAGGTGTCCGGCGGCGACGCCCATCCCATCTACGCCCCGATGCTGCTGCCCGACGCGGCCACGGCCACGGCGCTGCGCAACCAGACGGGGATCGCCCGGGCCTTCGAGCACTTCGACAAGGTCACCGTCGCCTGTGTCTCCATCGGCTCCTGGGAGCCGGGCATCTCCACGGTGCACGACATGCTCAGTGACGAGGAGCGCGCGCACTACGCCTCCCTCGGTGTCGCCGCCGAGATGTCCGCGCACCTCTTCGACGCCGAGGGCCGCCGGGTCGGCCGGGACCTGGGCGAGCGGTGCATCACGGTGAAGGCCCACCAGCTCCGCCGGATCCCCGAGGTCGTGGCGATCGCCGGCGGGCAGCGCAAGGGGCCCGCGATCGACGCGGTGCTGCGGTCCGGGCTCGTCACCAGCCTGGTGACGGACACGTCCGCCGCGGACTACCTGATGACGGCCGGCCCGGCGCCGAAGTCCGCGCTCAACAGGTCCGACCCGGACGGGGTCTGACACATGGTCAGGGAGTCGCGCGGGGTGACCGACGATCCGGCGGGCCGGATCGTGGTCGTCCTGGACCTGGACGGGGTCACGGACAAGGCGGGCCTCATGGACCGCTGCGCCCGTGTCCTGGCCCTGCCCGACTGGTTCGGCCGGAACTGGGACGCTCTCGCCGACTGCCTGTCCGACCCCGCCCTCTGGCCCGACGGGGCCGGGGAGCGGGGGCTGCTGGTCGTCGTCCAGGGCTGGCGCGCGTACGCCGAGACGCGGCCCGACGAGTGGCAGGTCGCCGAGGAGATCTTCGCCGAGGCCACGGACCGGGGCCCGGGGCTGTTCGTGACACTCGGCCTTGGAGAATCCTCCGAGAGGCCCCCTGACCAGCCTGGATGATCCGCTGGGGATGGTTGGGGCATCCGGCGTGGGAGAATGAAGTACGTGCTCTTTCCCCCTGGCCGACCGGTTCGGGGGTCACCTCTGATCGACTGGGATGTGCAGCACGTGCGTTTCCTCAATGACATCCAGCCCGGGTACGACCTGACGTACGACGACGTCTTCATGGTGCCGAGCCGCTCTTCGGTGGGCTCGCGGCAGGCCGTCGACCTCAGCTCCCCGGACGGCACGGGCACCACCATCCCGCTCGTCGTCGCCAACATGACCGCCATCGCCGGCCGCCGCATGGCCGAGACTGTGGCCCGCCGCGGCGGCCTCGTGGTGATACCCCAGGACATCCCGATCGAGGTGGTCACCGAGGTCGTCTCCTGGGTGAAGAGCCGCCATCTGGTGCTGGACACCCCGATCATCCTGTCCCCGCACCAGACCGTCGCTGACGCGCTGGGGCTGCTGCCCAAGCGGGCGCACAACGCCGGTGTCGTCGTCGACGAGAACCACAAGCCCATCGGCGTGGTCACCGATTCCGACCTCTCCGGCGTCGACCGCTTCACGCAGCTCGCCGAGGTCATGTCCCGGGACCTGCTGCTCATCGACGCGGACCAGGACCCGGGCGAGGCCTTCAACACCCTCGACCACGCCAACCGCCGCTACGCCCCCGCGGTCAACCAGGACGGCACGCTCGCCGGCATCCTGACCCGCAAGGGCGCCCTGCGCGCCACGCTCTACCAGCCGGCCACCGACGCGCAGGGGCGGCTGCGCATCGCCGCCGCGGTCGGCATCAACGGCGACGTCGCGGGCAAGGCCCAGGAGCTGCTGGACGCGGGCGTCGACGCGCTCGTCATCGACACGGCGCACGGTCACCAGGAGTCGATGATCAGCGCCCTGAAGCTGGTGCGCGACCTCGACCCGCAGGTGCCGATCGTCGCGGGCAACGTGGTCGCCGCCGCGGGTGTGCGCGACCTGATCGAGGCCGGCGCGGACATCGTCAAGGTCGGTGTCGGCCCCGGCGCCATGTGCACCACGCGCATGATGACCGGCGTCGGCCGGCCGCAGTTCTCCGCCGTCCTGGAGTGCGCCGCCGAGGCGAAGAAGTACGGCAAGCACGTCTGGGCCGACGGCGGTGTCCGCCACCCGCGCGACGTGGCCATGGCCCTCGCGGCCGGTGCGTCCAACGTGATGGTCGGCTCCTGGTTCGCGGGCACCTACGAGTCCCCGGGCGACCTCCAGCACGACGCCCAGGGCCGCCCGTACAAGGAGTCCTTCGGCATGGCGTCCGCCCGTGCCGTGCGCAACCGCACCTCGGAGGAGTCGGCGTACGACCGCGCCCGCAAGGCGCTGTTCGAGGAGGGCATCTCCACCTCCCGCATGTTCCTCGACCCGGCCCGCCCGGGCGTCGAGGACCTGATCGACTCGATCATCGCGGGCGTCCGCTCCTCCTGTACCTACGCCGGTGCGGGTTCCCTGGAGGAGTTCGCCGAGAAGGCGATCGTCGGCATCCAGAGCGCCGCGGGCTACGCGGAGGGCAAGCCCCTGCACGCCAGCTGGAGCTGACGGCCCCGACACCCCGTCGTACGGCCCCCGTCGACCCGCCCAGCGGGAAAATCGGGGGCCGTTTCGCGTGCGCGGGCCTACCGTCGGCGCATGGAGATCGCCGAGTGCAGGGCCGAGGACGTCGAGGAGCTGGAGCGCCACATGCCGTCGCACAGCGCCGACGGCAGCCATGCGGCCCGCTTCGCGCGGCAGCGGGCAGAGGAGAGCACGTATCTGATCCCGTGGCTGGAGGGCAGGCCGGTGGGCCACGCGGAGGTCCGCTGGACCGGGTGCGAGGCGCCCGAGGTGCGGGCCGCGCAGCCCGGCTGCCCGGAGATCAACGGTCTCCTCGTCTGGCCCGCCCCGCTCCGCTCCCACGGCATCGGCACCGCCCTGGTGCACACCGCCGAGCGGCTGGCGCGCGAGCGCGGGATCGAGGTCATGGGCCTCGGCGTCGGGGACGGCAACCCCCGCGCGGCGGCGCTCTACGCCCGGCTCGGATACCTGCCCACCGTGGCGTACCTCGACCGCTGGGCCCACCTGGACCCCGACGGGATACGGCAGGAGCGGGCCGACCCCTGCGTGTTCCTCGTGAAGGCCCTGTGACGGCCCCTGTGCAACGGTCGACAGCCGCCCCGCAACGAACACCCGCCCAGTCCCGCGGAACGCAATGATCTTGCAGGTACGCGCAAGGTTGCTGCATTTCGACAGCAACGCCGTTGCTCGTAGGCTGTCGCCTCGTACGTGGCGTGGCGGGGACTCCGCTCGGTGGGTCCCTGCTCAAGGGCGCCCGCGGTCCCTGCCGCCCTGACCGGCAGCGAAAAGGAGCCAGCGCGTGCTCGACCAAGGCGCACCCCCGCAGAACCCAGGCCAGACAGCCGCCCCCGCGCCCCCCGGCATCGGCGCGCGCCTCATGCGCCGCAAGCCCGTGGAACGCCTGGTCGATGAGGGTGGCCAGGGCGAGGGAGGGTCGCTGCGCCGCACCCTCGGGCTGTGGCAGCTCACCATGATCAGCATCGGTGCCACCCTCGGCACCGGCATCTTCGTCGTCCTCGGCGAGGCCGTCCCCAAGGCCGGCCCGGCCGTCACGCTCTCCTTCGTCATCGCCGGCCTCACCGCCCTGTTCTCGGCCCTGTCCTACGCCGAACTGGCCGGCACCATCCCGGTCTCCGGCTCCTCGTACTCGTATGCGTACGCAACGATGGGCGAGCTGATCGCCTGGATATGCGGCTGGTGCCTGGTCCTGGAGTACGGCGTGTCGGTCGCGGCCGTCGCGGTCGGCTGGGGCGAGTACCTCAACGAACTGCTCGACGGGACCATCGGCGTCACCATCCCGGCCGCCCTGTCCGCCCCGCCCGGCGACGGCGGCGTGTTCAACCTGCCGGCGCTGATCGTCGTACTGCTCGCGATGGCGTTCCTGCTGGGCGGCGCCCGTGAGTCCGCCCGTGCCAACACCGTCATGGTCATCGTGAAGATCGCCGCACTGGTGCTGTTCTGCGCCATCGGCGTCCAGGGCTTCCGCTCCGGCAACTACGAGAACTTCATGCCGCTCGGGATGGCCGGTGTCAGCGCGGCCGGCGCCACGCTGTTCTTCTCCTACATCGGCTTCGACGCCGCCTCCACCGCCGGTGAGGAGGCGAAGAACGCCCAGCGCGACCTGCCGCGCGCGATCATGCTGTCGCTGGTCATCATCACCGCGCTGTACGTCCTCGTCGCGGCCGTCGCGGTCGGCGCGAAGCCCTGGAAGAACTTCACCGACTCCGAGGCCGCCCTCGCTCAGATCATGCGCGAGGTCACCGGACAGACCTTCTGGGGCACGCTGCTGGCGTTCTGCGCCGTCATCGCCATCGCGAGCGTGGTGCTGACCGTGCTGTACGGCCAGACCCGCATCCTGTTCGCCATGTCCCGCGACGGTCTGGTGCCGAAGGTGTTCGCCAAGGTCCACCCGAAGACCGGCACCCCCCGCGCCAACACCCTGATCGTGTCCCTGTTCTGCGGTGTCCTGGCCGCCGCGATCCCGCTCGGGCAGCTCGCCGACGCCACCAGCATCGGCACCCTGTTCGCCTTCGCCCTCGTCAACGTGGCCGTCGTGGTGCTGCGCCGGACCAAGCCCGACCTGCCCCGCACCTTCCGGGTGCCGCTCTCCCCGGTCCTGCCGGCGCTGGGCTTCGCCTTCTGCATCTGGATGATGGGCAGTCTGTCGACCGTGACCTGGGTGGTCTTCGGTGTCTGGATGGCCGCCGGTCTCGTGTTCTACTTCGGGTACGGCTACCGCCGATCCCGACTCGCGCCATCCGAAAAGTGATCAACCCACTGTGCTGAACGATCTCGACGAACGCATCGTGCACGCCCTCGCCGAGGACGCCCGCCGCTCCTACGCCGACATCGGCCAGATCGTCGGCCTGTCCGCGCCCGCCGTGAAACGGCGCGTAGACCGGCTGCGGGCCACCGGAGCCATCACCGGCTTCACCGTACGGGTGGACCCGGGCGCCCTCGGCTGGGAGACCGAGGGGTTCGTCGAGATCTACTGCCGGGGCAACACCTCCCCGGAGACCATTCAGCGGGGCCTGGAGCGCTACCAGGAGGTCGTGGCCGCGTCCACCGTCACCGGGGACGCGGACGCGATCGCCCAGGTCTTCGCCTCCGACATGCGCCACTTCGAACGGGTCCTGGAGCGGATCGCCGGCGAGCCGTTCGTCGAGCGGACCAAGTCCGTGCTCGTCCTCTCGCCGCTGCTGCGGCGCTTCTCGTCGGGTTCACCCACGTAAGTCCGTGGCCCGATCCGGGCGACACACCTAACCTGGGTGTCATGACCTGGCGACATTGATCCACCAGCCGTGCCTCCCGAGGACCGCCTCGGCCGCCGTACCCCCGGCGTCCGAACAGTCCTTTCGGGAAGGCCCCATGACACTCTCACCTCCGCGCGTGCCCGCGACCGCTGTCCGCCGGCTGACGGGCACGCTGTACGGCTACGCGTTCCTCGACGACTTCGTCCTGCTCTACCCGGTGTACGCGCTGCTGTTCGCCGACACCGGCATGTCGCTCTGGCAGATCTCCTCCCTGTTCGCCCTGTGGTCGATCACGTCGGTGGTGCTGGAAGTGCCCTCCGGCGCCTGGGCCGACGCCATGTCGCGTCGGAGGCTGCTGTGGATCGGCCCGCTGCTGACCGCCGCCGGCTTCGCGCTGTGGGTGGCGGTCCCGTCGTACGGGGCCTTCGCGGCCGGCTTCGTCCTGTGGGGTGCGGGCGGGGCCCTCGGCTCCGGCGCGCTGGAAGCACTGGTCTACGACGAGCTGGACCGGCTCGGTGCCGCCGACCGTTACGCGCGGGTCATGGGCCGGGCCCGCGCCGCGCGCCTGCTGGGCACCGTGGCCGCCACCGGCCTCGCGGGGCCCGTCTTCGCCCAGGGCGGCTACACGGCGGTCGGTGCCGCGAGCTTCCTGGCCTGTGTGCTGACCGCCCTCGTCGCGACCCGGTTCCCGGAGCACCGGGTGCGGACGGAGAGCGCCGACGACAGCTGGACGTCGACCCTGCGGGCCGGACTCGCCGAGGTCCGCGGAAACCGGTCGGTGCGCGGCGCCCTGCTACTGGTCCCCGCCGTGGCCGCGGTGTGGGGCGCGCTCGACGAGTACACCCCGCTGCTGGTCCGGGACATCGGCGTCGCCGAGGCGACGGTGCCCTACCTGATCATGCTGATCTGGGCGGGCGTCACCGCCGGCAGCCTCCTGACCGGACCGGCCGAACGCCTCGGCACGACCGGGCTCGCGCTGCTGCTCGCCGGCTCCGCCCTCGCCCTGGCCGCGGGCGCCATGGCCCGTTCCCTGCCCGGCGTCGGCCTCGTGAGCCTCGCCTTCGCGGGGTTCCAGCTGGCCGAAGTGCTCGCCGACGTCCGTCTCCAGCACCGCATCGACGAGTCCCGCCGGGCCACGCTCACCTCCGTGGCGGGCCTGGGCACCGAGCTGGCCACGGTCGCCGCGTTCGGCGTGTACGCGCTGCTCGGCACGGACATGGCCCACGGCACCGTCTTCGCGGTGCTGGCGATCCCCTATCTGGTGACGGCGCTCGCGCTGGCTAGAGGTCGGGCTGCCAGGGCACGACGGTGAAGTCGCCCGTCCCCTTCTCGACCTTCTCGAAGGGGGCGGAACTCACGCACTTGGGCAGCTCCTTGGTGTCGACGGGGCTGCCCGTGGACGCCCAGCTGTAGCCGAGGCGGTCGTGCCGGCCGGCATCGTGGACGGTGACGCCGACCCGCTTGCCCTCGGCGCCCGGCAGGTCGGAGTCGGTGATCACGCCGGACACGACGGCCACCTTGCCGCCGGTCAGCAGGCAGTCGACCTTCGCCTTCGCCCGGGCGCCCTCGCCGTTCAGGTAGTGGCTGAACTCGAAGGTGCCGGTGGCCTTCGTCGGGTCGGAGGTGTCCTCCGCCGCCAGATGCGCGTCGAACGAGAACGTGATGTCGTCCCCGGCCGAGCGGTACAGCTTGGCTTCGCCGGTGAGCGCGGCGGCCTCACGCGGCCGAGGTGCGTCCGACGCGGTCGCGGCCGAGGCCGCCCCGGCCGTGAGCAGCAGGGCGGAGCCGAGCACGACGATCTTCGTACGGCGCTTCATTTCGTTCCTTTCCGCAGGTCGAGTGGACAGCCCTTACTCTCCCGGCGCGGAGGGCAGAGAACATCGCGCCCAGGGCGGGACCCCGTCTCCGCCGGGCGGCGGGGGAGACCGCACGGAAGCTGCGCTCCGAGGAGGAGCCGGGGTCCGACCCGAGGCGCGCAACGAATCGCCGCGCTGCCCCGCGCGCACGCAACGAACCGTTCACCGGCGCGCAACGGCTCCTTCTTGTCCGCCCTGGTCAGCCGCCCGTACCGTCTATGTGGCCCCTCCAACCACCCTTCCGTCCGGTGAGGAACACGCATGCGCACCGCCCTGCTCCAGAGCTCCGGCCGGCCCGGCTCCACCGTCGAGAACCTGAAGGTCCTCGACGAGGCCGCGGGCCGGGCCGCCGCCGCGGGCGCCGGGCTGCTGGTCACGTCCGAGCTGTTCCTCACCGGGTACGCGATCGGCGACGACATCGGCCGGCTCGCCGAGCCCGCCGACGGTGACTGCGCGGACGCCGTCGCCGAGATCGCGACGCGCCACGGCCTGGCGATCGCCTACGGCTACCCCGAGCGGGCCGGCGACGCCGTGTTCAACTCAGCCCAGCTGATCTCCGCCGACGGCACCCGGCTCGCCAACCACCGCAAGACGCACCTCTTCGGCTGCTTCGAGCGCGACCACTTCACACCGGGCGACCTGCCCGTCGTCCAGGCCGAGATCGACGGCCTCCGGGTCGGCATCCTGATCTGCTACGACGTGGAGTTCCCGGAGAACGTCCGCGCCCACGCCCTGGCCGGCACCGACCTGCTCGTCGTCCCGACCGCGCAGATGCACCCGTTCCAGTTCGTCGCCGAGTCGATGATCCCGGTGCGCGCCTTCGAGAACCAGATGTACGTCGCGTACGTCAACCGGGTCGGCCGGGAGGGCGAGTTCGAGTTCGTCGGGCTGTCCACGCTCGCCGGACCCGACGGGGTCGCCCGGACCCGGGCCGGACGCGGCGAGGAACTCGTGCTCGCGGACGTCGACCCGGCCTTCCTCGCCGCGTCGCGCGAGAACAACCCGTATCTGCGGGACCGGCGGCCCGGCCTGTACGGCCCGCTCGTCTGAACCCCCTGAACCTGAACCGCCCCGTTCGTACCCGTGCAAGGAGTCCGTACCCCATGACGTCCACCGTGCCCAACGCCGTCGAGCACGCTGACGCGCAGCAGCCGCCGATCACCATGTTCGGCCCGGACTTCCCGTACGCGTACGACGACTTCCTCGCCCACCCGGCGGGCCTCGGGCAGATACCCGCGACCGGGCACGGCACGGAGGTCGCGGTCATCGGCGGCGGCCTGTCCGGCATCGTCGCCGCCTACGAGCTGATGAAGATGGGCCTCAAGCCGGTCGTGTACGAGGCCGACCAGATCGGCGGCCGGCTGCGGACGGTGGGCTTCGACGGGTGCGACGAGTCCCTCACCGCCGAGATGGGCGCGATGCGCTTCCCGCCGTCCTCCACGGCCCTGCAGCACTACATCGACCTCGTCGGCCTTGAGACGCGGCCGTTCCCCAACCCCCTCGCCGAGGCCACCCCGTCGACCGTCGTCGACCTCAAGGGCGAGTCGCACTACGCCGAGACGGTCGGCGACCTGCCCCAGGTCTACCGGGACGTCGCCGAGGCGTGGAACCGCTGCCTGGAGGAGGGCGCCGACTTCTCCGACATGAACCGCGCCCTGCGCGAGCGGGACGTGCCGCGCATCCGCGAGATCTGGTCCCGGCTCGTCGAGAAGCTCGACAACCAGACCTTCTACGGCTTCCTCTGCGACTCCGAGGCGTTCAAGTCCTTCCGGCACCGCGAGATCTTCGGGCAGGTCGGCTTCGGCACGGGCGGCTGGGACACCGACTTCCCCAACTCCATCCTGGAGATCCTGCGCGTCGTCTACACCGAGGCCGACGACCACCACCGCGGCATCGTCGGCGGCTCCCAGCAGCTGCCGCTGCGCCTGTGGGAGCGCGAGCCGCAGAAGATCGTCCACTGGGCCCAGGGCACCTCGCTCGCGAGCCTGCACGAGGGCGGCGAGCCCCGCCCGGCCGTGACCCGACTGCACCGCACTGCCGGCAACCGCATCACGGTGACCGACGCGGACGGCGACATCCGCACCTTCCAGGCGGCGATCTTCACCGCCCAGTCCTGGATGCTGCTGTCGAAGATCGCCTGCGACGACTCGCTCTTCCCGATCGACCACTGGACGGCGATCGAGCGCACCCACTACATGGAGAGCTCCAAGCTGTTCGTTCCTGTCGACCGGCCCTTCTGGCTGGACAAGGACGAGGAGACCGGCCGGGACGTCATGTCGATGACGCTCACCGACCGTATGACGCGCGGCACTTACCTGCTCGACGACGGTCCGGGCAAGCCCGCCGTCATCTGCCTCTCCTACACCTGGTGCGACGACAGCCTGAAGTGGCTGCCGCTGTCCGCGAACGAGCGGATGGAGGTCATGCTGAAGTCGCTCGGCGAGATCTATCCCAAGGTCGACATCCGCAAGCACATCATCGGCAACCCGGTGACGGTCTCCTGGGAGAACGAGCCCTACTTCATGGGCGCGTTCAAGGCCAACCTGCCCGGCCACTACCGCTACCAGCGGCGCCTGTTCACGCACTTCATGCAGGACCGGCTGCCCGAGGACAAGCGGGGCATCTTCCTCGCCGGCGACGACATCTCCTGGACGGCCGGCTGGGCCGAGGGCGCCATCCAGACCGCCCTCAACGCGGTCTGGGGCGTCATGCACCACCTCGGCGGCACGACCGACCCGACCAACCCGGGCCCCGGCGACGTCTACGACGAGATCGCGCCCGTCGAGCTGCCGGAGGACTAGGGCCTGTCGCTCTGCCACACCCCCGGCTCGGTCAGGGGTGTGAGCAGCATGCGCCCCGCGAAGCCCACCGCCGTGTCCAGGCGGTCGGTGAACTCACCCGCGACATCGGGGAGTTCACGCAGTGCCCACAGGGCCCGGGCCGCCGTCCACGCGGCGTCCCGGGCGCGGTCCAGGCTCCAGGAGCCGAGCAGGTGGGCCAGCGGGTCGGCGATCCGGAACAGGTCGGGGCCCGGCATCAGCTCTTCGCGGATGCGCTCCTCCAGCGAGAGGAGGAGATCGCCCACCATGTCGAACTCGTCCTCCAGATCGACGGGAGCGCAGCCGAGCGTACGGCAGGTGTCCACGACGGCCAGCGCGAGATCGTGCCCGATGTGCGCGTTGATGCCCGCCAGCGCGAACTGCAACGGCCGTACCCCGGGATGGCGGCGGAACTGGAACAGCGGCCGCCAGCAGGCGGGCGGACGCCGCTCGTCCGCCACCGCCTCGACGGCCGCCAGGTACCGCTGCGCGAACCGCACGTCCAGCGTGATCGCGGCGTGGGCGTCCACGAACCGCCCGGTGTCGACGTACCGGTCCACCGCCTCCGTCACCGCGAGGTAGACGCGGTTGAAGACTGCGACCCCGTCCCGCGGATGCAGCGCCGCGTCGAGGGCGCGCATACGGGAGATGACTGCGTCGACCGGAGTGTCCACGGCTGGGGGGAGTTGTTCGCATCGCGGCATGCGGGCAGAGTCGCAGCTCTAGGCTGGCGGGAGTGCCGGCGGGCCCGGCGCTTCCCCGAAACGGGGGAACACCGCCCGCCGCAGGGGGAGGGGGAGCAGCACCGTGTCAGGCTCGCGTGCGCAACGCCTGGCCGCCCGCAGGGCCGGGCGCAGGCGCGCCGCCCGGCGCGGCGCGATGGTCGTGGCGGCCTCCGTCGTGGTCGCCGCCGGCGCGGTCGCGGGCGTCCTGTCCGCGTTCGACGACAAACGGGCCCCGGACCAGGCCCGGCCCCCCGAGGTGTCGGCCTCGCCCCGCCTGGCGCCCCTGCCGGCCGTGCCGTCGCCGTCCGCGCCGGCCACCACCGAGTCCGTTTCCCCCTCGCCCTCTCCGTCCGCGCGACGGACGCAGAGCCCCACGCCGTCGAGGACCGCCAAGAGGCCGGAGCGCACCAGCACCGCGGCCGGACGGCTCTACCGCCACCCCGACTCCCAGGTGCTCGACTGGGTCCGCTCCCACTCCGGCGACCCCCGGCACGCGGTCATCGCGTCCCGTATCGCCGAGCAGCCCGCGGCCGTCTGGTTCGCCGACTACTCACCGCAGACCGTCACCGCCCGGGTCGCCGCGGTGACGTCGGGCGGTGCCGCGCTGGGCCGGGTGCCGGTCGTCGTGCCGTACGCGGTTCCCGGCCGGGACTGCGGCGGCCACTCCCAGGGCGGGGCGCCCGACCTGGACGCCTACGACGCCTGGATCGACCGGTTCGCGGCCGGGCTGGGCTCCGGCGAGGTCATCGTCGTCCTGGAGCCGGACTCGGTCGCCCAGTCCGCGTGCCTCTCCGCCGGTGAACGCGCGGACCGCTTCGCCTCCCTGGCCCGGGCCGGCCGCGTGCTGAAGGCCGCCAACCCCCGGGCCCGTGTGTACTTCGACGCGGGGCACTCGGGCTGGAACGCGCCCGGCCGACAGGCGGCCTGGCTCAGGCAGGCGGGCGCCGCCTCGCCCGAGTCCTCCGACGGCATCTTCAGCAACGTCTCCAACTTCCACACCACCGCCGACGAGGTCGCCTACGACCGGCGGGTCCTCGACGCGCTCGGCGGCCCGGCCGGCCTCGGCGCCGTCATCGACACCAGCCGCAACGGCAACGGCGCCCCGGCCGACGGCGAGTGGTGCGACCCGGCGGGCCGGGGGCTCGGCCGGACCCCGACCCTGAGCACCGGTGAGTCCCGGATCGACGCCTACCTGTGGGTGAAGCTGCCGGGGGAGTCGGACGGCTGCAAGGGCAGGCCGGGGACGTTCACGGCGTCGTACGCCTACGACTTGGCGTCGTCGTAGGAGGAGGTGCCCTCGTCCAGCAGCGGCGCCTGCGTCTTCAAGTGGGCCGGGGCGAAGGCCCGCAGGGCGTGGTAGCCGGTGATGACGACCACCGTGCCGAGGGCGATGCCGCTCAGCGAGAACGTGTCCGTGAACTTCATGGAGACGTTGCCGACGCCGATGATGATGCCCGCGGCGGCCGGGACCAGGTTCAGCGGATTGCGCAGATCCACCTTGGCGTTGAGCCAGATCTGCGCGCCGAGCAGGCCGATCATGCCGTAGAGGATGACGGTGATGCCGCCGAGCACGCCGCCCGGGATCGCCGCCACGACCGCGCCGAACTTCGGGCAGATGCCGAACAGCAGGGCGAAGCCGGCCGCGGCCCAGTACGCGGCCGTCGAATACACGCGGGTCGCGGCCATCACGCCGATGTTCTCGGAGTACGTGGTGTTGGGCGGGCCGCCGACCGCGGTGGACAGCATCGAGCCGACGCCGTCGGCCGCGATCGCCGTGCCGAGCTTGTCGTCCAGCGAGTCGCCGGTCATCTCACCGACCGCCTTCACGTGCCCGGCGTTCTCCGCGACCAGTGCGATGACGACCGGCAGGGCGACCAGGATCGCCGACCACTCGAAGGACGGGGCGTGCAGGGTCGGCAGCCCGATCCAGTCGGCCCGGCCCACGCCGGAGAGGTCGAGCCGCCAGTGGTCGGTCAGCTTGCCGCTCGCGTCCACCGAGTGGATCTTGCCGAAGACGAGGTCGAACACCCAGGAGATGCCGTACCCGAAGACCAGTCCCAGGAAGATCGCGATCCGGGACCAGAAGCCCCGCAGACAGACGACCGCCAGACCGGTGAACAGCATCACCAGCAGGGCCGTCCACTGGTCCTGCGGCCAGTACGTCGAGGCCGTCACCGGCGCCAGGTTGAAGCCGATCAGCATCACCACGGCGCCGGTCACGACCGGCGGCATCGCGGCGTGGATGATCCGCGCCCCGAACCGCCGCACGGCGAGCCCCACCAGGAACAGCGCGCCCCCGACGACGAACACCGCTCCGGTCACGGTCGCGCTGCTGCCGCCCTGCGCCCGGATGACCGCCGCCACGCCGACGAAGGACAGCGAGCAGCCCAGGTAGCTGGGCACGCTGCCGCGGGTAGCGAGCAGGAACACGACGGTCGCGACGCCCGACATCATGATCGCGAGGTTCGGGTCCAGGCCCATCAGGACCGGGGCCACGAAGGACGCGCCGAACATGGCCACCACGTGCTGGGCGCCGAGTCCGGCCGTGCGGGGCCAGGAGAGCCGCTCGTCGGGGCGGACCACCGCGCCGGGCGCCGGGGTGCGTCCGTCGCCGTGCAGTTTCCAGCGGACGCCGAGATCCATGGTGCGGTTTCGCTTTCGTCGAGCGTGCGAGTGTCCGGACCATTGTCGGGGTGCGCCCACCGTGCTGATGACGGGGGCGGGTCCGTTCAGGGCCGCGGGTCGGGGACCGCCGCGTCCGTCCGGCCGATCTTCGTCCGCTCGCCGGGGCGGAGCACGCCCGCGAACGCCACCAGGCCGCACGACAGCGCGGTGACCAGGCAGAACGACACCATCAGGCTGGTCGCCTGCGCCAGCATGCCGATCGCGCTCGGCGCGATCAGGCCCGAGGTGTAGGTGATGGTCGCCACGCCCGCGATGGCCAGACTCGGGTTGGACCCGCTGCGGCCGGCCGCGGCGAAGCACAGCGGCACCACGACGGCGATGCCGAGCCCCATCAGCGCGAACCCGCTCATGGCCACCGCCGGATGGTCCGCGACGACGATCAGCAGCCCGCCGAGGACGGCGAACACACCGCTCGCCCGCACGGTCCGCACGGCGCCGAAGCGGTCCACGACCCTGTCACCGGCAAGCCGGGCGACGGCCATGGTCAGAGTGAAGCCCGTCGTGCACGCCGCCGCGAGTCCGGCCGAGGTCTCCAGCTGCTCGCGCAGATAGACCGCCGACCAGTCCAGGCTGGCGCCCTCCGCGAACACCGCGCAGAACCCGATCGCGCCGATGAGCAGCGCCGAGCGGGGCGGCAGCGCGAAGCGCGGCGGCGGCTCCTCGTCCTCGGCGGGCTGCAGGTCGAGCACCCACTGGCAGGACAGCACGCCGACGACGGTGAGGACCCCGGCGGCCAGGACGTGGTGCAGCCGGGCGTCCGAGCCGAGGTGCGCGGCGAGCGTGCCGGCCGCCGAGCCGATCAGGGCGCCCGCGCTCCACATGCCGTGCAGGCCGGACATGATCGACCGGCCGAGACGGTTCTCGACCTCGACACCCAGCGCGTTCATCGCCACGTCCGCCATGCCCGCCGTCGCGCCGTAGGTGAACAGGGCCAGGCAGAGCGTCATGAGGTTCGGGGCGAGGGACGGCAGGACCAGCGACAGCGTCCACAGGGCGATCAGCCCGCGCAGCGCGTTGCGGGCACCGAAGCGGTGGCTGATGCTGCCGGCGAGAGGCATCGCCACGGACGCGCCGAGCGCGGGGAAGGCGAGCGCGATCCCCAACTGGCCCGCGCTCACGTCCGCGTGGTCCTGGATCCACGGCACCCGGGTCGCGAACGAGCCGGTCACGGCGCCGTGCACGGCGAAGACGGCGGCCACGGCGTACCGGGACCGCTTCACCTCGCGCTGTTCGTCGACCACGTTGCCCATTCTGCGGTCCCCCTCCAGGTCTCTGCCGTGCTCGTGTCCGGTGCGGGCGTAAACTATCAGGAACCCTGCCTGATAATAAGAGGGTTTACCGGCGGGCCACGGCCGACGGCCCGCCGATCTGGAAGGATCCCGGCATGCCCGCATCCCCGAGCACCGCCCGGGTCATCAACGACCGGCTCGCCCTGCGTCTGCTCCAGCAGGAAGGCCCGTTGACGGCAGGGCAGTTGAAGCAGCTGACCGGTCTGTCCCGGCCGACCGTCGCCGACCTCGTCGAACGCCTCACCGCCGCCGGACTGATCGCGGTCGTCGGCGAAGCGGGGGAGCAGCGGCGCGGCCCCAACGCGAAGGTCTACGGCATCGTCGCCGACCGGGCGCACCTGGCCGCCCTCGACGTCCGCACCGAAGGCGTCTCCGTGGCCGTCGCGGACCTGGTCGGGCGGGTGCTGGCCGAGGCGTCGGTGCCCATCGGGGGCGACACGGGGACCGGCCCCGCCGTGGAGCAGGCGGTCACGCTGGTCGAGCACGTGGCGAAGGAGGCCGGTGCCGGCCGCCTGCACACCGTGGGGATCGGGGCGCCCGGCCTGATCGACCCGTCCAGCGGCGAACTCCGCGACTCCACCGGGCTGCCGGAGTGGCACCGCCGGTTCGTCGCCACCCTCCAGGAGCGCCTGCCCGAGGCCCGCGTCAGCGTGGAGAACGAGACCAACCTCGCGGCGGTGGCCGAGCAGCGCGACGGGGCGGCCCGGGACCGGGACACGTTCGTCCTGCTGTGGCTGGGCCACGGAACGGGAGCGGCCGTCGTCCTCGACGGCGCCCTCCGGCGCGGCGCCTCCGGCGGCACCGGCGAGATCGGCTTCCTTCCCGTCCCGGGCACCACCGCGCTGCCGTCCTCGACGGACTGCGAGGGCGGCTTCCATTCGCTGGCCTCGTCGGCGGCGGTCGTGGAGCTCGCCGCCGAGTACGGGGTGCCGGTGGAGCCGGGGCAGGGGGTGTCGCAGGTGGGGGTCGTGCGGGCGGCGGCCGGTGTGGTGCGGGGGGCGGTGGCCCAGATCCGGGAGGAGGGAGCCGCGGCCGGTCCGGTGCCCGGATCCCCCGAGGAGCACCCGCCCGCCGCCCGTTTCCTCGACGCCCTCGCCGATCGGTTGGCCGTCGGAGTCGCGTCGGTGGTCGCGATCCTGGACCCCGGGTGCGTGGTGCTCGGGGGTGAGGTCGGTGAGGCCGGCGGCGAGGAACTCGCCGCACGCGTGCGGGACCGCATCGCCCGGATGACACCGCTGCCGACGGAGGTACGTACGACCGCCCTGGGTGGCGGCGCGGTCCTGCGCGGCGCGCTGCTGACGGCTCGGGACCGCGCCCAGGAGGAACTGTTCACGCCGGGGGAGCGGTTGCCGCAGCCGTCCCCGGGTTGGTAGGGAGCGACGCCCTGGCTGTCACACCCGGGTGCCTGGGCCCGTGGCCGCTGTTTCCGGCTCCGCCCGGGTGTCTGGGCCCCTTGGCCACTGTTTCCCGCTCCGCCCCTGTGCCGTGCCTACGCCCCCGGCCGACGCTCCCCGCTCCGCCCGCTCTCCGCCCGCACCTGACCGCTCCCGAACCGCCTCGCCAGGTACTCCTCGAACGACCCCGTGCCCACGGCCCGCTCCGGCGTCAGATGCCCCCCGCTCCGGAAGCCCCGGTACGCCGCCCCCCACAGCGGCACGTTCACCACCGCCCGCCGTCGCCCGGTCGCCTTGAGATACGCGCGGGCCAGCGACTCGAACGTCCGCACCTCGGGCCCGCCCATGTCCTCGACCCGCCCCGCAGGCACACCCGCCGCCAGCTCGGCCAGCCGGTCCGCGACCTCGGCGACCTCGACCGGCTGGTCCCGAAGGCCGGCCGGCAGGAACAGCACCGGCAGCTTCGACAGCCCCTGGAGCATCATGACCAGCAGGTCGTGGAACTGGGTCGCCCGCAGCACGGTCCAGCCGAGCCCCGACTCCTCGACGAGCCTCTCCACCGCGAGCTTGCTCTTGTAGTAGCGGAACGGCACCCGGTCGACGCCGACGATGGAGACGTACACGAGGTGGGGCACACGCGCCCCGCGTGCGGCCCTGATCAGGTTCGCCGCCGCCTCCTCATCGCCCTTCTGCGACGACGCGCAGTGCACGATCGTGTCCACACCGGCGACCGCCGCGTCCAGCCCGGCACCGCCCTTGCGCAGATCGACCGCGTACGGCTCACTGTGCCGGCTGAGTACCCGCACCTCGTGCCCGTCCGCGCGCAGCCGCTCGACGACGAGCCGGCCGAGCGTTCCGGTACCGCCGGTCACCAGGATCGTGGTCATGCTGTTCAGTCCCTTCCGACGCCCGGCGCTCCCGGACGGAGCGCCCCACGCCAGCTAGGACCGAACACCCCCTGCGGAATGTGACAGACGCGCCCGGCGGTCCTACGCCCGGGTGAGCTGACGCCGCGCGAACGCCAGCTTCTCCGGGTTCACCACGGCCCGCACCCCCGTGACCAGCCCGTCGCGCACCTCGAACGCCGCCAGCCCCACCAGGGTGTCGCCGGCCCAGGTGGCCAGCCCGGTCGCCCCGTTGACCTCCACCGGCGTGAAGTCCAGGCCCGCCGCGAACTTCGGGCCCCCGCCCGCCAGGAAGTGGGCGATCCTCTGCCCGCCCTCGATCGGCCACCGCGCTGCGGTGACCTTGCCGCCGCCGTCGCTCCACCACGTCGCCTCGGTCGCGAGCAGCTTCTCCAGCCCGGCCAGGTCACCCTCGCGGGCCGCAGTGATGAACGACGTGACCAGTTCCTCCTGCTGCTCGGACGCGGGCTCGAACCGTGCCTGCGGCTCACCCACCCGCTGCGCGGCCCGCCGGTACAGCTGGCGGCAGTTGGCCTCGCTCAGATCCAGCACCCCCGCGATCTCCCGGTGCCCGTACCCGAACGCCTCCCGCAGCACGTACACCGCCCGCTCGGTCGGTGTCAGCCGCTCCAGCAGCACCAGCATCGCCATCGACACGGCGTCCCGCTGCTCGGCCGACTCCAAGGGCCCGAGCGTGCCGTCCCCGGTGACCACCGGCTCGGGCAGCCAGGTCCCGACGTACTGCTCGCGGCGGGCCCGCGCGGAGGTCAGCCGGTTCAGGCAGAGGTTCGTGACGACCTTGGCGAGCCAGGCCGCCGGCTGCTCGATCCCGGCCCGGTCGGCTCCGCTGAAGCGCAGATACGTGTCCTGGACCGCGTCCTCGGCCTCCTCGGCGGAGCCCAGCAGCCGGTAGGCGAGCGAGAACATCCGGCGCCGGTGGATCTCGAACTCGTCGGCGATCGTCGTGGTCATACGACTCACCCTGCCAGAGCGCCGTGCGCACGGCGTGGGAAGGCCCGACGGCGGGCAAGGGCCGTCGTCACCGCCGCCGGGCCGGTCAGTGGGGTTGAGCCGAGCCAGGCGTTGACCCTAGAAAGGACTAGACCACATCGTCAATAGGTGTGTACCAATGTGGGACCTCAAGGGAGTCCACCGGTGCGGGAGTTGGAGCACTCGTCGCGCTGGGGAATGACGGAGGCACCGTCTGTGAGGCAGCCCACACACTCCTCCCCTTTGCATGTCGATCAGGCGTGGCACACTGGCCCTGTACCAGTAGCAGCGCACTCCGGGGTCGGTGAAAGTCCGAACCGGCGGTTACAGTCCGCGACCCGGTCGCCTCCAGCGACCGGTTGACCAGGTGAAATTCCTGGACCGACGGTTAAAGTCCGGATGGGAGGCAGTGCGCGGCGAGCGGGCATTCGTGCGCGCCGCCGAAGAAGTCCGTCCTCGTGACGGGCTCCGTCCGGCGTCGTCCCCGGTGTTCCTGCTCGTATCTTCTGTCGTCATCGACAGCCCCGGAGTCCGTGCCCGAAGAGGCAGGAGGACCCGGGAAGTGTTCACCGGAATCGTCGAAGAGCTGGGCGAGGTCACCGCCGTCGAGACCCTCGACGACGCCTGTCGCTTCCGCCTGCGAGGACCGGTCGTCACCCAAGGCGCCAAGCACGGCGACTCGATCGCGGTGAACGGCGTCTGCCTGACGGTCGTCGACCACGAGGGCGACGAATTCACCGCCGACGTCATGGCCGAGACCCTGAACCGCAGCAGCCTCGGCGCCCTCAAGGCCGGCTCCCGCGTCAACCTCGAACGCCCCATGGCCGTCGGCGAACGCCTCGGCGGGCACATCGTGCAGGGCCATGTGGACGGCACCGGCGAGATCCTGGAGCGCAAGCCCTCCGAGCACTGGGAGATCGTCAAGATCTCCCTCCCCGCGGACCTCACCCGGTACGTGGTCGAGAAGGGCTCCATCACCGTCGACGGCATCAGCCTCACCGTCGTCGACGCCGGCCCCGACCACTTCACCGTCAGCCTCATCCCCACCACCCTCGACCTGACCACGCTCGGACACAAGCAGCCCGGCGACCCGGTCAACCTCGAAGTGGACGTCATCGCCAAGTACGTCGAGCGGATGCTGGGCGATCGTGCGCAGGGGGCGACCCGGTGAACTCGCTGAACTCAGAGGCGTTCGTCCTCTTCGGCCAGCACATCCTCTGGTCCGACATGGTCGGCAACCTCTTCGGCCTGGCCGCCCTCGCCCTCGGCTGGCGGCGCTCCATCTGGACCTGGCCCGTGCAGTTCCTGGCCGGACTCATCCTCTTCGGCGCCTTCTTCGGCCATCTGACCGGCAGCGCGGGCAAGCAGGCGGTCGTCGTGCTCGTCGCCGTCTACGGCTGGTGGCAGTGGCAGCGCGGCAAGGGGCAGGGCGAGGACGGCCACATCGCCGTCCGGTTCGCCACCTGGCGCGAGCGCGCGGTGATGGCCGCGGCGGCCGCCGCGGGCACGGTCGCGGTGGCGCTGCTCTTCAAGGCGTACCCGACCCTGTCCTGGGACCCCTGGCCGGACGCCTACATCTTCGTCGGCACCATCGTCGCCATGTACGCCCAGGCGCGCGGCATGGTCGAGTTCTGGTTCGCCTGGCTGCTCGTCGACCTCGTCGGCGTGCCCCTCAACTTCGCCAACGGCTACGCCTTTTCCGGCTTCGTCTACGTCATCTACGGCGCGCTCGTCCTGTGGGGCCTGCGCGACTGGTGGCTGCGCTCGCGTCAGGCCACGCAGCCCACCCTGGAAGGAGCGCCGGCATGAACGCCGCAACTGTCCTGTACGGCACCGACGACGTCGAGAGCTTCGCGCTCGACCCCGTCGAGCAGGCGATCGCCGACATCGCGGCCGGCCGCCCCGTCGTGGTCGTCGACGACGAGGACCGGGAGAACGAGGGCGACCTCGTCATCGCCGCCGAGAAGGCGACCCCCGAGATCGTCGCCTTCATGATGAGTGAGTGCCGCGGCCTGATCTGCGCCCCCATGGAGGGCGACGAGCTGGACCGGCTGAAGCTCCCGCAGATGGTCGAGGACAACACCGAGTCGATGAAGACCGCGTTCACGGTCTCCGTCGACGCCTCCGCCGCACACGGCGTGAGCACCGGCATCTCCGCCTCCGACCGCGCCACCACGCTCCAGCTGCTCGCCGACGGCGTCTCCGGTCCCGAGGACTTCGTCCGCCCCGGCCACATCTTCCCGCTGCGCGCCCGGCCGGGCGGGGTCCTCACCCGCAACGGCCACACCGAGGCCGCCGTCGACCTCGCCCGCCTCGCGGGCCTGCGCCCGGCCGGCGCGATCGTCGAGATCGCCGGCGAGGACGGCACCATGCTGCGCCTGCCCGAGCTGATCCCCTTCGCCCGCAAGCACGGCCTGACGATCATCTCCATCGAGGACCTGATCGCCTACCGCCGCAGCAGCGAGCCCACCGTCCGCCGCGAGGCCAGGACCCAACTGCCCACCGCCCACGGCACCTTCACCGCGTTCGGCTACCGCTCCACCGTCGACGGTGTCGAGCACGTCGCCCTCGTGCACGGCGAGATCGGCGACGGCCAGGACGTCCTCGTCCGCGTCCACTCCGAATGCCTCACCGGCGACGTCTTCGGCTCGGCCCGCTGCGACTGCGGCCCCCAGCTGGACGCCTCCCTCGCCCGCATCCAGGACGAGGGCCGGGGCGTCGTCGTCTACCTGCGCGGACACGAGGGCCGCGGCATCGGCCTGATGTCCAAGCTGCGCGCCTACGAACTCCAGGAGCGCGGCCGCGACACCCTCGACGCCAACCTCGAACTCGGCCTGCCGGCCGACGCCCGCGACTACGCCGCCGGTGCGCAGATCCTCGCCGACCTCGGCGTGCGGAGTGTCCGGCTGCTGACCAACAACCCCGACAAGACCGACGCGCTCGTCCGCCACGGCATCGCGGTCAAGGCCCGTGTGCCGATGCCCGTGAGCGCCGGCGAGCACAACCTCCGCTACCTGCGCACCAAGCGGGACCGGATGGGCCACGACCTGCCCTGGCTGGACACGACCACCGTGCCGGCCTGCGGCAACCAGTAAGAGAGCACAGAGGAGAGACGTGAGCGGCAAGGGTGCACCGGAACTGTCCGTACGCAATGTGGGTGACCTCCGGGTCGCCGTCATCGCGGCACAGTGGCACGAGAAGGTGATGGACGGTCTGGTCGACGGCGCCCTGCGCGCCCTGCACGACCTCGGCATCGACGAGCCGACCCTGCTCAGGGTCCCCGGCAGCTGGGAGCTCCCGGTCGTCGCCAAGGTCCTCGCGGGCCGCGGCTACGACGCGATCGTCGCCCTCGGCGTCGTCATCCGCGGCGGAACCCCCCACTTCGAGTACGTGTGCCAGGGCGTGACCCAGGGCCTCACCCAGGTCTCCGTCGACACCGGCGTCCCCGTCGGCTTCGGCGTGCTGACCTGCGACACCGAGGAGCAGGCCCTGGACCGGGCCGGCATCGAGGGCTCGAACGAGGACAAGGGGCACGAGGCGGTGACGGCGGCGGTGGCGACCGCGGCCACCCTCCGCTCAGTATCCGAACCCTGGCGCTGACGGACGGCGCGTGTGGCATAGGCTGAGCGTCACCATGTCCAAGAAGACGTTCGAGGAGCTCTTCACCGAGCTCCAGCACAAGGCCGCCCAGGGCGATCCCGCCACTTCCCGCACCGCAGAACTGGTCGAGAAGGGCGTCCACGCCATCGGCAAGAAGGTCGTCGAAGAGGCCGCCGAGGTGTGGATGGCCGCCGAGTACGAGGGCAAGGAGGCAGCCGCCGAGGAGATCTCGCAGCTGCTGTACCACGTCCAGGTGATGATGGTCGCCCGCGGCATCTCCCTCGACGACGTCTACGCCCACCTGTAAGCCGCACCCCGTTCCCGTACGACACCACGCAAAGGAAGCCGACCTCATGCTGCGCATCGCCGTCCCCAACAAGGGTTCCCTGTCCGGCCCTGCGGCGGAGATGCTGCATGAGGCCGGCTACCAGCAGCGCCGGGAGTCCAAGGAACTGCGGATCGTCGACCCGGTGAACGAGGTCGAGTTCTTCTACCTCCGCCCCCGCGACATCGCGATCTACGTCGCCTCCGGGCAGCTGGACATCGGCCTCACCGGCCGGGACCTGCTCATCGACTCCGGCGCCGAAGCCGAGGAGATCCTCGCCCTCGGCTTCGCCCGCTCCACCTTCCGCTACGCCACCAAGCCCGGCACGATCAGCGGCCTGGCGGACCTCACGGGCAAGACGATCGCCACCTCCTACGAGGGCATCGTCGCGGCGCACCTCGCCGAGCACGGCATCGACGCCTCCGTCGTGCACCTCGACGGCGCCGTCGAGACCGCCATCCAGCTCGGCGTCGCCCAGGTCATCGCCGACGTCGTCGAGACCGGCACCTCGCTGCGCAACGCGGGCCTGGAGGTCGCCGGCGAGCCGATCATGCAGTCCGAGGCCGTCGTGATCCGCCGCACCGGCGCGGACGCCGACGACCTCAAGGTGCAGCAGTTCCTGCGCCGCCTCCAGGGCGTCCTGGTCGCCCGGACCTACGTGATGATGGACTACGACTGCCGCGTCGAGCAGCTGGAGAAGGCCGTCGCCCTCACGCCCGGTCTGGAGTCCCCGACCGTCTCCCCGCTGCACAACGAGGGCTGGGTCGCCGTCCGCGCGATGGTCCCGGCCAAGGAAGCCCAGCGGATCATGGACGACCTGTACGACATCGGCGCCCGGGCCATCCTGACCACGGCCATCCACGCCTGCCGTCTCTGAGAGGCGCGATCCGATGTCCGATCTGCCCCCTCTGCCCGTCACATTCCGGCCGGGCAGCACCCGCGTGGTGCTGCTCACCGCGGCCGTCGCCATCTTCGTGGTGATCACGGCGGTCGCGATGCTGCTGAAGCAGCTCAGCCCCGGCGAGCGCGTCAGCTTCATCTTCACGGCGCTCCTGCTGGACGCCGTCCTGCTCCTCCTGGCGCGTCCCAAGGTCGTCGTCGACGAAGACGGCGTCACTGTCGTCAATCTCACGAACAAGCGCCGGCTGGAGTGGGCGGAGATCCTCCAGGTGACCCTCCGGCCCGGCGACCCCTGGGTGTTCCTCAACCTCAGCGACGGCACCAGCCTGCCTGCTCTGGGCATCCAGCCGGGCCTGGCCAAGCAGCGTGCGATCGCCGATGCCCGGGCCCTGCGGGCGCTCGCCGAGGCCCACTCCGGAGCGGGCCCCGAGCGGCATCAGGGCTGACTCGGGGGATCCTCCGGGCGGTCGCCACTGCCGCACCGGGCCGTGTCTTGATTAATCTGGTGGCGGAGGCGTGATGGATGCGCCTCCGCCTCTGCTGCCCGACCGGTGCGCAGAGGCTCCTGCTAACCGAGGAGTGACCCCCTCCGGCGATGGACGGATCGTCCTGCAGTACCTGCGCCGCCCCCTGCCGACATAGCGCGGACCCAGTCCGCGACCGTGCGGAGGCGGCGGCATCATGACCACCCCCCTGCTGCTCCTGGCAGCCGCGTTCCTGCTGATTCTCGCCAACGGATTCTTCGTGGCGGCCGAGTTCGGACTGGTGACGGTCGAGCGGCCCGAGGCCGAGAAGGCCGCCGCCGAGGGCGACCGGCGCGCCCACCGTGTCGTCGAATCGCTCAAGGAACTGTCCTTCCAGCTCTCCGGCACCCAGCTCGGCATCACCATCACCTCGCTCGTCGTCGGCATGCTCGCCGAACCGGCGCTCGCCGAGCTGCTGCACGGCCCGTTCACCGCGATCGGCGTTCCCGAGGGAGCCGTCTCCGGTGTCACGGTCGTGGTCGGCATGCTGCTGGCCTCCGCCGTGCAGATGGTGATCGGCGAGCTCCTGCCCAAGAACTGGGCGGTGTCCAGGCCGCTGCAGGTCGCGCGCTTCGTCGCGGGCCCGCAGCATGTCTTCGCCCGGCTGTTCCGCCCGGTCATCGCCGGCCTCAACGCCGTCGCGAACCGGCTCGTGCGCGCCCTGGGCTTCGAACCCGCCGAGGAGCTGGCCTCCGCCCGCACCCCCGGCGAACTCGTCTCCCTGGCCCGCCACTCGGCCCGGGCCGGCGCCCTGGAGCAGGACACGGCCGACCTGTTCGTCCGGACCCTGTCGCTGGGCGAGCTCACCGCGCAGCACGTGATGACGCCGCGCGTGAAGGTCAGCGCCCTGCAGTCCTCCGCCACCGCCGAGGACGTCGTCAACCTGACCCGCGCCACCGGCCTGTCCCGCTTCCCGGTCTACCGGGAGAAGATCGACGAGGTCGTCGGCATGGCCCACCTCAAGGACGCCCTCGCCGTGCCCGTCCAGGACCGGCTGCGCACCCCCGTAGGCCACATCGCCCGCCCGGCGTTGCTCGTCCCCGAGACGCTGCCCGTACGGCCGCTCCTCACCCGCCTGCGCAGCGAGCAGCCCATCGCGGTCGTCGTCGACGAGTACGGCGGCACCGCCGGTGTGGTCACGCTGGAGGACATCGTCGAGGAGATCGTCGGCGAGGTCCGCGACGAACACGACGGACACGACCTGCCCGAGCTGGCCGCCGTGCCGCCGGAGGACGGCAGGCCCGCCTGGGACGTCGACGGCAGCTGCCGGGTCGACATCCTGCAGCGCATAGGCCTCGACGTGCCCGAGGGACCGTACGAGACGGTCGCGGGCCTGATCGCCGACCTGCTGGGCCGGATCCCGGCCGTCGGTGACAAGGCGGAGCTGCCCGGCTGGCGGCTCTCGGTGCGCCAGGTCGGCCACTACCGCGCGGAACGGGTCCGGCTCGTGCGGACGGCCCCGGTGGTCTCCATGGCGGAGGCCGTCCGATGAGCGTGCTCCAGCTTCTCTTCGCCGCGCTGCTCGTGCTCGCCAACGGCTTCTTCGTCGGTGCCGAGTTCGCGCTCGTCTCGGTACGCCGCAGCCAGATCGAACCGCTCGGCACCGCCCGCTCCCGGCAGGTCCTCTACGGGCTGGAGCGGCTGCCGCAGATGATGGCGGCGGCCCAGTTCGGCATCACGGTCTGCTCGCTGACCCTCGGCGCGGTCGCCGAACCGACGGTCGCGCATCTGCTCGAGCCGGTCTTCGAGCGGATCCACCTGCCGGAAGGCATGATCCATCCGCTGACCTACGTCATCGCCCTCGCCGCCGTGGTCTTCTTCCACCTCGTCATCGGCGAGATGGTCCCGAAGAACCTGGCGATGGCGGCGCCGGAGAAGGCCGCGCTGTGGCTGAGCCCCGGCCTGGTCTGGTTCGCGCGCTTCTGCAAGCCCATCACCGCCGCCCTCGGCGCGGTCTCGCAGGGCATCCTGCGGCTCTTCCACGTCGAGCCCAAGGACGAGGTCGAGGCCGTCTTCACCAGCGAGCAGCTCAACCGGCTGGTGGAGGACGCCGGCCAGGCCGGCCTGCTCGACCCCGAGGAGGCCGAAAGCCTCGAGGACGCCCTGGAGCTGGGCTCCCGCCCGGTGACGGACGTCCTGCTGAAGCGGGAGTCCCTGGTGACGGTCAGCCCGTCGGTCACCCCCGGGCGGATCGTCGAGCTCACGGCCCGTACCGGTTACTCCAGGTTCCCGGTCGCCGCGGACCAGGGCGCGTTCATGGGCTACCTGCACGTCAAGGACGTCCTCGACCTGGAGGACTCGGACCGGGCCGTCCCACAGCACTTGTGGCGTCCCATGACGACCCTGCGGTCCGAGCTGCCGCTCGACGACGCGCTGACGGTGATGCGGCGGGCGGCGACGCACCTGGCCCAGGTGGCCGACGGGTCCGGGAAGGTCCTCGGGCTGGTCGCGCTGGAGGACGTGCTGGAGCTGCTGGTGGGGGAGGTGCGGGATCCCGCGCATCGTGAGGTGCACGAGGTGCGGCTGACCGAGCCGAGGTCCGGTGAAGAGGTGCTGGCGACCTAGCACCGTAGCTGCGGGCGCGTGGGGGCCGGTCGCGAGGTTCCCCGCGCCCCAGACAGGTGGGTGCAGCTCGACCGGCCTTCAGGGCACTCACTCAGGGGCGCGGGGAACTGCGCGACCAGCCCCCACCGACCCGCGGCCGACGAACTCACCTGGCCGACGGATCCTGCGGCCCCCGCCCAGACAAGACCTCTCCGTACGCCTGCATCAGATCCGGCAGCCGCAGGGTCGCCAGATCGTCCCGCCCCAGCACTCCGGGATACACCGACAGCCGCAGATCCCGGTACGCGCAGCTCTTCTCGTACAGCGTCCGCAGGAACCGCCCGTTGCCCAGCTCGTCGAGCCACCCCTGGTCCACCACATGTCCCGCGATGGACCGCAGCTCGTCGAGGGCCTCGTCGTCCCACAGGTCGCCGTTCTCGGCGGCGAGCACCTTGCCGATCTCGGTGAGTTCGAGCGGACGGTACGAGGGGAAGTCGACGCGGGTGGTGAAACGGGACGACAGCCCCGGGTTCGCGGCGAGCAGACGGTCCATGCCCTCCGGGTAGCCGGCCAGGATCACCACGAGATGGTCGCGGTTGTCCTCCGCGCGCTTCAGCAGCACCTGCAGGGCCTCGTCGCCGTACGCGTCGCCCTTGCCGTAGCCCGAGTTGGACAGCGAGTAGGCCTCGTCGACGAAGAGGACGCCCCCGAGGGCCGAGTCGATCAGTTCGTTCGCCTTCACGGCCGTCTGCCCGAGGTACTCGCCGACCAGATCGGCCCGCTGGGCCTCCACGAGATGGTCGCCGCCGAGCAGCCCGAGGGCGTAGAAGACGCGGCCGAGGATGCGGGCGACGGTGGTCTTGCCGGTGCCGGAGGGGCCGGAGAAGACGAAGTGGCGTTTCGGCGGCTGGACCGGAAGACCCTGCCCGGCCCGCAGCCGGGCCATGTTCAGCTGCGCCGACAGCGCCTTGACCTGGCGCTTCACCGGCTCCAGACCCACCATGCGCTCGAGCTCGGCGAGTGCCTCCTCCAGTAACGCCGGGTCGGTCGGCCCGGCGGGCAGGGAGGGCGTGGGCCCGGACCTCTCGCGGACCGGCGGGACGGTCACCGGCGGCAGGGGAGCGATCGGCGGCTCGAGGTCGGGCAGCCTCAGGTCGCGCCCCTCGATGCCGAAGAGCGGATCGAACCCGTCCGGCCCGTCCACGGCGTCCTGGCCCGCGCCGGTGAGCGTGATCGCCGCGAGGTCCGTGACGTCGTCGTATCCGTCGCCCTCGGCGATGGCGGCGAGCCGGGCGGAAGTGTCCATGAAGGCCGGGTCGACGCGGTGCACGGCCCGGTACAGGGGGAGCGCGGCGGCGCTGCGGCCGGTGCCCTCGTGCGCCCGGGCCAGCCAGTAACGCAGCTCCTTGCGCTGGGGCTGCTCGCTGCGGCAGCGCATCAGCGCGGCGGACAGCAGGGGCTCGGCCTGGCCGTACATCTCCAGGCGGACCCGGGCCATGCCGCCGAACAGACCCGCCTCGATGCCGAGCAGCGGATCGTCGAGCAGCGGATCGGTGTGGCGGACCAGCTGCTCCCAGTCCTTGACCAGATAGGCGCGGCAGGAGTGCAGGAAGCGGACCTGGTGGTCGGTGTCCACGGGCGGCAGCCCGGCGAGGGCCCGGTCCAGCTCGGGGACGTGGCGGCCGTCCAGCCAGTGGGAGGCGTGCGCGAGCAGCAGATCGCGGGGGCTCTCCAGCACGGGCTGCACCCACCAGCCGAGCCAGTACCAGGAGTTGAGCGTACGGCGGTAGCGGGAGCGCTGCTCCCCGAAGCGGTCCCGGTGCCGGAACATCCGCAGCAGCGCGGTCGCCGTGTCGACGCGCAGCGCGTGCAGCCCGAGCCAGCCGTCGGCCATCCCGGAGTCCATCCGCACGGCGGCGCGGAACTCCTCCTCCGCCTGCGGATACGCGCCCATGGTGTAGGCGTCCACGCCTCGCAGCCATGCGAGGTCGGCCGGGGCCTGAGGGCCCTGCGTGCCGAAGTCCATCACGTCCCCCACAAACCGTGCCCCCGTCGGTATGCCAACGAGCCGTCCCCCAGCCGGCTGCCCTGCTCGAACCGCTGTGCCACGGACCGGAGTTGCACAGTGCGCGAAGCAACCGTCCGTAGGTCGCAACGAGGGCATCGTACCTGCGGGAGCGGCGCCCCCGTAGGGTGCCGCACGGGCCGTTCGGCGAGGTGGGAGCGGATGCGGCGCACGCGCGGACGGTGACCCAGGGTGAGCGCTCGGCACCCCGCGGCGGCCGGAAAACCGGAAGAAGACAGAACGAAGCCCCCGATCACGGGGGAACAACCGGGGGCTTCGCGTCTGTGGGCGGCTCCGATGCCGCACATTGAGAACGTAAGACCTGTCCGGCCCAACGGTCAAGCCGAGTTGAAGCACTCCGGCAAGTTGCCCCGCAAGGCCCTTCACAAGTTCAGCACACTGCGGGCGGTCCGTCACCGTGCGTGAGGGGCTGGTCCGGTCCAACGGTCCCAGCAGGTCCCGGCAGTACCTCATATCCCTCGTCTCGCTGCCGCACCAGAAGGTCGGCGAACGGTCGCGAGGGGTCGTCTGCGAAATGCCGGCGCTCTGCCGGAACCCATCCGTTCCAGAACTCCCGCTGCTCCTCCCCGTCCCGCGACCGCCCCCGCGCCCAGGCCTCCTCGCGCGGCAGCTCCATCCACAGCAGCAGGGCCAGGTGGGAGCGCAGTGCCCGGCGTCCCGCGCCGACGCCCTCCACGAGGAGCACCGGAACGGGCGGCAGTGGTCGTGGCGGGCCGAAGCGGCGGGCCCGCCAGTCGTAAGGGGCGTAGTGGCCGGTCCGGCCGTGGGAGAGCGGTTCGATCACCTGGTCCAGCAGCCGCCCGGTCCAGTCGAAGAGCGCGTCGTGACTGGCTATGTCGTCGAGGCGCAGCACCGGCGCACCGTCCAGCGCCGCGGCCAACTGCTCGGCGAACGTACTCTTTCCGGACCCGGCGTGCCCGTCGACGCCGACGAGCCGGACCGGGCCGCAGGAGGGGGAGAGGCGGCGGACCCGGGCGGCCAGGTCGCGGACGGCGGGGCCCGGTGCGGGGCGGAAGGACGGATTCATCTCGCTCAGCACTCTAACGACGGGGTCCTCCGCGGGTGCCACTGGTCGACGCCAATATTGGTGGGCGCGGCACGCGTCGAAGTGCTGGCACGACACGGCGTGCTGTGCTCATATGTGGCGCACGCACGGATGCGACCGACCGTGCGCGGACCTGCCCCGCCCCTGCCCGACTCCGACATCCGGGGGTCCCCGCCATGCGCAGAGCCGAACAGCCGTCCCGCAGAACCGTCCTGGCCGCCGCGGTCGCCGCCGCCGTCACCGCGGGCGCGGGTCCGGCGGCCGCCGACCCCGAGGTCCCCGTGACGACCGACACCGCAGACCCCGCCCGGGTGGTCCCGGCCCGCACCGTCGACAACCGGGCCTGGGTCTCCTACGGCGACTGGTACGGCGGCACCGCCAAGGGCACCCGGGCCGTCGCGGGCACCCGCCCGGGCCTGGTGATCGCGAAGCCCGCCGGAACCGCCGACTACACGGATCCGCACACCGGCACCACCGCCTCGTGGGACTACGGCACCTGGACGTCCCCCGTCCACCGGCTCGCCGTCCCCGCGACCGAGGCGATCGTCTCCTGGAACGCGCGCACCCCCGCCGGCACCTGGATCCAGGTCGAGATCAAGGGCACCTACACCGACGGCACCAGCACCCCCTGGTACGTGATGGGCCGCTGGGCAGCCGGCGACCAGGACATCCGGCGCACCTCGGTCGACGACCAGAGCGACGACAAGAGCACCGTCTGGACCGACACCCTGGCGATCGACGACCCGTCGGGCGGCCTGCGCCTGGCCTCGTACCGGCTGCGCCTGACCCTGTACCGCAAGCCCGGCACCAAGGCCACGCCCACGGTGTGGCGGCTCGGCGCCATGGGCTCGGACGTGCCCGACCGGTTCACCGTCCCGGCGTCCGCACCCGGCCTCGCGAAGGAGCTGGCCGTACCGCGCTACTCGCAGGAGACCCACAAGGGTCAGTACCCCGAGTACGACAACGGCGGCGAGGCCTGGTGCAGCCCGACGTCCTCCCAGATGATCATCGAGTACTGGGGCGGCAGGCTCACCGAGGGGCAGCTGGAGTGGGTCGATCCCGCGTACGCCGACCCGCAGGTGTGCCACGCGGCCCGGTTCACCTACGACTACCAGTACGCGGGCTGCGGCAACTGGCCGTTCAACGCCGCGTACGCGGCCACGTTCAAGGACCTCCAGGGCGTCGTCACCCGGCTCGGCTCGCTCACCGAACTCGAGACGCTGATCGCCGCGGGGATCCCGGCCATAACGTCCCAGTCGTTCCTGAAGGAGGAGCTGACCGGTGCCGGGTACGGCACCGCCGGGCACCTCATGACCGTCGTCGGCTTCACCGCCGACGGCGACGTGATCGCCAACGACCCGGCCTCGGAGAGCAACGAGGCCGTACGGCGCGTCTACCGGCGGCGCGAGTGGGAGAACATCTGGCTCAGGACCAAGCGGTACAACGCCTCCGGCAAGGTCGTCTCGGGCACCGGCGGCGTCTGCTACCTGTACTTCCCGGCGCGTCCGAGTGCGGCCCAGCGCACGGCGCTGGCGGCCGTGGGCGTACGCGTGTGACCAAGCTCTCGGCCGCAAAAGCCACTCCCGGTGGCAAGGTGGACAGAACTCCGGGGGGAGTCCGTCCGCACCACCGACCCAGCGAGAAGCCATGACAGCGCACTCAGCCACCGCCCCACGCGTCCGTACCGGCGGCCCTCAGGACGACGGCCCGAAGATCGTCGAGCACGTCATGGGCTGGGCCCTCGTGATGGTCGTCGCGATGCTCGTGACCCAGCTCGGGCTGCTGTGACCTGACCCGCTTCCGGGGGGTGAGGCCTGCCATACTGCGGAGGTCCCGCCCCGCCCGTTGAGACCAGGGTCGAAATTGAATATCAGCCCCCAGCCTGCCGCGCGCCCCAGGGCCCGCGGCACCGAGCGCTCGATGGCGCGCCGTGCCGAACTCATCGCCATCGGGCGGAGGTTGTTCGCCGACACGTCCTACGACGCCCTGTCGATGGACGACATCGCCCGGCAGGCGCACGTCGCCAAGGGACTGATCTACTACTACTTCCAGTCCAAGCGCGGCTACTACCTGGCCATCATCCAGGACTCGGTCACCGAGCTGATCACGCTGGCGGCGAGCGGTCTCGAACTGCCCCCGGTCGACCGGGTCCAGCGCACCATCGACAGCTATCTTCGCTACGCCGAGCACAACCAGGCCGCGTACCGCACGATCGTGAGCGGCGGCGTCGGCTTCGACACCGAGGTGCACGCCATCCGCGACGGGGTGCGCGAGGCCGTCGTGACCACCATCGCCGAGGGCGCGTACGGCCGTGTCGACATCACCTCGCTGGCGCGGATGGGCCTGCTGGCCTGGGTGTGCAGCGTCGAGGGCGCCACGCTCGAATGGATCGACCGCCCCGAACTGCCGCGCGACACCATGCGCGAGCTGCTGGTGAAGACCCTCGGTGGCGCCCTGCGCGCGATCGAGGAACTCGACCCCGCCCACCCGGCCCCGCAGCCCGCCCGCCGGGGCGCGTGAACAAGGAGCGGCGGTCCGCCGTCACCGGACCGCCGCCCCGCCCCGCTCTCCGCCCTACCGGATCGCCTTGATCAGCTCACCGCCTGCGGTGTCGCCGCTCAGTTCCCAGAAGAACGTTCCGCCCAGGCCCTGCTGGTTCTTGTAGTTCATCTTGGTGCCGATGGTCGCCGGGGTGTCGTAACTCCACCAGTTGCTGCCGCACTTGGCGTACGCCGTGCCGGCCACCGTCCCCGTCGCCGGGCACTTGGTCTTGAGCACCTTGTAGTCGTCGATGCCCTGCTCGTACGTGCCCGCCGCGGGGCCGGTCGCGGTGCCGCCGGGAGCCGCCTGGGTGACGCCGGTCCAGCCGCGGCCGTAGAAGCCGATGCCGAGCAGCAGCTTCGAGGCGGGGATGCCGAGGCCCTTGAGCTTGGCGATGGTCGCCGAGCTGTGGTTGTCCGCCTTCGGGATGCCGGAGTACGAGGTGAGCGGCGAGTGCGGGGCCGTCGGGCCGGCGGCGTCCCAGGCGCCGAAGAAGTCGTACGTCATCGGGTTGTACCAGTCGACGTACTGGGCGGCGCCCGCGTAGTCCGCCGCGTCGATCTTGCCGCCCGGGGTGGCGTCGGCGGTGATCGCCGCGGTGACGAGGTTCCGCGAGCCGAACTTCGCCCGCAGCGCCTGCATCAGGTTCCGGAAGGACGCCTTGCCGCTGGTGTCGCAGGTGGCGCCGCAGGTGTTCGGGTACTCCCAGTCGATGTCGATGCCGTCGAAGACGTCGGCCCACTTGGAATTCTCGACCAGGTCGTAGCAGGACTGGGCGAAGGCGGCCGGGTTCTTCGAGGCCTCGCCGAAGCCGCCCGACCAGGTCCAGCCGCCGAAGGACCACAGGACCTTGAGGTTCGGGTGCTTCTGCTTCAGCTTGCGCAGCTGGTTGAAGTTGCCGCGCAGGGGCTGGTCCCAGGTGTCGGCCTTGCCGTCGACGGACTCGGCGGCGGTGTAGGCCCAGTCGGTGGCTGCGTAGGCGTCGCCCATGGCGCACTTGCCGCCGGTGACGTTGCCGAAGGCGTAGTTGATGTGGGTGAGCCTGGCGCCGGATCCGGACGTCTCGATGTTCTTCACGTAGTACTTGCGGTCGTAGGTGCCCCATTCGGTGAAGTACCCGATGACCTTGGATCCTGCGGCCTTGGCGGCGGGAGTGACCTTCGAACCGGCGGCGGCCTCCTGAGCCGAGGTCGCCGCGGTGGCGGAGGTGCCCGCGCCGGCCGGCAGACCGGCGCCGAGGACGGCGCAACAGGCCGCGGACACGATGGCCCGGAAGCGGGAACGGTGGGGGGTGTGCATCCGGTGTCTCCTCGTGGGGAGAGGGGAACGCGTGCCGATTGGCATGAACGCGGTGAATCGGTGGAGCGAAACAGTAGGAGGACTAGACCAGTTGGGTCAATGGTTCGGACCAATTTCGCCGCTCCGGATGCGCTCGGGCATTTCTTGAAGTAAGCGGTCGTTAACTGGTGACGAGATGCCTCCGATCGGGCATACTCACAGCGCACAGCCGCTGGTCAGCAGCTTCCGAGACCCGGGACTGCAAGCATCGGCCAGGCACCAGAACGACCCGGCGGCGCCGCCCCCACCCATGGGCCCGACCGCCAGTGCCCGACAGGGAGGAGAGCGTCGCCATGCCCGACCGCGCCCCGCAGCCGGTGGACCGACAACTGCCCACGGAGGAGGCCCGGGACCTGATCTCGCTCGTCCGCGACATCGCACAGCAGGAGATCACCCCGAAGGCGGCCGAGGAGGAAGACGCCGGCCGCTTCCCGCGCGAACTCTTCACCCTGCTCTCGCGCTCCGGCCTGCTCGGCCTGCCGTACGACTCCGAGTACGGGGGCGGCGACCAGCCCTACGAGGTCTACCTCCAGGTCCTGGAGGAGCTCGCCGCGGCCCGCCTCACCGTCGGTCTCGGCGTCAGCGTGCACTCCCTGGCCTCGTACGCGCTCGCCGCGTACGGCACCAAGGAGCAGCAGATCGAGCACCTGCCCGCGATGCTCGGCGGTGGCCTGCTCGGTGCCTACTGCCTCTCCGAGCCGCACTCCGGCTCGGACGCGGCGGCCCTGCGCACCAAGGCCGTGCGGGACGGCGACGGATGGGTGATCACCGGCACCAAGGCCTGGATCACGCACGGCGGGATCGCCGACTTCTACACGGTGATGGCCCGCACCGGCGAGGAGGGCCCGCGCGGGATCAGCGCGTTCCTGGTGCCCGGCGACGCGGAGGGACTGAGCGCCGCGGTGCCGGAGAAGAAGATGGGCATGAAGGGCTCGCCCACCGCGCAGGTCCACTTCGACGGCGTCCGCGTCTCGGACGACCGGCGCATCGGCGAGGAGGGGCAGGGCTTCGCGATCGCCCTGTCGTCGCTCGACTCGGGCCGGCTCGGCATCTCCGCGTGCGCGATCGGCGTGGCGCAGGCCGCGCTCGACGAGGCGCTGACCTACGCGGCCGAAAGGCGCCAGTTCGGAAAGCCGATCGCCGACTTCCAGGGGCTGCGGTTCATGCTCGCCGACATGGCGACGCAGATCGAGGCGGGCCGTGCGCTCTACCTCGCGGCGGCACGGCTGAAGGACGCGGGCCGGCCGTTCGCGAGGCAGGCCGCCATGGCCAAGCTGCACTGCACCGACACGGCGATGCGGGTCACCACCGACGCCGTGCAGATCCTCGGCGGCTACGGCTACACCGCCGACTTCCCGGCCGAGCGCTACATGCGCGAGGCCAAGGTGCTGCAGATCGTGGAGGGCACCAATCAGATCCAGCGGATGGTCATCGCCCGCCATCTCGTGGGTCCAGAGGGACGCTGAACTGGTCGAGGCCCCGCCAAGGGGCCGCGAGCCGCATCCACTCCGGGTCGTGCCGACCCGGCAGGGTGCGGCCGCCTTCGGCCCAGGTCCGCATCAAGTCGCGGTAGATCGGTGGGTCCTGATAGCGGGGCGGAGTCGGCCGAACCGATTCTGCGGGCGGCGGGACGTACAGGAGGCGCTGACGCCCGGTCGCTGAGGAGATGGGGGTCATACCAGGGCAACGCGGCAAAGCCCGGACAGGTCACCGGATGGTGGAATCGGGCGTTCGTTCTGTGCCGCGCACGGCTCCGGGCGCACTGAACCGCACCACGGCCGTCTGCGAGCCGTGGTGCGGGGCAGCTACGGGAGCGAGCGGGCGGGAAGGGCCCGCGCTCAGGCCGCCTGGCGGCGCATGACCGGGACCCTGATGGGGCGCGAGCCGGGGCCGCCGACGTGCGAGAAAGGCTGGGTCCGCCAGTCGAGCCCCTGAGGGAGCGTCAACAGGAGGGCGGTGTCCTGCTCCTGAGGTTCCGCGGACTCGTCCGCGGGGCGCGCGTCCGTGGCCATGCGGCCGGTTCCGGCGCAGACCGTGAGTCCGAAGGGGTTCCACGGCGAGGCGCACAGCGCGTGCTCCGGCAGAACCTCCTCGTCCGCCAGCAGGGCGATGGGCTGCGCGCAGTCCGGGCAGACGACCCGGAACATCTCGAACGTGTCGTAGGCGTCGAGTTCGTCGTCGAAGGCGTCGGGTTCGACGCCCTCCGGCTCGGGCTCGACGACGAGCTGCTGCCGCTTGGGTGCGGTGCGACCAGGGCGCTTAAGACTCTGCATTGGGTTCTCCCCCTCGGGCTGGGCCGTATCAGGCACTGCGGCCTCGACCACAGCAAGCACTTCCCGTCCCCCTTGGGCGGTAATCACGAGAACATCACGGAGACTGTTCGAGGCCTGTGGCGTTCGTCACATGCCCCGTGCAGGTGTCCACTGCGGCGGGTTTGTCCCCCGGACGGCTGACGGTCGGCTTCCGGCCACATCACGAAGCGGGTATGACCTGGGCTGCTCAGGTATCCGAGGAGATCAACCGCACTGTAGGTTCTAGCGCCATGGAGGAGCTGGACCGACAGATCGTGCAGCTGCTCGTCAAGGACGGGCGGATGAGCTACACCGACCTGGGCAAGGCCACGGGGCTGTCCACGTCGGCCGTGCACCAGCGGGTGCGACGGCTGGAGCAGCGGGGTGTCATCCGGGGCTATGCCGCGGTCGTCGACCCGGAGGCCGTGGGGCTGCCGATGACGGCGTTCATCTCGGTGAAACCGTTCGATCCGAGTGCGCCGGACGACATCGCGGACCGGCTGGCCGGCGTGCCCGAGATCGAGGCGTGCCACAGTGTCGCGGGCGACGAGAACTACATCCTCAAGGTGCGGGTGGCGACGCCGCACGAGCTGGAGGAGCTGCTGGCCCGGTTGCGGTCGTTGGCCGGGGTGTCCACGCGGACGACGGTGGTGCTGTCGACGCCGTACGAGGCGCGGCCGCCGCGGATCTGACCGGTGGTTCGGCGGTTGCGCGTCGCGTGTGGCTGATCGCGCAGTTCCCCGCGCCCCTTGTCGGGCGTTGCAGTTCGGCCTGTGAGACTGTGCTCCATGAGTGAGTCCACCGCCCCGCCCAAGACCGTTCTTCTCCGCCGTGGAGAGGTCCACAGCCCCGCCGACCCCTTCGCCACCGCGATGGTCGTGGAGCGGGGACAGATCGCCTGGGTGGGGTCCGAGGGGGCCGCCGACGCCTTCGCGGACGGGGTCGACGAGGTGGTCGATCTTGATGGAGCGTTGGTGACTCCGGCGTTCACGGACGCGCATGTGCACACCACTGCCACGGGGCTCGCCCTCACCGGCCTCGATCTGTCCGGTGCCCCCTCCCTCGAAGCCGCCCTCGCCCTCGTACGGGACTTCGCCGCCGCGCGTCCGGGCGACCGCGTCCTGCTCGGGCACGGCTGGGACGCCGCCCGCTGGCCCGGAGGCCGGCCCCCGACGCGGGCCGAGCTCGACGAGGCCACCGGGCACCGGCCCCTGTACCTCAGCAGGATCGACGTCCACTCGGCGGTCGTCAGCACGGCCCTGCTCGACCTGGTCCCCGATGTCACCCGTGCGGACGGACCGCTCACCGCCGACGCCCATCACGCCGTGCGCGCCGCCGCGTTCGCCGCCGTCACGCCGCAGCAGCGCACCGACGCCCAGCGTGCCGCGCTCGCGCACGCCGTCTCGCTCGGGATCGGCACGCTCCACGAGTGCGCCGGGCCGGAGATCTCCTCCGAGGACGACTTCACCGGCCTGCTGCGCCTCGCGGGGGAGGAGCCCGGGCCGCGGGTCGTCGGCTACTGGGCCGAGCAGGACGTCGCCAAGGCGCGGGAGCTGGGCGCGATCGGCGCCGCGGGGGACCTGTTCGTCGACGGCGCCCTGGGCTCGCACACGGCCTGTCTGCACCAGCCGTACGCCGACGCCGGACACACCGGCATCGCCTACCTGGATGCCGCCGCGGTCGCGGCACACGTCGTGGCCTGCACCGAGGCGGGTCTGCAAGCCGGTTTCCACGCCATCGGCGACGCCGCCGTGGACGCCGTGGTGGAGGGTGTGCGAGCCGCCGCCGAGAAGCTCGGGCTCGACCGGATCCGGGCCGCCCGGCACCGCGTCGAGCACGCCGAGATGCTCACCCCGGAATGCGTCGCCGCCTTCGCCGAACTCGGCCTCACCGCCTCGGTGCAGCCCGCCTTCGACGCCCTGTGGGGCGGCGAGGAGGGCATGTACGCGCAGCGCCTGGGCGCGGAGCGGGCCCGCGGCCTGAACCCCTTCGCGGCCCTGTTGCGGGCCGGTGTCCCGCTCGCCTTCGGCTCCGACAGCCCGGTCACCCCGCTCGACCCGTGGGGCACCGTCCGGGCCGCCGCCTTCCACCGCACACCGGAGCACCGTGTCTCGGTGCGCGCCGCGTTCACGGCGCACACGCGGGGCGGCTGGCGGGCCGTCGGACGGGACGACGCGGGCGTTCTGGTCCCGGGCGCCCCCGCCGACTACGCCCTCTGGCGCACCGGCGAACTCGTCGTCCAGGCCCCGGACGACCGCGTCGCCCGCTGGTCGACGGATCCCCGCTCCGGCACCCCGGGTCTGCCCGACCTCACTCCCGGCCGCGACCTGCCCGTCTGTCTGCGCACCGTGGTGGGCGGACGCACGGTCTTCGTACGGCCGGGCGAGTGATCTACGGGGGTGGCGCGCATGAAGTCGTGCGCCGCGCCCCCGGCGCGCGACCTGCGCATCCTCGGCCCTGACCAGGGCATTGCCGCGAGATGCGCAGGTCGAACGGCTGTTGACAGGCGGCCGCAGGAGGCCGGTAGGTTCGGCCGAGTCCACCACCGGACGCCCGACCGGGGAACGTCCGAGCACTCGCCGCGGCGCCGCCGGGTCAGGGACGGTGTGCCGCACCGGGGCACCGCCACTGGGAGCCAGGCTCAGGCCGGCGCAGCGCCGAGGGAACGTTCCGGACGGTCGGGGAGGTGTGACCCGGGTGGGGCCCGCGCGCTCAGTAGACAACGGCTTTCGGTCGATCCGCAGCCAGCGGATCCCAGGTCGGCCCGAAGGGCGCCGGGCCCCCATCCGCCGTACGCGCGCACCCGGAGGCCCGCTCTTGCCCGGGTCTTGCGGATCGGACACCACGATTCGAACGTCCTGTCACGTCATCGCAGGCCGGGCCCACTATGGTGGACCTCTGCGTATGGACATGAAGGGGCAGTAGTGAACGACGGCGACGGAACCCTCGCGGCAGAAGCCCAGGTGAGGAAGTTCGGCCCGCTCGGCATGGCCTTGGTGATCATTCCGACCTACAACGAGGCGGAGAACATCAAGAGCATCGTCGGCCGGGTACGCAAGGCCGTCCCCGAGGCGCACGTACTCGTGGCCGACGACAACAGCCCGGACGGCACGGGCAAGCTGGCCGACGAGCTGGCCGTCGAGGACGACCATGTCCACGTGCTGCACCGCAAGGGCAAGGAAGGCCTGGGCGCCGCCTACCTCGCGGGCTTCCACTGGGGCATGGAGCACGACTACGGCGTGCTGATCGAGATGGACGCCGACGGCTCCCACCAGCCCGAGGAACTGCCCCGTCTGCTCACCGCCCTGAAGAGCGCCGACCTGGTGCTGGGCTCGCGCTGGGTGCCGGGCGGCCGGGTGGTGAACTGGCCGAAGTCCCGCGAGGTGATCTCCCGGGGCGGCAGCCTCTACTCCCGGCTGGCGCTCGATCTGCCGCTGCGCGACATCACCGGCGGCTACCGTGCCTTCCGCAGCGAGACCCTGAAGGGCCTCGGCCTCGACGAGGTCGCCTCCCAGGGGTACTGCTTCCAGGTCGATCTCGCCCGCCGCGCGGTCAAGGCCGGCTACCACGTGGTCGAGGTGCCCATCACGTTCGTCGAGCGCGAACTCGGCGACTCCAAGATGAGCCGCGACATCCTCGTCGAGGCGCTGTGGCGCGTCACGGCGTGGGGCGTGGGGGAGCGGGTCGGCAAGGTCATGGGGCGCGGCGGCAAGCCCTCGAAGCCGTAGGCGCGCGCCGCCGTCGAGGCGGCCGCTCACAGAAACAGCTGATGGTGGCCTTATCCCGTGCTGAGCCGGGGCCAGGCACACTGGAGGCATGACGACTGGCGCACAGACTCCCGTGTCCCCTGCCCGGCCCCGGCGCTCCCGGCTGCGTACGTTCCTGCCGCTGGGTTTCGCCGCGTGGCTCGTGCTGGAGATCTGGCTGCTCACGCTGGTCGCGGGGGCGACCAGCGGGCTGGTGGTCCTCCTCGTCCTGCTGGCGGGTCTCGTCCTCGGGTCGGTCGTCATCAAGCGGGCCGGCCGGCGGGCCTTCCGCAAGCTCTCCGAGGCGCTGCAACAGCAGCAGAGCGGTGTGATGCCCGAGGCGGCCCGGCCCGACAGCGAGGGCAACGGCCTGATGATGCTGGGCGGTCTGCTCCTGATGATCCCCGGCCTGGTCTCGGACGCGGTGGGCCTGCTCCTGCTGCTGCCGCCGGTCCAGAAGGTCGTGAGCCGCTCGGCGGAGCGCACCTTCGAGCGCAAGCTCCGGGAGGCCCGCCCGGGGACCCTGGGGGGTGCCTTCCAGCAGGCCCGTATGCACCAGCCCGACGGCAAGGTCGTCCAGGGCGAGGTCATCAGGGACGAGCCGGGGGACGCCCCGCAGCCGCCCCGCCCGCCGCTCACGCACTGAGCCGTTCCGGGCACCCGCACCCGGGCACCGGACACGCAGAAAGACCGGGGGCGCCGTACTCTCGTACGGCGCCCCCGGTCTTTGTGATGCGCTGTTACTTCGGCCAGGCCCTTGCGGGACTATGCCGACTTGCGGCTGTCGCGGGGATGAACAGCAATGTTCATCGCACCGGAGCGCAGAACCGCCAGGCGCTCCTCGAGGACCTCTTCGAGTTCCTCACGGGTGCGCCGCTCCATCAGCATGTCCCAATGCGTACGCGCGGGCTTGCCCTTTTTCTCTTCAGGGACATCGCCGTCGACGAGGAGTGCCTGGGCCCCACAGACCTTGCACTCCCACTCCGGCGGGATCTCCGCCTCGACCGAGAAGGGCATCTCGAAGCGGTGCCCCTTCTCGCATGCGTACTCCACGGCCTGGCGCGGGGCCAGGTCGATACCGCGGTCCGTCTCGTAGCTGGTCACCACGAGGCGCGTGCCGCGAAGAGCTCGCTCACTCATGAATCGTGCCTCCCGGGCTTGTCGCCCACAGGACAGGTGTCGCTGTCGTCGTCATCCGGTCAACGTCCGGTCGGCGGTAAAGATTCCCGTTCCGAGTCCCGTTCCGGGTCATGCGTCGCCGTCGTAGCCGCCCTTGTTGTACCCACCAGCGCCCGGTTTGTCACATCTGATAGCAGATATAACCCAGCGTTTCGGCATCTTTGACGCGCAGTAACGGTACGCCTGGCAGGCCAAACGCGTACACTACAGCCCTTTCGCTCTGAGTGCTAAATCCTGTCAGGAACCGGATTCCCCGCTTCGCCGATCGCACGCCGCACCGGGACCCGTGCGAGCAGGGCGAACCCGAGAACGAAGAAGACCACCAGCGAGATGATCGCGTCCCGGTAGCTCCCGGTCAGCTGGTAGGTGACCCCGAACAGCAGCGGCCCGAGCCAGCTCATGCCGCGGTCGCTGATCTCGTACGCCGAGAAGTATTCGGCCTCCTTGCCCGGCGGGACCAGATGGGAGAACAGGGACCGGGACAGCGCCTGGCTGCCGCCGAGGACCAGGCCGATCCCGGCGGCCAGGACGAAGAACCACACCGGCGCCCCGGCCGGCAGGAAGTACCCGGCCGCCAGCGTCACCGTCCACGCGACCAGCGAGCCGAGGATCGTGCGCTTGGCCCCGTACACCCGGGCCAGCCGGCCCATGGTCAGCGCGCCGGCCACCGCCAGCACCTGCACCAGCAGCACGGCGCCGATGAGGGTGGACTGCTCGAGACCGAGTTCCTCGGAGCCGTAGACCGAGGCCTGGGAGATCACCGTCTGGATGCCGTCGTTGTAGACGAGGTACGCGAGGAGGAAGGCGAGCGTCAGCGGGTGGCGGCGCATGTCGCGGACGGTCGCCGCGAGCTGCCGGAAGCCCGGGAGGGCCGTCTCCCGTCCGGCGGTCCTGCGATCGCGCAGCCGCCGCAGCGGGATGAGGGCGAACGCGCCCCACCACAGGCCGGCCGACGCCAGGCAGATGCGGACCGCCGTGCTCTCGGAGAGACCGAAGCTGTCGTGCCCGGTGTAGAGCACCAGGTTCGCGACGAGGACCAGCGAGCCCGCCGCGTAGCCGAAGGCCCAGCCCCGGGAGGAGACCGCGTCCCGCTGCTCGGGCGGAGCGATCTGCGGCAGGTAGGAGTTGTAGAGCATCATCGCCACGGACTGCGCGGCGTTCGCGACAACCAGGAGGGCCCCGCCCAGCAGGTAGCGGTCACCGTCCAGGAAGAACATGGCCGTCGTGGCCGTGGCCCCGGTGTAGGCGGCCGCCGCGAGGAGGGGCTTCTTGCGGCCGGTGCGGTCGGCGGCGGCGCCCACCAGGGGCATCACCAGCACGGCCACGATCACCGACAGGGACACCGAGTACGCGAAGAAGGCCCCGGCGCGCACCGGGATGCCGAGGGGGTGGACGTACCCGTCGGCATCGGCCGCCGACTTGGCGACCGAGGTCAGATAGGGGCCCAGGAACACCGTGAGCACGCTCGTCGAGTAGACGGAGCAGGCCCAGTCGTAGAAGTACCAGCCGCGCTGTTCGCGTCTGAGCCCCGCCGCCCCGTCGGCCGGCGGAATCCGCACGGTGTCGTTGCCCACCCGTGCCCTCGCTTCCCCGTGAACGCGCAGAGGGGACGGGCCCGGGGTCTCAGACCCAGACGCCGCGGTCCTCCATGACCTTGCGCAACGTGTCGATGTGATCGGTCATGATGCCATCCACGCCCAGGTCGAGGAGCCGGTGCATGCTCTCGGCGTCATTGACCGTCCACACGTGCACCTGGAGCCCGCGCGCGTGGGCGGCGTGCACGAAGCGCGGGTCCACGACCTGGATGCCGGACTGGATCTCGGGGACCTGAGCGGCCACCGCCGAGCGGCGCACCGCGGCCGGCAGCCCCCAGGAGCGCAGCCGCAGGTTGAGCACGCCCCGCGTGCCGTACGACGTGGCCAGGCGGGGGCCGGCCAGCCGCTGGGCGCGCACCACACGCGCCTCGGAGAACGAGCCGAGGCAGATCCGGTCCCAGGAGTCCGTCCGCCCGACCAGGTCGAGGAAGGGCAGCAGGGCCGCCTCCGCCTTGACGTCCACGTTCCACCGCACGTCGGGGAAGGTCTCCAGAAGTTCCTCGAAGAGGGGCAGCGGTTCCCGGCCCGCCACGCGCGCGTGCCGTACCTCCTGCCACGGCAGGTCGGCGATCCGGCCCGCGCCGTCCGTCACCCGGTCCAGGGTCGCGTCGTGAAAGGCGACGAGTTTGCCGTCCCGGGTGGTGTGGACGTCGGTCTCGATGTACCGGTAGCCGGCCTCGACGGCACACCGGAACTGCCGCACGGTGTTCTCCAGGCCATCGGCGGCCCCGCCCCGGTGGGCGAAGGCGATCGGGCCGGGATGGTCGAGGTAGGGATGGCGTATCCGCGGGGTCACGGACGCAGTATCGCCCCTCGGGGTTGACTCGTGGCAACGGTCGTGCTGCCACCGGATGCCGGCGGCACGGCGAACACGCGCAGGAACACCTGGGCGAGGGGACCGATCGCCAGGGCGTACAGCAGGGTGCCGATCCCGACGGTGCCGCCCAGGGCGAAGCCGGTCGCCACGACCGCGAGCTCGATGCCCGTGCGCACCAGGCGGATCGAGACGCCCGTGAGCTGGTGCAGTCCCGTCATGAGGCCGTCGCGCGGGCCCGGCCCGAAGCGGGCCGCGATGTACAGGCCGGTCGCCGCGCCGTTCAGGACGATCCCCGCCACCATCAGCGTGATGCGCGGCGCCGGGCCGTGCGCGTCGGGAACCAGGGCCAGCGTCGCGTCCATCGCCATGCCGATGACCAGCACGTTGGAGATCGTGCCCAGGCCCGGCCGCTGACGCAGCGGGATCCACGCGAGCAGCACCGCGGCGCCCACCAGGGTCAGCACGACACCGATCGACAGACCGGTCCGCTCGGCGAGACCCTGGTGCAGCACGTTCCACGGCTCCAGCCCCAGCCCCGACCGGACGAGCAGCGCCGAACTCGCCCCGTACAGCGCGAGACCCGCGTAGAGCTGGACGAGCCGCCGGGTGAGACGCCCCCGCGTGGACATGATGTGCCCCCCTGTGGTGGTAGTGGACTGCTTCATGACACCCTGTGGCTTGGATGGAGAGGCCATCCATGGCCAATCCGGGGAAGGTGGACTGATTTCGATGGCGGAGTGGACCTCGGCCGTGGGCGCGGCGCAACTCGCCCGGCTCCTCAACTCCCAGCAGGACCGTCCGGCGGGGCCCGGCACGCGCCGGCCGCCGGCCTACCGCGCGCTCGCCGACGGCATCCGCCTGCTGGTGCTCGAAGGGCGGGTCCCGGTGGCCGCCCGGCTGCCCGCCGAACGCGAACTCGCCCTCTCCCTGTCCGTCAGCCGTACGACGGTCGCCGCCGCATACGAGGCGCTGCGCAGCGAGGGGTTCCTGGAGTCCCGGCGCGGTGCCGGCAGCTGGACCGCCGTCCCGGCCGGGAACCCACTGCCCGCGCGCGGGCTGGAACCCCTGCCGCCGGAGGCACTCGGCTCGATGATCGACCTCGGCTGCGCCGCGCTCCCCGCTCCCGAGCCCTGGCTCACCCGGGCCGTCCAGGGCGCCCTGGAGGAACTGCCGCCCTACGCGCACACGCACGGCGACTATCCCGCCGGGCTGCCCGCGCTGCGGGCGATGATCGCCGAGCGCTACACCGCGCGCGGGATCCCGACCATGCCCGAGCAGATCATGGTGACGACCGGGGCGATGGGCGCGATCGACGCCATCTGCCATCTGTTCGCCGGGCGGGGCGAGCGCATCGCCGTCGAGTCGCCCTCGTACGCCAACATCCTTCAGCTGATGCGGGAGGCCGGGGCCCGGCTGGTGCCCGTCGCCATGGCCGAGGGGCTCACCGGGTGGGACATGGACCGCTGGCGGCAGGTCCTGCGGGACGCGGCGCCGCGGATCGCGTACGTCGTCGCCGACTTCCACAACCCGACCGGGGCGCTCGCCGACGAGGACCAGCGGCGGCGGCTGGTGGACGCGGCGCGGTCCGCGGGGACCGTCCTGATCGCCGACGAGACGATGAGCGAGCTCTGGCTCGATCCGGAGGTGCGCATGCCGCGGCAGGTGTGCGCGTTCGACCCGGCCGGGTCCACGGTGATCACGGTGGGGTCGGCGAGCAAGGCGTTCTGGGCCGGGATGCGGATCGGGTGGGTGCGGGCCGCGCCGGACGTGATCCGCAGTCTGGTCGCTGCCCGCGCGTATGCCGATCTCGGTACGCCGGTGCTGGAGCAACTGGCCGTCAACTGGCTGTTCGGCACCGGGGGCTGGGAGCAGGCCGTGGAGGTGCGGCGGGGGCAGGCGCGGGCGAACCGGGACGAGCTGGTGACCGCGGTGCGGCGGGAGCTGCCCGGCTGGGAGTTCGAGGTGCCGCAGGGCGGGCTGACGCTCTGGGTGCGCACCGGGGGCCTGTCCGGGTCGCGGCTGGCCGAGGTAGGGGAGCGCGTCGGAGTGCGGGTGCCATCCGGGCCGCGGTTCGGGGTGGACGGGGCGTTCGAGGGGTATGTGCGCTTGCCGTTCACCGTGGGCGGGGCGGTGGCCGAGGAGGCGGCTGTGCGGTTGGCCGCGGCGGCGGGGCTCGTGGAGAGCGGTGCGGTGGGGAGTGCGGAGGCGCCGCGTACGTTTGTGGCCTAGGCCCGGCTGGGGTGTGGCTGCGGGGGCCGTGCGCCCCAGCAGCCACAGCCCCGCGGTTACGTCTCCTTGGTCAGGACCGGCACCGGGTTCGGCACGGGCTCCTTGGTCAGGACGGGCGCTGCTTCCGGCTGTTCCGGCGTTTCCGGTACCGGCTCCGCTTGCTGCTCCCGTTCCTCCTCCACCGGTAGCGCCTCCGGCTCGCCTTCCGGCTGGTCCTGCTCCGGGATCGTCTCCCCGTCCGCCGGGGTCGTGCGCGGCGGAAGAAGGTCCAGGACCGCCTCGCAGAGGGCGTCGGGCGTCGCGTCGTCGTAGGGGTTCGGCGTGGCCGGGACCTGGAGGCGGTGGACCGGGCCCGAGCCCAGGCGGGCGTAGCCCCGGCCCGGTGGGAGCTCGTCGATCGGAGTGGTGTGCGGGGGTGCGCCCAGGACCGACTCGAGCTGGTCCGCCGTCGCCGGGCCCAGCACCACGCGGGCGCGGGTGTGCCGGCGCACCGGATCGCTGAGGGCGTCCATGCTGTCCAGCTGGTCGGCCACGACCACCGTCACGTTCGCCGGGCGGCCGTGCCGGAGCGGGACCTGGAGGAGGGACTGCGGGTCCTTGCGGCCGTCCGCCGCGGCCAGGTGGGTGAACGCGGTCGGGCGGTCGAGGAGGATCCACAGCGGGCGCTTGGTGTCGTCGGGCGGCGGATGGCCCGCCTGGTGGGCCCGGTTGGCGGCGATGAGGCGGCGCTCCGTCTCGGTCGCGGCCCACTCCAGGCTGGCCGTGACCCCGGCGAGCCCGGCCTCCACGGCCAGGACGCCGTCCCGGCCGGTCAGGCAGGCGTACTCGCCGGTGCCACCGCCGTCGACGATCACCACGTCGCCGTGGAGCAGGGCCTGCAGGGCGATGGACCGCAGCAGGGTGGAGGTGCCGCTGCCCGGCTGGCCGAGAGCCAGCAGGTGCGGCTCGGTGGAGCGCAGGCCCGTGCGCCAGACGACCGGCGGTACGTCCCGCTGCCGCTCCCCGCAGGTGAGGGGGAGGGTGCGCTGGACCCGGGTGGGGTCGGTGAAGCCGAGCACCGTCTCGCCGGGGGTGGTGACGAAACGCTGGGCGGCGATGTCGACGGGCAGCGGCAGGAGTACGCCGAGCGTCAACTGGTTGCCCTCCTCGTCCCACGTGAAGTGGTATTCGCGGCCCCGGCCCGACTTGGCCGCGAGGAGGTGCTCGATCCGGGCGCGGGCCTCGGCCTCGCCGTCGGTGAAGTACGCCGGGTAGCGGACCACCAGCTGCGAGATGCGGCCGCCGCCGTCGAACGCGTAGGTGGGGAAGGCCTTGTCCCACGCGCCGCCGTGGGAGTACAGCGGCTCGGGGTCCTCGGCTGCGGAGAAGTACGGCACGAGCGCCTCGTACAGCGACTTCAGCCGCTCGCTCTGCGACTCGTCGGGCCCGTCGGATGCCGCCGGGGAGCGGTCCCGGCCCTGCCAGGCCGCCGCCGCCATCAGGGTGATGGCGGCGAGCAGCGGTCCGTACGGCATCAGGGCCACGACCAGGATCACGGAGGCCACCAGGAACAGCAGCGCCCCCCGTCGCTCCTTGGGGGTCTCGGCCCATCTGCGCCGCCCGGCCGCTGCCAGCCGGCGCAGACCCCGCGTGATCGTGATCAGCGGGTGGAGGACGTCGGTGGCGCTGTCGGCGGCCGTCCGGGCCAGCTCCCGGCTCCGGGCGAGCTGCGCGCTGCCGTTGCTCAGAATGCGGGGGAGGGGGCGCCGGGCCACTACTGCCTCCAGTGAGTGCGTACGGGCGGGATGCGTACGGGGGACGGGGGCGTCAGAACTTGATTCCGCCGAGGAGGCTCGCCAGGCTCTCCCCGCCCGCCTTGATGCTCGGGGCGATGGCCGTACTGGCCAGATAGAAGCCGAACAGCATGGCGACCACGGCATGCGACGCCTTCAGTCCGTCCTTGCGGAAGAAGATGAAGACGACGATGCCGAGCAGGACCACGCCTGAGATGGAGAGGATCATTTGAGTTCTCCTGGTTCGCGGGGACAGTCACCATGAGTACTTCCAGGCTCACAGGATGTATCCATACGATAAAAGGTGCAACTGGGTGAAATTCGGACGATTTCCCCCGAGTGGCGGAGTGGCCCCGGGCCCGGTGGAGCCGGGCTGTTGCGCTTGTCCGGGTCTGTGCTGATCTTTACCTCGGGCACATCGGGTCATGTGCCGCGCGAGCCAGTACCCTGGCGATTCACTCGTACGGCTGCGCCCTTCGCAGGCGTACGCACCGAATCGACGCGTAGTGGAGAGGCGGTCCGTCCGATGACCGAAGTCCCCGACCCCGAGGTCGTGGAGCTGGCGACCAAGATCTTCGATCTGGCCCGGCGGGGACAGACGGAGGCGCTCGTGGCCTATGTCGACGCGGGTGTTCCGGCCAACCTCACCAACGACCGCGGCGACTCGCTCGTGATGCTCGCCGCCTATCACGGCCACTCCGAGGCGGTGCGTGCGCTGCTCGACCGCGGTGCCGAGGCCGACCGGGTCAACGACCGAGGCCAGACTCCGCTCGCCGGAGCGGTCTTCAAGGGGGAGACGGACGTCATCAAGGCCCTCCTGGAGGGCGGCGCCGACCCGTCCGCCGGCACGCCCTCGGCGGTCGACACCGCAAGGATGTTCGGCCGGACGGAATTGCTCGAACTGTTCGGCGAGCACTGAACCGACAGGTCTGACCAGCAAAGACACTAAAAACGGGGGAGGCGGTACAGGGCCGCCGAAATTTCGGTCGCGGCAGACGAGAGTGCCGAGTCATCATGACGACGTGGTTCACGGACGTGATGGCTGGGCAAGTGTTGCCGCACCGCGCGGACCGTGACGCGGTCCGCAAGGGCCACCGACGAGAGGCAGAGGAAGATGGTCTACAGCAAGCAGGAAACGGCGGGCACTCCGACGTGTTGTCGCGCGGCCAGGTAGTACACGTCCCCGGTTGCGTCGACGCTTGATGTGAGGCTGTTTCCCATGTTCGATCCGGTCATAGCGCCCAGCGGTACGCTGCTCGGCCTGCTCCAGCGGGGCCGCGGCGACGGCACGTTGCACGCGCTCACCGCCCCGCGCCCCGAGGCGCTGGCGGCGTTGAACCACTGTGTGCTGCGCGATCCCCGCCACGACTGGCAGGTGGAGAACCGCTCCCTCTACTACGCCCGCCTCTACCTCGACCTCAACGGCGAGCTGGACGAGATCGAGGCCCATCTCTTCTGCGCCGAGGACGTCCTCGACAGCGACGAGTCACGCACCGGGCTCGCCCTCGCCGTCCTCGGGCACCTCGCCTCCTACGGCAGGCGGGACGCGCTCGAACTGCTGCGCAGGTACGCCGCCCACGGCTCCAACTGGGCCTGGGCCCTCGACGAACTGGCCCTCAGGGACGACGACGCGGGCCTGCGCGCCCTCGCCGCGCCCGTCCTCGCCCGGTTCCCCACCGATCCGGAGGGCGAAGCCGAACTGGCCGCCACCGTCCGGGACGCCTTCGAGCCCCGGCCGTGGCGCCTGTGGGCCGAGGATCCGCGCGAATCCGTCGCCACACGCGTGCGTGCCGCCCACGAGACGGGCTGTTTCGACCGCTGGCAGCGGCAGATGCGGCCCTCCGGCCCCCGCCCGGGGTGGAGCGTGCAGGCCGTCTTCGAATGGGCCCAGCAGGGCATCGAGCGGGGTGCCGCCCTCCATGTGCCGGCCGCCCGCTGCCTCACCGCCGTGGCGGGACCCGAGGACCGGGCCGAGATCGTCCGGGCGGCGAAGGACGGCACCGACGGGGCCCGGTGCACGGCCCTCAGGTACCTCGCCGACGGCAACGATCCCGAAACCCTCGAGCTGATCGAGGGCGCCGTGGCCACCGGCTCGACGCTCGTCGTGGACGCGGCCGTCGACGCCTTCGAACGGATGCGCTCGCTCGCCGCCGTGGACCGGGCGCGCGGCTGGGCCCGGCGGCCGGACGCGCTGGGCGCGGCCGCCGGACGCGTCCTCGCCTGCCGGGGCGGGGCGCACGACCGCGACCTGGTCCTCGCGGCGCTACGGGAGGCCGTACGGGGCGAAGGCCCCGACGCGCAGACCCTGTGGACCCTCGTGGACGGCACCGGACGGCTCGGCATCGCCTGCGCCGCACCCGTACTCCGCCACGTCTACCGTGAGACCGCCTCCTCCCATCTGCGCGGCCGGGCCGCCCGGGCCCTCGCCGCCACCGATCCCTCCTTCGCCACCGGCTTCGCCGTCGAGTGCCTGTGGGACTGCGAGGAGACCACCCGGGAGATCGCCGCCCGGCACGCCGAGACCGGAGACGCCCGCGTCGTCGAGCGACTGCGCCGGCTCGCCGCCGACCCGGCCGAGGAGGCCGAGGTGCAGACGGCCGTACGCAGCCGGATCGGTCCCGAGGAGACCGCCGTGTGACCCCCCTCTCCGAAGGGATGCCGGGGCGGATTCGCGCCTCCCGGGTGAACATGGGGTGACTCGCGGGTCAGGAGGGCATGGACACCGCCTGACCTGCGCGGGTGCGCCTCAGAACGCTCATAGGACGTTCCTCGCCCGGAAAGATCCACGTTGACGCGGCCACGTCCGGCACGGCGACAACACGGGTATGCGTGTCGTCATCGTGACCGAATCCTTTCCCCCCGACGTGAACGGCGTGGCCCACTGCGCGCTCCAGACCGCCCGGCACCTCGTCGATCGCGGTCACGCCCCCGTCGTCGTCGCCCCGGCCCCCGCGCCCGGGAACAAGCCCGACGCCCATGCGCCGTGCCCCGTCGTCCACATCCCCTCCCTCCCGCTCCCCGGCTACCCCCAGGTCCGCGTCGCCCTCCCCAGCCGCCGCCTGGCCGCCACCCTCATCGCGCAGCGTGCCGATGTGGTCCACCTCGCCAGCCCCTTCGTCCTCGGCGTGCGCGGCATGGCCGCCGCCGCCCGCCTCGGCATCCCCGCCGTCGCCGTCTACCAGACCGACCTGGCGGGATACGCCCGTACGTACATGGGCGCCGGAGAGGCCGCCGCCTGGCGGCGCATCCGCTCCGTACACGGCGCCGCCGACCTCACCCTCGCCCCGTCCAGCGCGGCCCTGCACGACCTGGAGACCCACGGTGTGCCCCGGGTCGAGCTGTGGCCGCGCGGCGTGGACACCGAGCGCTTCCGGCCCGACCGGCGCGACGAGGCCCTGCGCCGCGAACTCGCCCCGAACGGCGAGCTGATCGTCGGCTACGTCGGCCGGCTCGCCCCCGAGAAGCAGGTCGAACTCCTCGCCGGTGCCTGCGGCCTGGAGGGCGTCCGGGTCGTGATCGTCGGCGACGGGCCCAGCCGGCCCGGCCTGGAGCAGGCGCTGCCCGGCGCCGTCTTCCTCGGCCGGCGCACCGGTGACGACCTCGCGCGGATCTTCGCCTCACTGGATGCCTTCGTGCACACGGGCCCCTTCGAGACCTTCTGCCAGACGGTCCAGGAGGCCATGGCCAGCGGCCTGCCGGTGGTGGCGCCCGCCGCGGGCGGACCGCTGGACCTGGTCGCCCACGGGCACACCGGGCTGCTCGTGCCGCCGCGCGACGCGACCGCCGTGCGGGAAGCGGTGCGGTCGTTGGCAGCCGATCCCGGGCTGCGGGCCGCCTTCGGCGCCGCGGGACGCGCCACGGTCGAGGGGCGCACCTGGGCGGCCGTCGGCGACCAGCTGATCGGGCACTACGCGAAGGTGCTCGCCGGGCGCCGGACGGCGGTGGCGGCATGAGGGGCCCGCGCGCGGGCAGCAGCCGCCATGCGCTGCGGATCGTCCGGCTCGCCAACTTCGTCGCGCCCTCGTCCGGCGGACTGCGCACCGCGCTGCGCGAGCTCGGAAAGGGCTTCACGGCGGCGGGACACGAACCCGTCCTGGTGGTCCCCGGCGAGCGCATGAGCGACCGCGAGACCGAGCAGGGGCGGGTGATCACCCTCCCCGGGCCGCTGCTGCCCGGCACCGGCGGCTACCGCGTCCTCGCCGACAAGCGGCGGGTGGCCGGGCTCCTGGAGGAGCTCGCGCCGGACCGGCTGGAGGTGTCCGACCGGACGACCCTGAGGTGGACCGGCAAGTGGGCACGGCGGGCCCGGGTCCCCGCCGTGATGGTCTCCCACGAGACGGCCGACGGGGTGCTGCGCACCTGGGGTGTGCCCGAGGGAGCCGCCCGGCGCGCCGCGGACGCCCTCAACGTCCGTACGGCCCACACCTACGCGCGCGTGGTGTGCACCACCGAGTTCGCCGAGCGGGAGTTCGTGCGGATCGGGGCCCGCAACGTCGTCCGGGCCCCGCTCGGCGTCGATCTGGTGCAGCGCCACCCCGCCCTGCGCGACCCGGAGGTACGGGCCGGGCACGCGCGCGGGGACGAGACGCTGCTCGTGATGTGCTCGCGGCTGTCCGTGGAGAAGCGGCCCGGCACGGCGCTGGACGCCCTGGAGGCGCTGCGGCGGCGCGGGCGCCGGGCCGTGCTGGTGGTGGCCGGGGACGGTCCGCTGCGCGCCCGGCTCGCACAGCGGGCGCGCGAGAGCGGCCTGCCGGTCACCTTCCTCGGGCATGTCTCCGACCGCGGGCTGCTCGGCGCGCTCCAGGCCTCCGCCGACGTGGCCCTGGCACCGGGGCCGGCCGAGACCTTCGGGCTCGCCGCGCTGGAGGCCATGGCCTGCGGCACGCCCGTGGTGGCGAGCGCGTCGTCCGCGCTGTCGGAGGTGATCGGCTCCGCCGGGGCCGTCGCGGCGGACCACGGGGAGGCCTTCGCGGACGCCGTGGACCTGCTGCTGGAACGCCAGGAGGCGGACCGGCGCGAGGCGGCACGCGCGCGTGCGGAGTGCTTCGGCTGGGACGCGGCGGTCGACGCGTTTCTCGCCGCGCACGACGCGGCTGTCCCCGTCCGGCCGTTCGTGCCCGGAGGCGTGGCATGAGGCCCCCGAAGTACGAGGGGCCGCCGAAGTTCGAGGGGCTCCCGAAGTTCGAGGGGTCACCGAGGTTCGTGGCCCTCGGTGACTCGCTCACCGAGGGCGTGGGGGATCCCGTCGGTGACGGGGTGTGGCGCGGCTGGGCCGCGCTGCTCGCGGACGGGCTCGCCGAGGAGCCGGCCGCCTTCACCAACCTCGCGGTGAGCGGGTCGCAGACCCGGGACGTGCTGGAGCGGCAGCTGCCCGCCGCGCTGGACCTGCGGCCCGACCTCGTGTCCGTCGTCGTCGGCGTCAACGACACCCTGCGCTGCACCTTCGACATCCGGGCCGTGGCCGCCCGGCTCGACCAGGTGTACGCGGCCTGCAGCGAGCAGGGCGCGGTCCTGCTCACCGCGTGTCTGCCCGACCCGGGCACGATGCTCGGCCTGCCGGGGGCCCTCGCCGGCCCGCTGGCCCGGCGGCAACGGGCCGTGAACGCGGTGGTGCACGCCCTGTCCGAGCGGTACGAGGCGCTGCACCTGCACGCGTGCGAGGGCAACTGGGTCACCGACCGTGCCCTGTGGAGCGCGGACCGGCTGCACCCCGGAGAGCGCGGGCACCGGCAACTCGCCCTGCGCTTCCACACGCTGCTCGCGCAGCACGGCCTCGCGACGGGGCCCGCGCCCTCGCCCGAGCCCGGCTTCCCCCTCCCGACGAAGTCGGCGAGCCTGCGGTGGCTGGCCACAGCCGGCACGGGGTGGGTGGCGCGCCGGTGCACCGACCTGCTGCCTCAGCTTCTGACCCTGGCCGCCGAGGAGCTCCGGCACCGCGCCCGGGGCACGAGCTCCCGGCTCGACCTGAGGGCCTCGGCCGCGGTGTCCGCCGCCCTCGCCGCCCTGTCGGTGGCGGAGCAGGCGGACGCCGCCTGACGGGCCTGTCGCGCAGGTCCTAACGGCGGCGGACGGCCACGAAGCGGACCGGCGTGCCGGGAACCGCCTGGGCGGCGGCCGGGAGGTCGGCGGCGCGGACCACGGCGATCACCGGGTAGCCCCCGGTGGTCGGGTGGTCGGCCAGGAACACCACCGGCCTGCCGTCCGGCGGAACCTGCACGGCGCCCAGCACCATGCCCTCGCTGGGGAGTTCGCCCGGCCGGGCCCGCTCCAGGGCCGGCCCCTCGGTGCGCAGTCCGATGCGGTTGCTCGCCGAGGACACCCGGTAGGCGCGGGAGACGAAGCCGCGTACGGCCTCCGGCGTGAACCAGCCGTCGCGCGGGCCGAGGGTCACCCGCAGCACCAGCTCGGCCGGTGGCGCCGGCTGCGGGGCGAGATCCACGTGCGCGTGCACGCCGGCCGGCCGGCCCAGGGGCAGCACCGTGCCGTCCGCGAGCGGGGGCGGGCCGAGCCCCGACAGCAGGTCCGTCGACCGGCTGCCGAGCACCGGCTCGACCGCGATGCCCCCGGCGAACCCCACATAGGCGCGTACGCCCGACACCGCGGGTCCCACGTCCAGCAGCGCCCCCGCGGGCACCCGCACCGGCGCGCCCCAGGCGACGGGCCGTCCGTCCACCGTGACCCGGCAGGGCGCACCCGCCACCGCCACCGTGACGGTCGAACGGGTCCGTACGGCACAGCCGTTGAGGGTCGTCTCCAGCACGGCCGCCTCGGGCGGATTCCCGACGAGCCGGTTGACGAGATCCGCGGCGGGCCGGTCCAGCGCCCCGGAGCGGGGGACGCCGAGATGAGCGTGGCCGGGGCGGCCGGAATCCTGCACGGTGGTGAGGGCCCCGGCCCGGACGACGGCGAGCGCACGGTCCGTCATGACCCCGCCTCGGGGACGAACCGCACCCGTGTGCCCGGCGACAGCAGAGCGGCCGGCACGCGCGCGTGGTCCCACAGCACGGCGTCCGTCGTGCCGATCAGCTGCCAGCCGCCCGGCGACGAGCGCGGGTACACGCCCGTGTACGGGCCCGCCAGGGCGACCGACCCCGCCGGGACGGCCGTACGCGGAGTGTCCCGGCGCGGGACGTCGTAGCGCGGCGGCAGCCCGGTGAGGTAGCCGAAGCCGGGGGCGAAGCCGCAGAAGGCGACCCGGAACTCGGTGCCGCCGTGGATGCGGGCCACCTCCTCCTCCGGCACGCCCCACCGGGCGGCGACGTCGGCCAGGTCCGGACCGTCGTAGCGCACCGGGATCTCCACGACCTCACGCGCGCGTGGGGGAGCGGACGGAAGGTGTGCGGCGGTCAGTTCGGCGGCCAGCCGGGCGGGGGCGTCGAGGCCGTCGAGGAGGACCGTGCGGGCCGCGGGCACGATCTCGCGGGCCGAGAGCGAGCCCTCCGCGCGACGCCGCAGCAACTCCGCGTGCAGGGCTTGGGCCTCGTCGTCCGAGGAGACCTGGACGAGCAGGGCGTCCTCGCCGACGGGCAGCACCCTCATGCGAAGGCCTCCACCCGGACCCCTGAGGCCTCCAGGCGCTCGCGCACCCGGCGCGCCAGCTCCACCGCGCCCGGGGTGTCGCCGTGCAGGCACAGGGAACGCGCGCGCACCTCGACGCGCTTGCCCGAGCGGGAGACGACCTCGCCGGATCGGGCCATCCCCAGGGAGCGCTCCACGACGGCGTCCGGGTCGGTGACCACGGCGCCCTCCAGCGTGCGCGGCACCAGGGTGCCCGCATCGGTGTACGCCCGGTCCGCGAACGCCTCCGTGACGACCGGCAGTCCGGCCTTCCCGGCCAGCTCCAGCAGGCGCGAGCCGGGCAGCCCGAGCACGGGCAGCGTGGCGTCCGCGAGGAGCACGCCGTCGACGACCGCGGCGGCCTGCTCCTCGTCGTGCACGACCCGGTTGTAGAGCGCGCCGTGCGGTTTGACGTAGGCCACGCGGGCGCCGGCCGCCCGCGCGAAGACCTCGAGGGCGCCGATCTGGTAGGCGACTTCGGCCGCCAGCTCGGCGGGCGGCACGTCCATCGCGCGCCGCCCGAACCCGGCCAGGTCCCGGTAGGACACCTGGGCGCCGATCCGGACCCCGCGCGCGGCCGCCAGCTCGCACACCCTGCGCATGGTGACCGCGTCCCCGGCGTGGAAGCCGCACGCCACGTTGGCGCTGGTGACGACGGACAGCAGCTGTTCGTCGTCGGTGAGCCGCCAGCGGCCGAAGCCCTCGCCGAGGTCGGCGTTCAGGTCGATCGAGGTCATGTGCCGTGTCTCCTGTCAGGCCACGCGGTACTGCTCGTCGCGGGCGTCGGTGAGGAACATCTGTCCCGGGGCGTGCGTGAGGGCGAACGGTGGACGCGAGGCCATCACGGCCGCCTGCGGGGTCACTCCGCAGGCCCAGAAGACCGGGATGTCGTCCGGTTCGGCGTCCACCGGGTCCCCGAAATCGGGGCGGCCGAGGTCGTCGATGCCGAGCCCCGAGGGATCGCCGCAGTGCACGGGGCTGCCGTGCACCGCCGGCAGCAGACTGCTCTCCCGGATCGCCGCCGCCAGATGCCGGGGCGGCACCGGCCGCATGGACACCACCAGCGGACCGTGCAGCCGCCCCGCCGGACGGCACTGGCGGCTCGTCACGTACATCGGGACGTTGCGGCCCTGCTCGACGTGGCGGATCGGCACGCCTGCCTCGCCCAGCGCCCACTCGAAGGTGAAGCTGCACCCGATCAGGAACGACACCAGGTCGTCGCGCCAGTACGCGCGCACGTCCGTCGGCTCGTCCACCAGCTCGCCGTCCCGCCACACCCGGTAGCGCGGCAGGTCGGTGCGCAGGTCCGCGCCGTCGGCCAGCACGGTCGTCCAGGAGCCGGCGTCCGTGACGTCGAGGACCGGGCAGGGCTTGGGATTGCGCTGGCAGAACAGCAGCATGTCGTAGGCCCAGTCGGCGGGCACCGAGATCAGGTTGACCTGGGTGTGGCCCGCCGCGACCCCGGCCGTGGGGCCCGTCAGGCCCTCCCGGAAGCGGGCCCGGGCCGTTTTGGGGCGCCACGCGTGCGCGTGCTCGTCGAGAACGAGCAAGGGGCGGTCCTCGGTGCTCGTGCGGTTCACGCGAGCTCCTTCCCGCGCGTCTCCGGCAGACCCAGCAGCGCCAGCGCCGCGATGCCGTACCCGATCGCGCCGAAGACCAGCGCGCCGCCGACGCCCCAGCTGTCGGCCAGGAACCCGACCGTCGTCGGGAACACGGCACCCACCGCGCGGCCGGTGTTGTACGTGAAGCCCTGCCCCGTCCCGCGCACCGCCGTCGGGTACAGCTCGCTCAGGTAGGACCCGAAGCCGCTGAAGATCGCCGACATGCAGAACCCGAGCGGGAAACCGAGCACCAGGAGCAGGGTGTTGGCGCCGCTCGGGATGTTCGCGTACGCCAGGATGCAGAGCGCGGACAGGAGGGCGAAGAGCCAGATGTTGCGCCGCCGGCCCAGCTTGTCGGTCAGGTAGCCGCCGGTCAGGTAGCCGATGAAGGCGCCCGATATGAGGAACGTCAGATAGCCGCCGGTGCCGACGACCGACAGGTCGCGCTCGGACTTCAGATACGTCGGCACCCAGGTGGCCAGCGTGTAGTAACCGCCCTGGACACCGGTCGACAGCAGTCCGGCGAAGATCGTGACGCGCAGCAGGCCGGGCTTGAAGATCGCCGTGAACGAGCCCTTCTCCGCGCTCTGTTCACGCGCGGCGGCCGCTTCGGGGGCGTCGTGCACACTGCGCCGCAGCCAGATGACGAGCAGAGCGGGCAGCGCCCCGGTCCAGAACATGATGCGCCAGGCCAGGTCGTCGCCGGCCACCGAGAAGATGACGGTGTAGGCGATCACGGCCATGCCCCAGCCCACGGCCCAGGAGCTCTGGATCGCGCCCAGCGTGCGCCCCCGGTGCTTGGCGCTGGCGTACTCGGCGACCAGGATCGCGCCGACCGCCCACTCGCCGCCGAAACCCAGGCCCTGGAGGGCGCGGAAGACCAGCAGGGTCTCGTAGTTGGGCGCGAAGCCGCAGGCGACGGTGAACACCGCGTAGGTGATCACTGTGACCATCAGCGCCTTCACCCGGCCGACGCGGTCCGCCAGGACGCCCGCGAGGGCGCCGCCGACCGCGGAGACGACCAGCGTGACCGTGGTGAACAGGCCGGTCTGGCCGTTGTTCAGGCCGAAGTACGCGGACAGCGCGACCATGCTCAGCGGCAGCGTGAAGTAGTCGTACGAGTCCAGGGCATAGCCGCCGAAGGCACCGGCGAAGGCGCGGCGGCCGCGCGGGCCCAGGGCGCGCAGCCAGCCGAGCGCCCCGTCGTCCGAGGTGCGTTCGGCGCTCGCGGGGCGTGTGTCGTCGGTCAGGGCCTGCGGTGGAGGGGTCGTGCTCATGGGCACCTCACAGAGGGAGGACGGAGGGTGCTTCGGGGTGAGCCGTGCCGTGCGGAAGCAGTCGGCGCCGCGGTGGGGGAGCGACGTCGTGCGTAGCACCGTAGGGGATTGTTCAACGATCCCTCAATACCCATGTTGGTTCGTTCTTGGGATCTGCGATTGAATTCCGGCATGGCAGAGCAGCTGAAGGACCTCGCCGACGACCGGGCTCTCCTGGGGCGGACCAGCACCGCGGAACGGGTCTCGGACATCCTCAGGAGCCGGATCGCCGAGGGCTACTTCCCGCCCGGGACCCGCCTGTCGGAGGACAGCATCGGCGGCGCGCTCGGGGTCTCGCGCAACACGCTGCGCGAGGCGTTCCGGCTGCTCACGCACGAGCGTCTGCTCGTCCACGAGCTGAACCGGGGTGTCTTCGTCCGGGTCCTGACCGTGGAGGACGTCGAGGACATCTACCGCACCCGGCGGCTCGTCGAGTGCGCCGTGGTCCGCGGTCTCGGTGAGCCGCCGTACGGCCTGGACGGGCTCGCCGGAGCGGTCGAGGAGGGGCGGACCGCGGCCCGGGAGGGCGACTGGAAGGGCGTGGGTACGGCCAACATCCACTTCCACCGGGAGCTGGTCGCTCTCGCCGCGAGCGAGCGCACCGCCGAGCTGATGCGAAGCGTCTTCGCCGAACTGCGGCTGGCGTTCCACGTGGTGGACGAGCCGCAGCGGCTGCACGAGCCGTACATCGCGCGAAATGTCGCGATTCTGGAGGCTCTTCAGGCGGGGAATCGCGGGACGGCCGAGCGTCTGCTCGCCGGCTACCTCGACGACTCGCTGGAGCGGGTCGTCGAGGTGTACCGGCGGCGGGTCGGCGAGGACGGCTGAGGCCGTCGGCTCAGGGGGCGTACCGCGTCGTTTGGGTCGTTGTCAGACCCAGGACCTAGTCTGTGCACCGTGACTTCGCCTGCATCGACGGACAGCGTTCCGCCCCAGCTCAGCGCGGGGCCGCGCCCCGCGCCGGGGCCGGCCGCCGACGAGGGCCTGGCGCGGCGCCTGCGCGCGCTCGCCTGCACCGCGCCGCTGCACGACCTGGACGCGCGCAAGGCCAACCTGGCCGGCGAGTACTCGGTGTACGGCATGGCGGAGGTCGCCCTCGCGGCCATCGACCTGGTCACCCTGAACATGGACTTCGACACCGGCGCGGATCACGACCAGATCGTCGCCCGGCTCATCCCGCGCATCGCCGCCCAGGCCGCGCAGCGGCCCGCCGCCGAGCACGAGCGGGTGGCCCGTTGGGTCCTGGAGAACCTGATCAACGTCGGCAGCGTCGACCGCGGCTTCCGCGCCGTGTATGGAACCTTCGGGGCGGACGGCACCTATGTGCGCCGCGACTACGACTTCAAGCTGATCGAGGAGGTCCCCGGCCCCGGCGGCACGGTCTACCTCCGCACGACGGACGAGGCGGTCAACGTCCTCGTCGGGGCCCTCGACACGGACGTCACCAGCGCGCAGATCGCCGCCGAGGTCAAGCTGGAGGTGCTGATCAGCCGCGGCCGGCTCGCCGACGCCCAGCTCGCGGCCGAACAGGCCCGCTACCGCACCGTGCAGTACTCGGAGACGCTGCGCCGCGCCCTGGACGCGACCCGGCGCAACGTGCGCGCGGTGGACTGGCTCAGCACCGTGCCCGACATGATCGCCGAGGCGCTGGAGCACGTCGCCGACCGCTACCGCCACGAGAACGCGATCCTCACCAACATCCGCAAGGCGCGGGACGAGACCGAGGAGCCCGAGCACAAGCGCCGCGCCGCCGAGCTCGTCGACATCGTCAAGGACTGCATCCGCCGGCACACGCAGTTGCAGTCCCGGCTGCTGGAGGCCGGACCGCTGTTCCGCGCCGAGCAGGACCGGCAGGCCTTCGCCACACCGATGACCACATCGGGCATTGACCTGTACGGGCATCTCGTCTCGCCCGTGCTGCCGCTGCCGCTGGAGCAGGCCGTCCGCGTCACCGACGCCTTCTTCGGCCGCGGCACCGGGCTGCGCACGCCGGTGTCCGTCCGGGTCGGGGACCTGGTCGACATACTGCTCACGCCGCCGGTGGAGCGGGAGCACTTGGGGGCGGAGATGCCGGAGCCCGACCTGATCGCCACGCCGGACGACAGCCGGTTCAGCGAGGAGCAGATGGCGGCGGCGCAGGAACTGCTCGACCTGCCGGCGGACGCGCCGCGCCGGTTGTCGGGGCTGCTGGCACAGGCCCGGCGGCAGGACCCCGAGCTGCCGTATCTGGTGGCCCTGCTGGCGGTGCACGCCGCCAGCCCGCCGGTCGGTACGGCTTATCGCCAGGGCGAGCAGAAGCTGCTGTTCGCCGTGGACGACGGGACCGAGCTCGACGACCCGGAGTTCGGCGGGGCGGATCTGATCGTCGGTACCGCGCTGCTGGACGCGGCGGGGATGGCGGCGGACCGGACGGAAGCAGCATGAGTCAGTACGAGTGGCACAAGGAGTCCCGACCGTGAGCGAGCATGTCGAGTGGAGCGAGCCGGACGGACCGGCCCCCGCGGCCGGCGCCGCCGTCACTCCCGCCGACGCCGCCGACGCGGCTCGGCTCGTGTCGTTCGGCCTGCAGCCCAAGCTGCAGCCCGCCCGCGACCAGGAGTACGCGGACCTGCTGCGGCGGTACCGCGAGGACCCGCCGTTCGCGCGGCTCGCGGACGCCGTGGCGACCGGCCTGGGGCTGATCGTGCTGGAGGTGTCCCCGCGCGCCGGCATGGCCGTGACCGCCGCCGAGGACTCGGTGTTCGCCGTCCGCATGGGCGACTACGCGCGTCGTACGTCCGCCGACGGCGGCGACCGGTTCCTGCACGGGCTCGCCCATCTCGCCGTCGCCGCCATGGCGTTCCCGCGCCCCGAGGACCTCGCCGACGACGGCTACATCGGCCGCGTGACGGTCAACGGCGTCGACGCCTTCGTCCGCCAGGCCTGCCGCCGCCTGGAGGAGCGCGCCGAGGAACAGGGCGAGAACACCGACCCGGCGACCGACGCGCCCGGCCTGGAGGCCGCCTGGCGGATCTGGGTGCGGCGCAGCGCGACCGGTGCCACCAAGGACGCGCGCCGCCTGGCCGGTTCGACCACCGGCATCGTCGCCAAGGCCGTCGCGTTCCTCACCGAATCCGGATTCCTGCAGCGCACCGGCGACGACCACGGCGGCACGTACCGCACGACCGCCCGCTACCAGCTCCAGGTCCGCGACATGGCCGGCAGCGCCGCCATGGCCGAGCTGCTGGAACTGGGCGTCGTCCCGGTCACCGACGGCACGCCGACGCTGCTGCCCGCCGAGGAGAGCGACGACCTGGAACTGGTCGCCGACGCCGGGCTGCCGTTCCACTCCTCCTGAACTCCCCATCTCACGAAGACTTACGAGAGTCCGCCATGTACGAGCTGTCCCGGGTCCGCCTCTACTCGATCGGGCCCGCCGGTGCGCGCTACGCCGACACCGTGCTTGACCTGCGGGGGGTGGGCGAGATCGTGCCCGACCCCGCGCCCACGCAGGCGGAGTTCTTCGAGGAGGAGCCGGTCGGCCCACCGCGCCGGCCTGCCCCCGCGGGCGTGCTCTTCCTGGAGAACGGCGGCGGCAAGTCGGTGCTGCTCAAGCTGATCTTCTCCGTGATGCTGCCGGGTCACCGGAACACCCTCGGCGGCGCCAGCTCCGGCGTGCTGCGCAAGTTCCTGCTCGCCGACGACTGCGGGCACGTCGCGCTGGAGTGGCAGCACGTGCTGACCGGCGAGTGCGTCGTCGTCGGCAAGGTCAGCGAGTGGCGCGGGCGCCAGGTCTCCAACGACCCGCGGAAGTTCGCCGAGGCCTGGTACTCCTTCCGCCCCGGGCCCGGACTGAGCCTCGACAACCTCCCCGTGGCGGAGGCCACCGCCGTACGGGCCCCGGTCGAGGGCCAGTCCAGTGCGCGCGGGCGGCGCCGCACCATGAAGGGCTTCCGGGACGCCCTGACGGAGGCGGGCAAGACCTACCCGCACCTGGAGGTGCACTGGGAGGAGATCCACGACCGCTGGATCGAGCACCTCGGCGACCTCGGCCTCGACCCCGAACTCTTCCGCTACCAGCGGGAGATGAACGCCGACGAAGGCGAGGCCGCGGGTCTCTTCGCGGTCAAGAAGGACGCCGACTTCACCGACCTGCTGCTGCGTGCCGTCACCGACACCCGCGACACCGACGGGCTCGCCGACCTGGTCAGCGGCTTCGGCAACAAACTGGGCCGGCGCGCCGAGCTGATCGCCGAACGCGACTTCACCGCCGGGTCCGTCGACCTCCTCGGCCGGATCGTCGAGGCCGCCGAGGCCCGCTCCCGCGCGCGTGACGTCCACGCCGGAGCCGAGCGCCGTACCAGGACCCTGGCCCGCAGGCTGTCCGCACGGGGAGTGCAGGAGCGGGTCCGGGCCGCCGACCTGGCCCAGCGGGTCACCGCCGCCGCGTACGCCGTCACGCACGCCGAGGCGGCCCGCGAGCGCAGCGCGCTGATCTCCGCCGAACTCGCCTACCGGCACGCCTCGCTGGCGCTCGCCGGGGCCGAGAAGTCCGCCGCCGCGCAGAAGCGCGAGCTCGCCGACGCCCGCACCCTGTACTCGGCGTGGCAGGCCGCCGAGGCCGTGCTGCGCCACCGTGCGGCCTCCGACCGTGTCGCCCGCGTGTCCGCCGCGATCCAGGAGGCCGAGCGGGACGCGGCGCCCGCGCTGGCCGCCCGCTCCAAGGCCGCCGTCGACCTCGTACGGGCCCTGCACGCGGCCGCGGAGAAGGCCGAGAGCCACGCCAACGAGGAGGAGGAGCGCTCCGCCGCCCTGCAAGAGGTCAGCGACGCGGCCTACCGGGACTCCACCGCCGCCGCCACGCAGGCGCAGCGCGCCCGCAGCGAGGTCGGTCACCTCAAGCAGCGCCTCGCCGAGGTCGAGCAGGAGACCGCCGAGGCGGTACGGGCCGGCTGGCTCGACGACTCCGCGCCCGACGCCGACCCGGCCCGAGCGGCCCTGGCCGCCAGCGACGCCGAGAAGACCGCCGTCGCGGCCTGGGACGCGGCCCGCGAGGCATCCCACCGGGCCACGGAGCACGCGCGTGAAGCCGCCTCCACCGAGACCCGCGCTGAACTGACCGCGGCCCGCGCCGCCGACGCGGCCACGGCGGCCGAGCGGTCGTACGAGGCCGAGCGCCGCACCGCCGAGGCGCTGGCGGGCGAGGAGCGGCTGGCGGAACTGCTCAGCCTGACCCCGGAGATCCGCCCGGGCATCCCGCAGCCCCGCCACGGCACGGACAGCGTGCCGATCGCGCAGTCGGCCTCCGGCGAACAGGCGCTCGGCCCCGAGGAACTCGACCGCTTCGCCGACGACCTGCGCGACCTGCTCGACGACGCCGTCTCCTCCGCCGAGCGGCAGCTGTTCGAGCTGCGCACGGCCGCCGCCGACGACTCCCGGATCCTCGGCGCGCTCGGTGACGGCGGGCTGCTGCCGCCCGGCCCGGACGTGCTGGCCACGGTCGAGTTCCTCGGCGAGCACGGCATCCCCGCGCTGCCCGGCTGGCGCTATCTCGCCCAGGCCGTCGACCCGGCCGACCACGCGCGCGTGCTGGCCGCCCGGCCCGAACTCGTCGACGGCGTGATCATCACCGACCCCGACTCCCACGCCCGCGCCCGCGAGGCCCTGGGCGACGCGGCGCTGCTGCCCCGTTCCGCCGTGGCGGTCGGCACCGCCGCCGCCCTGCTCGCCCCGACCCCGGCCCCGGACACCGACAGCGGTGACGTGTTCCTCGTGCCGCCGAACCCGGCCATGCACGACGAGCACGCCGCCGACGAGGAGCGGCAGGCGCTGCGCGCCCGGGCGACCGAACGGGACGAGGAGATCCGCCGACTGGCCGCCCGGCTCGGCAAGGACCGCGAGCTGGCCGCCCGGCTCGCCTCCTGGCGCACCGGCTGCCCCGCCGGCCGGCTCGCCGAACTGGCGCAAGCGGCGCGCGACACCCGCGAGTTCGCCGAGGAGACGGAGGCCGAACTGGCCGAGGCCCGCACCGTACGGGCCGAGGCGGACGAGGTCGCCGCCGAGGCCGCGCGCGTCCGGGACGAACGGCAGGAGGCCGCCCAGAAGGCCCGCCGCTCCGCCGACGCCCTCGCCGGGCTCGCCTTCCGGCTGCGCGAGCGGGCCGGCTGGCAGGTCAAGCTGCGCGAACTGGCCGACGAGGCAGCCGAGTCCGAGGCGAGCGCCCAGGCCTTCCTGGAGCGGGCCCGGGCCGCCGACGAGGACCGGCGTGCCGCCCAGCGCGCCGCCGACGACACCCGCCGCACCGCCCGCACGCTGCGCGCCGAGCGCTCCGAGATCGCGGGCGCCCCCGACGACGTACCCGAGGACGACGCCCAGACCCCGAAGGCCTCCCTGCCCGCCCTGCGCGAGGCCTACCGGGCCGCGTCCCAGCTGTACGAGAAGGTCGGCGTGGGCGCCGACCTGCGCGCCGAGCAGGCCCGCGCCGAGAGCGACGAGAGCGCGGCCCGCGCGGAGCTGGACCGGCTGAGCAACAAGGTCCGCACGCGCGCGGAGCAGCTCCTCGAATCCCCCGACGGCTCCGACGGCCCCAGCCGCCAGGCCGCCGCCGCCCGGGCCGAGGAGCTGGTGCAGCTCCTGGAGACCCGCATGTCGACCGCGAGCGAGCAGCTCGGCCGGCTGCGCGGCGAGGCCGAACGCCTCGCCCCCGCCGACGACGGCGAGACGCACACCGACCTGCCCGAGGACCGCCGGCCGCGCGACGCCGAGCACGCGCAGACCCTGCTGCGCACCGCCACGGCCGAACTGGCCTCCCACACCGAGGCGCTGAACCAGGCACGCGAGGCGCACGCCGAGCTCCTCGACGCCCACCGCGCCGCAGAGGACGCGGCGAGCGGCTTCGACGAGATCGCCGCCATGCTCCGCGACCTGCTGCGCGAACACGCCACGGACGAGGAGCACGAAGAGCCCGAGGCCTACCCCGGCAGCCCCGAGGAGGCCCGGCAGGCGGCCGCCGAGGCCCGCCGCTCCCTGCGCGGCTGCGCCGCCGACCTGTCCGCCGCAGAGGCCGCCGTCCGCGAGGCCAGCGACATCCTCGTCCGGCACGCCAACTCCACGCGCTACGAGCAGGTCCGCACTCCGGCCCGTCAGCAGATCCGCGAGCTGCCCGCCTCCGCGCTGCCCGACCACGCCCAGAAGTGGGCGGACGCCTTCGCGCCCCGGCTGCGCGTCCTGACCGACGAACTGGAACAGCTGGAGCGCAACCGCGACTCGATCGTGGACCGCCTGCGCGGCCTGGTCGAGTCGGCCCTGGCCACCCTGCGCTCCGCCCAGCGGCTCTCCCGGCTGCCCGAGGGCCTCGGCGAGTGGTCCGGGCAGGAGTTCCTGCGCATCCGCTTCGAGGAGCCCGACCAGGCCACCCTCACCGAGCGGCTCGGCGAGGTCATCGACGAGGCGACCCGCGCCGCCGTCAAGAAGAACTCCGACCTGCGCCGCGACGGCATGTCCCTGCTGCTGCGGGGCGTCGCCGCGGCCCTGCAGCCCAAGGGCGTCGCCGTCGAGATCCTCAAGCCCGATGCCGTGCTGCGCGCCGAGCGCGTCCCCGTCGGGCAGATGGGCGACGTCTTCTCCGGCGGCCAGCTCCTCACCGCCGCCATCGCCCTGTACTGCACGATGGCGGCGCTGCGCTCGAACGACCGGGGCCGCGACAAGCACCGGCACGCCGGCACGCTGTTCCTGGACAACCCCATCGGCCGCGCCAACGCCACGTACCTGCTGGAACTCCAGCGGGCGGTGTCGGACGCCCTGGGCGTACAGCTCCTGTACACCACGGGCCTGTTCGACACCACCGCGCTGGCCGAGTTCCCCCTGGTCATCCGCATGCGCAACGACGCCGACCTGAGGGCGGGCCTGAAGTACATCAGCGTCGAGGAGCACCTGCGTCCGGGCCTGCCGCGCGAAGCTCCCGCAGGGGAAGCCGTACACAGCGAGATCACGGCGACGAGGATGTTCAAGCGTCCTGTGTCATGACGATGTGGCGTCCTCCCGCAGGTGATGTGCGCGCTTCTCGCCGATCATCATGGTCGTGATCGCAGGGGTCGACGGTGACGAGGTCGGGCATGACCGACCCGGCGGCGACCCGCCACCCCATCATGGGTCGTCCTTCAGTCGGCCGTCGGGGCGGCGAGGGGAGCGGTGGCCGCGGCCTCCGAGCGGTGCTCCGCGAGCACTCCCGTCCGGTGCCGCTGGACGAACCAGTAGTAGGCGAAGCCGCCGCCCGCGATGACGGCGACGAACAGCACCGCGCCCCAGCGCAGGTACCAGTGGTAGGGGGCCGAGGCGTTGTAGACCGCGGCCCGCGGCCAGATCAAGTTGAGCGTCATGGCCGCGCCCCACAGGACGGCCAGGATGTTGACCGGCAGGCCCCAGCGGCCCAGCGAGAACCGGCCCTCGCCCGCGGGCTGCCACTTTCCGCGCAGCCGGGCGACCAGCAACGGCACCGTGACGCCCAGGTAGGCCAGGTAGATCATGATGATGCCGATGCTGGTGACGACCGTGAAGATCTGCGGCTGGCGGATGTTGACCACCAGGATGGCCAGCGCCAGGATCCCGATGATCACGGTCGGCAGGACCGGCGTCTGGAACCTCGGGTGGCACTTGGCCAGTTTCGAGGACGCGGGCAGGTTGTTGTCACGGGCCATCGCGAACGCCAGCCGGACCGCCGCCGTGTGCACGGCCAGGGCACACACCGTCACCGCGATCAGCACGCACCACAGCATCGCCTTGCCGGCCGTCGGACCGAGCACGTCCAGCACGATGTACTGCAGGCCGTCCGTGGACAGCTTCTCGCCCTGGAGGCTGGACACGCTCATCAGCGCGAGCAGCAGGATCAGGCCGCCGAGCACGAAGGACGCCACGATCGCCCGGATGATGGCGCGCGGCGCGTTCCGCGTCGGGTCCAGCGACTCCTCACCGAGCGAGGCAGCGGTGTCGAAGCCGTACATGACGTACGCCGAGGCCAGCGAGGCCACCAGGAAGGCGCCCAGGTAGCCGTTTCCGTACCCCGCGCCGGTGCCGTGCGTCTCCATGACGACCTGCGGACCACGGGTGATGTGGACCGCGAACAGGATGATCAATACGACGGTGGCGATCAACTCGATGAACACGCCCGCCGTGTTGATCCTTGCCATCAACTTGACGCCGAAGGCGTTCACCAGGGTCGTGAACAGGATCAACACCGCGGCCAGGATGACCGCGTTGGACGCCACGTCGTACGTACCGGTGCCGTCTCCCACGAACTGGAAGAACGACGAGATCTGCGGCAGCGTCAGCTGGTAGGCCAGTGCGACGGCCGATATGGACACGATCGAGGCGATCAGCATCATCCAGCCGGCGAGCCAGCCCAGATGCGGATTGCCTATCTTCTTGGACCAGTTGTAGACGGAGCCCGCCACGGGATAGCGGGCGGCGAGCTCCGCGAAACACAGGGCGACCATGAACTGGCCGACGAAGACCATCGGCCACGACCACCAGTAGGCGGGGCCGCCGCTGCCGTAGCCGAAGTAGAACAGCTGGAACGTGCCGGTCAGGATGGAGATGTAGCTGATCCCGGCGGCGAAGGTGTGGAAGTTGCCGAGGGTGCGCTTCAGCTCGGGTCTGTAGCCGAACTCGGTGAGTTCGGCGTCGTCCCGGCCCTGTGGGTCGGTCGACTCTGCGGTTGCTTTCATGGCGGATTCCTCAAAGGGTGTGCCTCGGGGCGACATGGATCAGTCGGACCAACCCTGGAGTGTGGGACGGGTGTTGCGCCATATGTGCTTCGTCTCGCGATATTCGGCGAGCCTCGCGGGCCCGAGTTCGCGACCGAAGCCGGACTGTGAGGTGCCGCCGCCATCACCGGAGCGGGCCTCACCGACGGCCGCACCCTTCCCGCGGGCGTCGTGATCGTCGGCATCGGCGCCGTCCCCGACACCGCCTGGCTCGTCGGCTCGCCCCTGGCCCTGCAGGACGGCGTCCTGTACGACGACGGCTGTGTGACAGCCCTGCCGCAGGTCGTCGCCGTCGGAGATGTCGCACACGTCGGCGGCCACCGCGCCGAGCACTGGACGTCCGCCACCCAGCAGCCGAAGTCGCCGTGACCAGCCTGCTCGCCGGACGCACGGCCGAGACCGCCTGGCCTACTTCTGATCAGCCCAGTACTGCGCCCGCATCCAGTTCGCCGGACGGCACCGAGACGGCGACACCGTCCGCGTCCCCGAAGGTGAGCTCTCCGACGGCGCACGGGCCGCGGGCGGCTTCCTCGCCCGGTACGAGCGGGACGGTCGTACGACGGCCGTCCTCGCCGTGGACCGCCCTCGTCCTCATGCGGGCGAGACGCGAACTCGCACGCCTCGCGGGGGAGGAGAAGGCGCAGCCGGTCCTACGGTGACGGGGACTCCGGCTCGGGCGTCGGCCCAGCGGCCGCTCTCGAAGCCGGTCCCCTCACCACGCCTCTGTCGCCGTGCCTCACGAGTGGGACAGCTGCCCGGCCCCACCCCGCCGGCGTATCCGCTCCTGCGCCCGCTCGGCGGCACGCTCCTGCCGCCGGGTCCGGCGCCGCTCGCGCCGCAGGGCTCGCGCCGTGCTGCTCGGCACCGACACCACGCCGTGGCGCTGGTTCCAGACCTGGCGCGTCACCCACACGTCGAGCGCTCCCCAGGTGGCCGCGATCGTGCTGACCACACTGCTGATCACCATGGGGAACGCCAGCCAGGACCCGGCCATCGTGCACAGGAAGGCCACCATCGCCTGGATCAGCGTCACGGCTATGAGGAGAACCGCCCGCACGGCCGCCGTCCGCACCGGATCCGGCAAGCGGCGCCGCCGCGCGGGCTCCTCGACCCACAGAGGCCTGTAGTGCTGCTCCCGAGCGCCGCGCCCCACCTCATGAGCCGGAACCCCCGTCTCATGCCCCGAGGGCTCCGCCACGCCCTCGGGAAGGTCGCGATCGATCGCATCGGGATCCCGATGCCCCCTCAGCTGCGCCCCACCAGCCCTGGGCGCACCGCGCCGTTCCGCCGTGCCCATCACCGTGTCACTCCCCACCGCCAGCAGACCGCTCGCTCGCATCCGAAGACCCGTGCTTCCCAGTGGCTGCCCGGCTTGCGCTGTTTTACGCCGCCCAGATGCGGGACGCGGCTCCTGTGGCCGATTCCGCCCCCGTTTCCCGTAGAGAAGGACGAACAACTCCTCACGAAGATTCCCGAGAACCGAAAAGTTTCAGCCAACCGCCCTGGCGAAGTTCGGGGATTGGACCGCGCCGCGACCACCGGTTTCGGGGAGACAACTCCCGCAATGCCCGGACAACTCGCCATGCCTTGTGGCTGGCGCGGAAGTTCAGGTTCCGGACCGGTCTTCGAGTTCCCTGTGGGTCGGTAGTAGGCTCGCGCCGTTTGTTGACGCACATGTGTACCCCCGGTAGCCGGGGGCCCGAGCTGGGGGAGGCCATGCGCTTTCGCGGGAAGTCCATCCGCCGGAAGATCGTGGCGCTGCTTCTCGTGCCGCTGGTGTCCCTGACCGCGATCTGGGCCTTCGCCACGGTGCTCACGGGACGTGAGGCGGGCGATCTGTTCAACGTGTCGTCCGTGGTGGAGAAGATCGGCTACCCCATCGAGGACACCGTCCGCGTCCTCCAGGAGGAACGCCGCCAGACCCTCGTCTACCTCGCCGACCCCCGCGCCTCCGACGGGCTCGCCGCGCTCCGGCGCAGCCGGACCGCGACCGACGAGGCCGTCGGCAGCATCCGCGAGAACGCCCGGAACCCGGACGTGCGCGACGCGATGGGCGCGGACACCGACGAGCGGCTCACCGCTGTCCTGGACGCCTTCGACGGCATCGAGTCGCTGCGTCGCAGCGTCGAGGACGGCACCGTCAACCGCACCCAGGCACTCGACCTCTACAACCGGCTCGTCGACCCCTGCTACGTCCTCCTCGCCAACCTGCACGTGGTCGACAACATCGAACTGGACAAGCAGTACCGCGCGCTGGTCAACCTCGCCCGCGCCCGCGAGCTGCTCTCCCGCGAGGACGCCCTCCTCGGCTCGGCCCTGATCGTCGGCAGGATCTCCCACTCCGAAGAGCGGGACATCTCCGACCTCGTGGCCCAGCGCACCTTGATGTACGACGTCAACCTGCCGCTGCTGCCCGTGGCGGAGCGCGACCGCTACCAGAGCTTCTGGAAGAACGCCTCCTCCGCTCCCTTGCGCGTGGCCGAGGAAGCCGCCGTCTCCTCCGGGGCCGGAACCCCCCGCGGTGTCTCCGCGAAGAGCTGGGACAGCGCCGCCGGTAACGTGCTCGACGAGCTCGGCACCCTCAACGACCAGGCCAACGACCGCTACCAGGACCGCGTCCACCCCGTGGCCGTCGGCGTCATCGCCAAGGCGGTCATCGCCGGCGCACTCGGCCTGATCGCGCTCCTGCTCTCCCTCTTCCTGTCCGTACGCGTCGGCCGGACCCTCATCCGCGATCTGCGGCAGCTGCGTCTGGAGGCCCACGAGGCGTCCGGAGTGCGGCTGCCCAGCGTCATGCGCCGTCTCTCCGCGGGCGAGCAGGTCGACGTCGAGACCGAGGTCCCGCGCCTCGAATACGACAAGAACGAGATGGGAGAGGTCGGCCAGGCTCTCAACACCCTGCAGCGCGCCGCCGTCGAAGCCGCCGTCAAGCAGGCCGAGCTGCGCGCCGGCGTCTCCGAGGTCTTCGTCAACCTCGCGCGCCGCAGCCAGGTCCTGCTCCACAAGCAGCTCACCCTGCTCGACGCCATGGAGCGCCGGACCGAGGACACCGAGGAACTCGCCGACCTGTTCCGCCTCGACCACTTGACCACGCGCATGCGCCGGCACGCCGAGGGCCTCGTGATCCTCTCCGGCGCCGCGCCCTCCCGTCAGTGGCGCAAGCCCGTCCAGCTCATGGACGTCGTACGCGCCGCCGTCGCCGAGGTCGAGGACTACGAGCGCATCGAGGTCCGCCGCCTGCCGCGGATCGCCATCAGCGGCCCGGCCGTCGCCGACCTCACGCATCTCGTGGCCGAACTCCTCGAGAACGCCACGGTGTTCTCGCCGCCGCACACCGCCGTGCAGGTCCTGGGCGAGCGCGTCGCCAACGGCTTCACCCTGGAGATCCACGACCGTGGCCTCGGCATGGCCGCCGAGGCGCTCCTGGACGCCAACCTCCGGCTCGCCGAGACGCCGGAGTTCGAGCTCTCCGACACCGACCGGCTCGGCCTGTTCGTGGTCAGCCGACTCGCCCAGCGCCAGAACGTCCGGGTCTCCCTGCAGCCCTCCCCGTACGGCGGCACGACCGCGGTGGTCTTCATCCCCGACGCGCTGCTCACCGACGACGTCCCGGACACCAACGGCATCGGGTTCCGGCTCGACCGCCCCCAGCTGGCCCCGGAGAGCGAACCGCAGGAGGGCCGCCGCGCCGCGCTGTCCCAGGCGTCTGCGCAGCGTCCCGGCCTGCCCGCCTCCCTGCTGGACGGACCGGTCGAGCTGGAGGCCCCGGTCGACCTGGACGCCATCGGAGACTTCCCCGGCGCCATCGAGGACGTGGACAGCGAACACGGCGGCCTGTTCCGCCCCCGTCACTCCCTCACCCGTGCCCCGGACGAGACCGCGGGCCGCAGCACCGATCCGCGCCACCAGGGCGCCGACGCCCCCAGCGCGGGGGACCGGACCGACAGCGACGACGAGCTGAGCGCTCCGGTCCCGCTGCCCCGCCGCCACACCCCCAAGTTGGTCAGCTCGCACGGGCGCCCGGTCACCGAGCAGCGTCCGCGGCGGGGGAAGACGGACGAGGAGACCACCGCCACCGGCCGAACGGAGTCGAGCCCCAGCTCCGCGCTCCCGTCACGCCGCCGGGGCGAGGAGCCCGCGGGCGGCCGATCCATCGGCCGGTCGGGACCCGAACCCGCGTCCGCCCTTCCGGCCCGGCGCCGCACCGAGAGCTCCTCGACCGGCAGCCGCCGGGGCGACGCCCTGCCGGACGCACCGCCGCCGCTGCCCGCCCGCCGCCGCGGGACGGACTCGACCCGCCGTGGCATCGGCGCGGTCGGCCGCACCGAGGACCACACCGAGTCCCCGGCCTCGCCGGGCGGCGCCGCCGGCGACCGGTCGGAGGCGTCCGCCCTTCCCAGGCGGACCCGCCGCGCGGAGATCGCCGCGAGCGGCCCGGCCGGACCGGACCACGGCACCGGCTCCACGCCGGAGACCACCGGAGGGCCCGCGCGCCACGAGACAGGCTCCGGCGCAGCGCCCCAGGTGACCGGCTCCGCACCACAGCCCGGTTCCGGCACCGCGCCACTGCCCCGGCGTGTCCGGCAGGCCAGCCTGGCCCCGCAGCTGAAGCGGAGCTCGGAGCCGCGTATCGAGGACCGGGCCGAGCCCGTCGAGCGCGACGCCGAGGAAGTACGCAGCCGCATGGCATCGCTCCAGCGTGGCTGGCAGCGCGGCCGCGAGGAGAACGCCGCGGGTGATGCCGCCCACAGCGGCGCAGCACCACAAGGAACGACAGAGGGGGACGGTCGATGACCGCACCGAAGACGACCGGCCACACCACGACCATCAAGGGGGAGCTGAACTGGCTCCTCGACGACCTGGTGGACCGTGTCGCGAGCATCCGCAAGGCCCTCGTGCTCTCCGGCGACGGTTTGCCGACGGGCGTCTCCAAGGACCTGACCAGGGAGGACAGCGAGCACCTGGCCGCCGTCGCCTCCGGCTTCCACAGCCTCGCCAAGGGCGTGGGGCGCCACTTCGAGGCCGGCAACGTCCGCCAGACGGTCGTCGAGCTCGACGACGCCTTCCTGTTCGTCACGGCCGCAGGCGACGGCAGCTGCCTCGCCGTCCTCTCGGACGCCGACTCGGACGTCGGCCAGGTCGCCTACGAGATGACACTCCTCGTGAAGCGTGTGGGTGTGCATCTGGCCGCCGCTCCGCGCACCGATCTGCCCGCAGGCGGGTAGTGGGATGACATGAGCGCTGACGGTCAGGGAAGAAGCCACTGGTTCGACGACGAGGCCGGACCGGTCGTCCGTCCGTACGCCATGACCCGCGGCCGCACCAGCAGCCAGGGCCAGCACCGCCTGGACCTGATCGCGGTCGTGGTCGCGGAGCCGCACGCGGACGATCCGGAAGCGGACCACATGCTCTCCCCGGAGCATGTGGACATCGTCGAGCTGTGCCGCGACATCCCGCAGTCGGTCGCCGAACTCGCAGCGGAACTCGACCTGCCGATCGGCGTCGTACGGGTCCTCGTCGGAGATCTCGTGGATGCGGAATTCGTCCATGTGAACCGGCCCGTACCCCCGGCCGAGCTGCCGGACGAGAGTATTCTGCGCGACGTGATCAACGGCCTCCGGGCGCTGTGAGCAGCGCGGAAGCGGGGTACTGACGTGACTGGCTGGCAGTTCTGGGTGGACCGAGGCGGCACCTTCACCGACGTCGTCGCCCGGCGCCCGGACGGCCGGCTGCTCACGCACAAGCTGCTCTCGGACAGCCCGGCACGCTACGCAGACGCCGCGGTCGAGGGCGTCCGCACCCTGCTGGCCGGCTCCGGCGACCCCGTCGAGAGCGTCCGCATGGGGACCACGGTCGCGACCAACGCCCTCCTGGAGCGCAAGGGCGAGCGCACCCTCCTGCTCATCACCCGCGGCTTCCGCGACGCCCTGCGCATCGCCTACCAGAACCGCCCGAGCATCTTCGCGCGCCGTATCGACCTGCCCGAGCTGCTGTACGAACGGGTCGTCGAGGTCGACGAGCGCATCGCCGCCGACGGCACCGTCCTGCGCGCCCCCGATCTGGACGCCCTCGCCGGGCCGCTCCAGGAGGCGTACGACGACGGGATCCGGGCCGTCGCGGTGGTCTGCATGCACAGCCATCTCCACCCCGCCCACGAACAGGCCGTCGGGGAGCTCGCCACCCGCATCGGCTTTCCTCAGATCTCGCTCTCCAGCGAGGCCAGCCCCCTGATGAAGCTCGTCCCGCGCGGGGACACCGCCGTCGTCGACGCCTACCTCTCGCCTGTGCTGCGCCGCTACGTCCGGCACGTCGCCGACGAGCTCGAGGGCGTACGGCTGATGTTCATGCAGTCCAACGGCGGCCTCACCGAGGCCGGGCAGTTCCGCGGGAAGGACGCCATTCTGTCCGGGCCGGCAGGCGGCATCGTCGGCATGGCCCGCATGTCGCAGCTCGCCGGCTTCGACCGGGTCATCGGCTTCGACATGGGCGGCACCTCCACCGACGTGTCCCACTTCGCCGGCGCGTACGAGCGCGTCTTCACCAGCCGGATCGCCGGCGTCCGGCTGCGCGCCCCCATGCTCGACATCCACACGGTCGCCGCCGGCGGCGGGTCGGTGCTGCACTTCGACGGCTCCCGCTACCGCGTAGGGCCGGACTCGGCTGGCGCGGACCCGGGGCCTGCCTGCTACCGAGGCGGGGGGCCGCTCGCCGTCACCGACGCCAACGTCATGCTCGGCCGGATCCAGCCCGCACACTTCCCGAAGGTGTTCGGACCGGACGGCGACGAGCCGCTCGACGAGGCGCTCGTCCGGGACCGCTTCACCGCCCTCGCCCGCGAGATCGGCGAGCAGACGGGCGACGACCGGACGCCGGAGCAGGTCGCCGAGGGCTACCTGCAGATCGCTGTCGCCAACATCGCGTCCGCCGTGAAGCGGATCTCGGTCCAGAAGGGCCACGACGTCACTCGTTACGCCCTCACCACGTTCGGCGGCGCCGGTGGTCAGCACGCCTGCATGGTCGCCGACTCCCTCGGTATCCGCACCGTCCTCGTACCGCCCATGGCCGGAGTGCTCTCCGCACTCGGCATCGGCCTCGCCGACACCACCGCCATGCGCGAGCAGTCCGTCGAGGCCACCCTGGAACCCGCCTCGATGCCCGGGGTCCGCAAGACCGCCGAAGATCTGGAAGCGGCGGCCCGCGCCGAACTCCTCGCCGAGGACGTCCCCGAGGAGCACATCGAGGTCACCCGCCGCGCGGAACTCCGCTACGACGGCACCGACACCACCCTCACCGTCGAGCTGACCGAGCCCGGCACGATGCGGCACGCCTTCGAAGAACGTCATCGCGCCACGTACTCCTTCACGCTCGACCGCCCGATCGTCGTCGAAGCCCTCTCCGTCGAAGCCACCGGCATCACCGAACCCCCCGATCTGTCCGCTCTCGCTCCCTATGAAGCCGCCCCCGACGGCAGCCCCGGCCGCGGCTCCGCAGCGCCCCGGACCGTCCGCCTTCACACGGGTGGCGCCTGGCGCGACGTGCCCCTCCACCGCCGCGAGGACCTTCCCCCCGGCGAGACCGTCACCGGACCGGCGATCATCGCCGAAGCCGGTTCCACGACCGTCGTCGACGACGGCTGGCGGGCCGCGGCGACCGACGACGGGCATCTGGTCATGGAACGCGCCGCGATTACGCAGAGTTCCGATCTCGATACGAAAGTCGACCCGGTTCTGCTTGAGGTCTTCAACAACCTCTTCATGTCGATCGCCGAGCAAATGGGCGCCCGCCTCGAGTCCACCGCCCAGTCCGTCAACATCAAGGAGCGTCTGGACTTCTCCTGCGCCCTCTTCGACCCGGACGGGAACCTGGTGGCCAACGCCCCGCACATCCCCGTCCACCTGGGCTCGATGGGCACGAGCGTCAAGGAGGTCATCCGTCGGCGGGGCCCCGGCATGCGCCCGGGCGACACCTACGCCGTCAACGATCCGTACCACGGCGGCACCCACCTGCCCGACGTCACCGTGATCACCCCGGTCTTCGACACGACACCGTCGATCGACACGGAGAGTGATACGGGGAGTGACCCGGACAGCGACCCGGCGATCCTCTTCTACGTCGCTTCACGCGGCCACCATGCCGAGATCGGCGGCATCGCCCCCGGCTCCATGCCCGCGGGCAGCCGCACCATCGAGGAAGAGGGCGTTCTCTTCGACAACTGGCTGCTCGCCGAGAACGGTCGATTCCGCGAGGCCGAAACCCTGCGCCTCCTCACCGAAGCGCCCTACCCCTCCCGCAACCCGAAGACCAACCTCGCCGACCTGCGCGCCCAGATCGCCGCCAACCGGAAGGGCGTCGACGAGGTCGGCCGCATGATCGAGGACTACGGCCTGGACGTCGTCCAGGCCTACATGAGGCACGTCCAGGACAACGCCGAAGAGGCCGTACGCCGCGTCATCGACGCCCTGGACGAGGGCGACTACGCCTACGAGACCGACGCGGGAGCCGTCATCCGCGTGGCCGTGCGCGTCGACCGCGAGAACCGGGCCGCGACCATCGACTTCACCGGCACGTCCGCGCAGCTCCCCACCAACTTCAACGCCCCGTTCTCGGTCGTCAACGCGGCCGTCCTGTACGTCTTCCGCACTCTCGTCGCCGACGACATCCCCCTCAACGACGGCTGTCTGCGCCCGTTGACCATCGTCGTCCCGCCCGGCTCGCTGCTCGCTCCGGAACCGCCCGCCGCCGTGGTCGCCGGCAACGTGGAGACCTCCCAGGCCGTCACCGGCGCCCTCTACGCGGCGCTCGGCGTCCAGGCCGAGGGCTCCGGGACCATGAACAACGTCACCTTCGGCAACGAACACCACCAGTACTACGAGACCGTCGCCTCCGGCTCCGGCGCGGGCGACGGCTTCCCCGGCGCACCCGTCGTCCAGACCCACATGACCAACTCCCGCCTCACCGACCCCGAGGTCCTGGAGTGGCGACTGCCCGTGCGCCTCGAGGAGTTCGCGGTCCGGCGCGGCAGCGGCGGTGCCGGCCGGTGGCACGGCGGGGACGGCGCCGTACGCCGCATCCGCTTCCTCGAGCCCATGACCGTCTCCACTCTGTCCCAGCACCGCCGAGTCCCCCCGTACGGCATGGCGGGCGGCGAGCCGGGCGCTCTCGGCGCCAACCGGGTGGAGCACGCCGACGGAACGGTGACCGCACTCGGCGGCAGCGACTCCGCGGACCTCGTCACCGGCGACGTACTCGTCATCGAAACCCCCGGCGGCGGAGGCTACGGCCCGCCGTCGCCCGACCCCCATCAAGCAGGAGAAGAGATCGATGATCTTCGGGCGTTCTGAGCGCGGCAAGCCTCCGGTCGAGCCCGTCACGCTCAAGATCCTGGTGGCCGGCGGCTTCGGCGTGGGCAAGACCACGCTCGTCGGCGCGGTCAGCGAGATCAGGCCGCTGCGCACCGAGGAACTGCTCACCGAGGCCGGGCGCCCGGTCGACGACACCAGCGGCGTGGAAGGCAAGAACACCACGACGGTGGCCATGGACTTCGGCCGCATCACCCTGCGCGAGGACCTGGTGCTGTACCTCTTCGGTACGCCCGGCCAGGAGCGGTTCTGGTTCATGTGGGACGAGCTCTCCGAGGGGGCGCTCGGTGCCGTCGTGCTGGCCGACACCCGCCGTCTGGAGGACTGCTTCGCCGCCATCGACTACTTCGAACGGCGCTCGATCCCGTTCCTCGTCGGCGTCAACTGCTTCGAAGGCGCTCCCCGTTACCCGATCGAGGACGTCCGCCAGGCCCTTGACCTCGACGAGGACGTGCCGCTCCTGATGTGCGACGCCCGCGACCGCGAGTCGGTCAAGGAAGCACTCATCGGCGTCGTCCAGCACGCCATGGCGTACGCGGCCGACCGCCGCGAGGCCGCGACCGGCTGACGTCGCCCGGCAGGCGAACGCGGCCCGTACCCCCGCCGACCGGGGTACGGGCCGCAGTCGGAGACGACGCTCCACGCGCGCGTGGTCAGCTGTCGTCGCCCTCCTCCCAGCCGAAGCTCTTCTCCACGGCCTTGCGCCAGTTGTGGTACTCGCGATCCCGCACCGACGCCTCCATGCTCGGCGTCCACTCGACGTCCTTCTGCCAGTGCGCCTTGAGCTCGTCCAGGTCGTTCCACACACCGGTGGCCAGACCGGCCGCGTACGCGGCGCCCAGACAGGTCGTCTCGGAGACCTTGGGCCGCACCACCGGCACGTCGAGGACGTCCGACTGGTGCTGCATGAGCAGGTTGTTCTTCGTCATGCCGCCGTCGACCTTGAGGGTGGTGATGTGCACCCCGGAGTCCTGGTACATGGCGTCCACGACCTCGCGCGTCTGCCAGCTCGTCGCCTCCAGCACGGCGCGTGCGAGGTGCGCCTTCGTGACGTACCGGGTCAGGCCGGTGATGACACCGCGCGCATCGGAGCGCCAGTACGGTGCGAACAGGCCCGAGAACGCGGGCACGATGTACGAGCCGCCGTTGTCCTCCACGCTCGCTGCCAGGGGCTCGATCTCGTCGGCGGTACGGATGATGCCGAGCTGGTCGCGGAACCACTGGACCAGCGCGCCCGTTATCGCTATCGCCCCCTCAAGGCAGTAGACCGGAGCCTCACTGCCGATCTTGTACCCCATCGTCGTCAGCAGGCCGCTCTTCGACGCCACCGGGCGGTTGCCCGTGTTGAGCAGCAGGAAGCTTCCCGTGCCGTAGGTGTTCTTGGCAGTGCCCACGTCGTAGCAGGCCTGACCGAACACGGCCGCCTGCTGGTCGCCCAGCGCGGAGGCCACAGGCACGCCGGCGAGCTGGCCGATGGCGGTGCCGTACACCTCGGAGGACGAGCGGATCTCGGGCAGCATGGCCTCGGGGATGTTCATCGCCGAGAGGATCGAGGGGTCCCACTGGAGGGTCTCCAGGTTCATCAGCATGGTGCGCCCGGCGTTGGTCACGTCGGTGACGTGCTGCCCGCCGTCCGTGCCGCCGGTGAGGTTCCAGATCAGCCAGGAGTCCATCGTGCCGAAGGCGATCTCGCCGCGTTCGGCACGCGCCCGGAGGTCGGGCACGTTGTCGAGCAGCCAGGCCGCCTTGGGCCCGGAGAAGTAGGTCGCCAGCGGCAGACCCGTCTGCTCACGGAAGCGGTCCTGCCCGTCCGAGCCGCCCAGCTGGTTGCACAGCGACGCCGTCCGCGTGTCCTGCCAGACGATGGCGTTGTGCACCGGCTTGCCCGTGGCGCGGTCCCACAGGAGGGTCGTCTCACGCTGGTTGGTGATCCCCATCGCGCTCAGCTGGTCGGCTCTCAGACCGGCCTTGGCGATCGCCCCCGCCACCACCGCCTGCACCTTGGACCAGATCTCGGTGGCGTCGTGCTCCACCCAGCCGGGCTTCGGGAAGATCTGGCGGTGTTCGCGCTGGTCCACGGCGACGATCGCGCCGGCCTGGTTGAAGACGATGCAGCGGCTCGATGTGGTGCCCTGGTCGATTGCGGCGACGTACTTTTCGGCGTTTTCCGTCATGGCTACCCCTTGGGCTGGTTCAGAAGGCTGCGTTGTAGATGACGCCACCCAGCAGTCCGCCGATCAGTGGGCCGACGACAGGGATCCACGAGTAGCCCCAGTCGGACGTTCCCTTGTTCGGGATCGGAAGGAAGGAGTGGATGATGCGCGGGCCGAGGTCACGCGCCGGGTTGATGGCGTAGCCCGTGGGACCACCCAGGGACAGGCCGATGCCGACGACCAGGAGGGCGACCAGGAGGATCACGATGCCGGATCCGTAGATGCCGTCGGCGCCCGGGACCAGGCCGATGCCGATGCCCTCGACGTGCCTGTTGTTGCCGACCAGGGCGAGGAGGGGCAACACCAGGGCGATGGTCGCGAGGATCTCGGTGATCAGGTTGGCCACCGGGTTCCGGATCTCGGGGATCGTGGAGAAGATGCCCAGCGTCGGAACCGGTTCGTCCTCCGTTCCCTCCGTGGTGCCCGTCTTCCGCACGTTGGCCTGGAACTGGGCGAAGTACACGAGGTAGGCCAGTACGGCCCCGAGCATGGCGCCGGCCATCTGGCCCAGCACGTAGATCCAGACCTTGTCCCACACGCCGGTGTCGACGGCGAGGCCGAAGGTGACAGCCGGGTTGAGGTGCCCTCCGGAAAGGGGAGCGGCGGTGTATGCGCCCGCCAGTACGCCGAAGCCCCAGCCGAACGCGATCACCACCCACCCAGCGGCTCGCGCTTTCGAGAATCTGAGGGTGACGGCAGCACACACGCCGGCACCGAACAGGATCAAGATCGCCGTGCCGATCATCTCGCCGACGAAAATGTCTCCGTTAGTCATGGCGGCTCCTCAGCCCTGGCCCGGGGCGATTCGCCCCGGTCCTCACCTGCAGGGTGCGTTTCCCGTGGCTACTTCAGCCGAAGGCAGGGAGATCCCGCGCCCCGCCCGGCATCCGTGACGAGCGTGCCGTCGCAGCCGAATCGCCCGTGGGGGAATGGGCCTTGGCGCAGGCGCATCCACGCGCCGCAGTGCCGGAATACGCCGAGTATGTACGGCGATGTCGACTGACACCGGAAGTGTTCACCGGCACCCAAAGGGCGTCAAGGTCGCCGACCGCAACGGTTGACGGCCATTCGACGGCCACCGGGTTCGCGCCGGGCCGACGGGCCGGTTGCTCGGCCTGGCGGCGCCCGGTCGGGTCGTTGTTCAGATCTGTACGGACCCGCGCGGGCATCGGTGCTCCGCGCGAGGCTTGGCTGATGGTGTCCGGCCTCAGCCGGGCTCCGTCCAAGGGCGAAAGCCCAGCCGCATCCGACTCCTCGCTTGCTATTGTCCAGGATCCACCTGACCTGGCGGTTTCTCAACCGCAGGAGTTTCGCGGTGCTATGGGTGCTGCGGAGGGGCCTGGGCGGCCGGTCGCCGTCGACCGGAATCCGCGGCAGGAAACCGCCGACCAGGGGCCCGGCGCCCGGCCCGCGAGCCCGGTCGGGTCACGGCGGTTCAGCCGTCTCCCACGCGCCTCAGACGCCCTGCGCGCCACTCTCGACCGCCATACCGCACCCTGCCGAAGCCGAAGCCGAAGCCGAAGCCGAAGCCGAAGCCGAAGCCGAAGCCGGTGCCGACGAAGGCACCGACGCGGACGCGGATGCGGACGAAGGCATCGGCGTCGGTTGCGAGCCCCGGCGGGTCTCATGGCCCGGCATGCCCGCCCGGCCCAGCACCCAACTCGCCCCGTGCAGCGCCTTCGCCGCCTTCTTCAACGGCGCCAGGCAGGCCGCGGCCTGCCGGTGGTCGGCCACGCTGCCCGGCGTGCACAGCACCGTCGCCAGCGACAGCGTGACCGGCCGGCCCCCGGCCGACCAGGGAGCGTCCAGCACCGAGGCGGCCAGCCGATCGAGACCGTCCGGATCGGCGAGCACCAGGAAGTCGTCCCCACCGATATGCCCCACACGCGCACCGTCCGTCGCGGCCTGTTGCAGAGCCCGGCCCACCGCCCGGATCAGCTCGTCGCCCGCCGCGAACCCGGCCCCGTCGTTGACCTGCTTGAAGTGGTCGACGTCCAGCCAGCTCAAGGCGAACGCCCGACCGGCCGCGATCCGCCGGTCCACCTCGCCGGTGATCGCGTCCGAGCCGGGCAGCCGCGTCAGCGGATTGAGACCCGCCGCCTCCTCCACCCGCGTCTCGGCCAGCGCTCGCACGAGGTCCGCGAGCCGCACGACCCCGACGCACCGCTCGTACTCGTCCACCACGGCCACGTCGTCCGAGGTGCGGTCCCGTCCGCCGACCGCCACCACGTCCAGCACCTCCCAGGCGGTGGCGTCGACGCCCACCGTCCGCGGCGGGTCACCGAGCTTGGCCGCGGGCCGGTCGGCGTACAGGGCATGTCCGTAGCGCCCCGACATCGACAGCAGGAAACGGGAGCGGTGCACCGACCGGACCGGCACACCCGCGGTGTCCACGAGCAGCACCCCGGACACGTCCGGTGACCCGGTCAGCAGGGCTCGCACCTGCCCTGCGGACGCAGTGGCGGGCAGCAGAGCGGCTGGTCGGACGAACTCCCTCACCGACGGCCCGGACCTCGGTGCCGCCACCTCGGCGGGGGAGCGGGGCGGGACATAGACGTCCGCGGCGGGCAGGCGCGCCGGGGGCGCGAACAGCTCGCCCTGCGCCAGCTGCGCCCCGGCCGACAGAGCCGCCGCGCACTGCCCTTCGGTCTCCACGCCCTCCACGGCCAGGAGAGCCCCCAGCTCGTCGCACAGCGTCCGCATCGACCGCACCACGGCCGGTCGCGCCAGCAGCGACGCATCCAGCTTCACCAGGCCGGGCGAGAGGTCCGAGAGCAGCCGCAAAGGCACATCCCCGTCCCCGACACCGTCCGCGCAGATCCGGAAGCCCTGACCGCGCAACGCGGCCACCGCCTCCAGCAGAGCCTGCTGCGGCACATGCGTGTACGGCGGGCAGACGTCGACCGTCACCTCCCAGGGAAGTCGCCCCGCCTCGCGCACGGCGTCGTGCAGTGAGGGGAGCCCGCCGAGGTCCGCGAGGGTCCCGGCGAACACGTTGACGAACAGCGGAAGCAGGGTCTCCCTGCGCACCGCCGCGCGGACCGCCGACACCGCAAGCCGGCCGTCGAGCCCGGGATTCCGGCGGGCCTCGGCCAGGATGTCGCCGGTCTCCGGGCGGGCGAGTATCTCCAGCCCCGCGACCGCGCCGGTCGTCAGATTGACCACCGGTTGGAAGGCGAAGCGGAGAGTGTCCGTCCAGGAGTGCACGGGAGCATGATTGACGCCGCCGGAGCACGCCCAAGCGCAGTTCATGAGACGTTCACGCAGGATTCCGGCGCGATCACACAGCGTATGACCCATGGCCCGATGCGGCGGTGCGACCAGCATCAGCAGTGGTGCCGGTCCAGGGCCACTGTGGCTCACCGCACCGCGATCACCGCCGACCCATGCCCGAACAGCCCCTGGTTCGCTGTGATGCCCACGCGCGCGCCCACGACCTGTCGATCACCCGCCTCGCCCCTCAACTGCCAGGTCAGCTCGCACACCTGGGCGATCGCCTGTGCCGGGACGGCCTCACCGAAGGAGGCCAGGCCACCGCTGACGTTCACCGGTATACGACCGCCCAGGGCCGTCGCCCCGTCTTTGAGCAGCTTCGCGCCTTCGCTCTCACCGCACAGCGCCAAGTCCTCGTACCACTGCAACTCGAGGGCGGTGGACAGGTCGTAGACCTCGGCCAGCGACAGGTCCTCCGGCCCGATACCGGCCTCCTCGTAGGCCGTGCGGGCGATCGATCTCCGGAACGTCTCCTCCGGCGGATCCACTGCCGTCGCGGAGTCCGTGGCGATGTCAGGCAGGTCCAGCACGGTGTTCGGGTAACGCGGCGTCACCGTCGACACGGCCCGGATCCGCACCGGCTCAGCATGCCCATGCAGGCGGGCGAACTCCATGCTGGAGAGCACCACCGCCGCGCCGCCGTCGGACGTCGCGCAGATGTCGAGCAGCCGCAGCGGGTCGGCGACGACGGCGGAGGCGGCGACCTCCTCGGCGGTGACACGGCTGCGGTAGCGCGCGTGGGGGTTCAGCGCTCCCATCGCCGCGTTCTTCACCTTCACCAGGGCGAAGTCGTCCGATGTGTCGCCGTACAGAGCCATCCGTCTGCGGGCGTACAGCCCGAAGTACACGGGGTTGGTCGCCCCGAGAATCCGGAACCGCAGCCAGTCGGGATCGTCCGGCCGGTCCCCGCCGGCAGGGCGGAAGAATCCCTTGGGAGCGGCATCGGCTCCCACGACGAGCGCCACATCGGCGAGCCCGGCGAGGATCTGGGCCCGCGCCGCGTCGATGGCCTGCGCCCCGGACGCGCACGCCGCGTACACGCTGACGACCCGGGCCCCCTGCCAACCCAGTGCTTTCGCGAACGTCGCCCCCGCGACATACCCGGGATAGCCACCCCGCACCGTGTCCGCGCCGATGATCGCGCCGATGTCCCGCCACTCCAGCCCCGCATCGGCGAGGGCCGCGCGGGCCGCTGCGACGCCGTACTCCGCGAAGTTGCGCCCCCACTTGCCCCACGGGTGCATGCCCGCGCCGAGCACCGCCACCTCTTCCGTCATGCCGTCACCCCCGTCGGCCGCCAGTGCCATGTCGTCCAAGTCGTCTCGGCGTCCTCATGGAGCACGCCGGGTACGACCTCCACCTCCAGGCCCACCGCCAGGTCGGCGACGGTGATCCCGGGAGCCGCCTGTCCCAGCACCACGATCCGCTCGGCCTCCAGCTCCACAGCGATGAACGCGCACGGCTCCCACGAAAGTTCCGGATCGGTCACGTAGGGTGACGGCGGTCGATACCGGCTGTCCGTGAACGACCAGATGCGCCCACGCCGCGACAGCGAGATCTCCGCCAACTCGCCGCCGGTGCAGGCGGGGTTGCGGCAGTGATGGTCCTCGCGGGGGAAGAAGACCGAGGCGCACGCCGAGCAGCGTGTGCCGAGGAGCCGGAAGTCGTCCCCGGCCCCGGCGAACCACCCCGGCACCACAGGTGTTCGTGCGCGTGCCACAGCATCCTCCCCGCAGACTGAATCTGACGGAACGTCAGAAGTGTGTCACGGCCGGTCGGAGATCGGCAGTCCATGAGCCGGAAACCGGCGGGCAGTCGCCGCTCCGCCTGCGTCCCCTTTCCACGGCGCCCCCACTCCTGATAGACGCAGGGGCATGACACGACTCACCACCGTGGCACGTGCCCTGATCACCACGTTCGCCGCCTTGCTGGCATCGACCGCCCCCACCGCGACCGCCCAGGCCGGCACCGATCCCAAGGCGCCCAAGGACTTCGTGGCGCTGAGAAGCGTGGACCCGACGATCATCCAGGAGATGCGCTACCTCACCCCGCACAACTTCGTGGGCGAGCGCATCGACGGTTACGAACAGCCCCTCTGCATCCTCACCCGCCCCGCCGCCGAAGCCCTCCACAAGGCCCAGCGCAAGCTCCTGCGCCAGGGCTACACGCTGAAGGTGTACGACTGTTACCGGCCGCAGCGCGCTGTGGACCACTTCGTCCGCTGGGCCGAGGACCTCGACGACGAGGCGATGAAGGGCGAGTTCTACCCGAACGTCGACAAGACCCGGCTGTTCGCCGACGGTTACATCGCGGCGAAATCCGGCCACAGCCGCGGCTCGACCCTGGACGTCACCCTCGTCAGACTCCCGGCGAAGCCGACCAGGCCCTACCACCCCGGGGAGCCCCTGGTGCCGTGCTTCGCGCCCAAGGGCGAGAGGTTCCCAGACAACTCGATCGACATGGGGACCGGCTTCGACTGCTTCGACACCCTCTCGCACACGCTCGACCCACGCATCCAGGGCCGACAGCGCGCCAACCGGCTGCTGCTCAAGAGCACCCTGGAAGGCCTCGGCTTCGTGAACCTGCCGGAGGAGTGGTGGCACTACACCTTCAAGCCCGAGGCCCATCCGGACACGTACTTCGACTTCCCCGTGGCCAGGAAGTCGCTCACCAGCGCTCACTGAGCAGCCTGCCCGAGGCGCCCTCTCCGTGATCGGCTACAGTCCGCCGCGTGTCCGAAACTCAGCACTCCGCTTCCAACTCCGCGCCGAACTCCCACTGTTCGAGCTGCGGCGCGCCCTACGGAGAGGGCGTCACCGGCTGGCCCCGCACCTGCCCGGTGTGCGGGGCCGTGGCCTACCGCAATCCGCTCCCGGTCGCGGTGGCCCTCCAGCCCGTGTACGACACCGAGGGCACCGCCCTGGTCGTCATCACCCGAACCATCGCCCCCGCGCGCGGGGGCATCGCCCTGCCCGGCGGCTACATCGACGACCGGGAGGACTGGCGGCAGGCCGTCATACGCGAACTCCGGGAGGAAACCGGCATCGACGCGGCCGGCCGTGACGTACGGCTCGTCGACGCGATGAGCTCACCCGACGGACACCTGCTGCTGTTCGGTCTGCTCCCCGAGCGCCCGGCCGAGGGCCTGCCGTGCTCCGCCGCCACGGACGAAACGGAGGGCTGGCACCTCCTGCGCAGGCCCGAGGAACTCGCCTTCCCCCTGCACACCCTGGCCGTACGGGCCTGGTTCGAGGGCCGCTACATCTGAGCTCAGCGCTCTGCGGCCCCGCGGACGCGCACCGGGTGGGGCGGCGGGCCCCCGCCGTCCTCCCCCTCCCGCTCGACGACCACCCGCGAGCCCATCCACCGAGCGGTGTAGCGCTCGATCTCCGGCTCGTCCCACCCCTCGCCCCCGTCCGGCACGACCAGCCCGCCCCCGGTCGCTCCCCGGGCGGGCGCCCACACCTCCAACTCCAGCCCGCCGTCCTCCCCACGTACCGGAAGCACCGCACCCGCGCGTGCCAACACCGGTATCCGCGACAGGGGCGCGTCGACGAGCACCTGCCCCGGCCCCTCGTACGCCTGCCCTGTCACGGTGTCGTACCAGCGCCCCCGCGGCAGCTGCACGGCTCGCCGGTCGACGCCCGGGCCCAACACCGGCGCCACCAGCAGGCTGTCACCCAGCAGAAAGACGTCCTCGCAGTCCCGCAGCGCCCGCTCCTCAGGAGCCGCCCACCACAGAGGCCGCACATAGGGCGCTCCGGTACGCCGCGCCAGATGCGCCAGCGTCATGAAGTACGGCAGCAGCCGCCGGCGTTCGACGAGCGCCACGCGCGCGTGCTCCAGCACCTCGCCACCGAACTCCCACGGCTCCCTGCGCCCCGCCCGCCGACTCGCGTGCGTACGGAACAGCGGCAGATACGCGCCCAGCTGGAACCACCGCAGATACAGCTCGGGAGACGGATCACCGTCGAAGCCCCCGACATCCGGCCCCGAGTACGGGACACCGCACAGCCCGAGCCCCATCACCAGTGCCAAAGACGCCCGCAGCCCCGGCCAGCCGGTGGCCACGTCCCCCGACCACGTCCCCCCGTAGCGCTGCATGCCGGCCCACCCGGAGCGGGAGAACAGGAACGGCCGGTCCTCGGGCGCGAGCTTCCGCAGCCCTTCGAAGCCTGCCCTGGCCATGCACAGGGCGTAGACGTTGTGCGCCTCACGATGGTCACCGCCCCGCCCCTCCAGAAAGTGCCGGGCAGAACGCGGCAGCGTCGACTCCCCGAAGGCGGTGAACGACGTGGGCTCGTTCATGTCGTGCCAGAAACCCGAGAAGCCCTGGGCGAGCCGCTCCTCGTAGAGACCGCCCCACCACTCCCGCACACGCGCGTGCGTGAAATCGGGAAAAACTGCCTCCCCAGGCCACACGACACCCTCCACCACCTCCCCCGAGGCGCCCCGCACGAACGCGTCCGCGGCCGCCCCGCCGTCGTACACCGCCCGGCCGGGCAGGGCCTTCACGGCCGGATCGACGATCGACACCAGCCTGATGCCGTCCCGGCGGAGTTCCTCGGCCAGGACGGGCAGCTTGGGGAAGCGATCCTGGTCGACGGTGAACACCTGATGTGTGTCGAGGTGGTCGATGTCCAGGTGCACGGCGTCCAGCGGCAGACCGTGCTCCAGGTAGCCCGCGACGATCCGCCGCACCTCCTGCTCGCTGCCGAACCCCCACCGCGCGTGATGGTGCCCGAGCGCCCACGCCGGCGGCAGCGCGGGCGCCCCGGTGAGCGACGCCCAGGCGAGCAGCACGCGCGCGGGGGTACCCACCATCACCCAGCAGCGCAGCGGACCGCCGTCCATCCGCAGCTCGCTCGTCCCGACACGGTCGTGCCCGGAACCGGCTCCCTCCTCGCCCTCCCGCAGCGTCACGGTGCCGTCCCACGAGCTGTCGTGGAACGCCAGATGCGTACCGCCGTCGGACACCACCAGCTGCACCGGCATCGTGATGTACAACGGGTCGTCCCCGGGCGCGAAGGCGCGGCCTGGATCGGTGTTCCACAGCCGGTACGCCCCGTCCGGCAGCCGAGGACCCGAGGTACGCCCCCCGAGCCCGAAGAACCGGGCGTCGGCGCCCACCTCCGACCGCTGCATCCACCGCGCCGGGCCGCCGCCCACCGGCTCCCACCACCGCGGCGGCAGATCACGCCGCAGGGTCACACCACCCGGAGTACGCACCTCCACCGCGCCGTGCCGCGAGACCACGACCGTCACCCGCTCGGCCACGACACGCCAGCCGCCGTCCTTGTCCGGCTCCAGGACCGCCCTGGGGTCCGGCTCCGGGCACCGGCCGGCCAGCGCGTACGACGGCTCGGGCTCCGCCCCGTCCCAGCCCCAGAACACGGCCCCGTTCACGGCGACCAGAATCCGCAGCTCCGACCGGCTGAAGCGGATCACACCGCCCCCCGGCCCCGGCTCCGCGTCCTCCACGGGCCCGGGCACCCGCGCACGCTCGACTCCCCGCGTCGGCAGCCCGGTGGCGTCGGCCCGACGCCTGCGCCACGCTGCTCGTACGGTACGCACACCCTGCGCCGCCCCCACCGAAGCCACCGCTTTCACCGAACGCACCAGGTCACGACCGTTCATGCTGCTCACCCTGCCACTGACCGCTCCGCGCACGGGCATCGTTCAACTGCCGTTCACCCGTGCCAGGGCCACATCTTCACGACACGGACTATGTGGGGCGCACCCTGGTGCCGAAGTCGATCACATGGCATTGTCCGTGCCAGCCGCTCACGCGCACACCCCAGCCCGTGCGCGGAGGACGCACACGACGCGCACAGTCCGGGAGCCGACCATGTCGACCGACAGTTTCCAGCCGCTCTGGCAGCCCGATCCCGAGCGCATCGCCCGGGCACGGATCACCAGGTTCCAGGCCTGGGCCGCCGAACATCACGGCGCCCCCGCCGACGGCGGTTACGCGGCCCTGCAGCGCTGGTCCGTCGACGAGCTGGACACCTTCTGGAAAGCCGTCACCGAGTGGTTCGACGTCCGCTTCTCGCACCCCTACGCGCGCGTGCTCGGCGACCGCTCGATGCCGGGCGCCCAGTGGTTCCCCGGAGCGACCCTCAACTACGCCGAACACGCCCTGCGCGCGGCCGACACCCGCGCCGACCAACCGGCCCTCCTGCACGTCGACGAGACACATGAACCGCGCCCCGTCACCTGGGCCGAGCTGCGCCGCCAGGTCGGCTCCCTGGCCGCCGAACTGCGCGCCCTCGGCGTACACCCCGGCGACCGCGTCAGCGGCTACCTCCCGAACGTCCCGCAGGCGGTGGTCGCCCTCCTCGCCACAGCCGCCGTCGGCGCGGTCTGGACATCCTGCGCGCCCGACTTCGGCTCCCGCAGCGTCCTCGACCGCTTCCAGCAGATCGAACCCGTCGTGCTCTTCACGGTCGACGGCTACCGCTACGGCGGCAAGGAGCACGACCGACGCGAGGTCGTCGCCGAACTGCGCCGCGAACTGCCCACCCTGCGAGCCGTGATCCACATCCCGCTCCTCGGCACCGAGGCACCCGAGGGCGCCCTGGACTGGTCGGCCCTCACCTCGGCCGACACGGACCCCGTCTTCGAGCAGGTGCCCTTCGACCACCCCCTGTGGGTGCTCTATTCCTCCGGTACGACCGGCCTGCCCAAGGCCATCGTCCAGTCCCAGGGCGGCATCCTGGTCGAGCACCTCAAGCAACTCGGCCTGCACTGCGACCTGGGCCCCGAGGACCGCTTCTTCTGGTACACCTCGACCGGCTGGATGATGTGGAACTTCCTCGTCTCCGGCCTGCTCACCGGCACCACGATCGTCCTCTACGACGGCAGCCCCGGCTACCCCGACACCGGCGCCCAGTGGCGGATCGCCGAACGCACGAAGGCCACCCTCTACGGCACCTCCGCCGCCTACGTCATGGCCTGCCGCAAGGCCGACGTGCACCCGTCCCGCGACTTCGACCTCTCGTCCGTCCAGTGCGTCGCCACCACCGGCTCGCCCTTGCCGCCCGACGGCTTCCGCTGGCTCCACGACGAGGTCCGCGACGACCTGTGGATCGCCTCCGTCAGCGGCGGCACCGACGTGTGCTCCTGCTTCGCCGGAGCCGTACCGACCCTCCCGGTCCACGTCGGCGAGCTCCAGGCCCCGTGCCTCGGCACCGACCTGCAGTCCTGGGACCCCAGCGGCAGCCCCCTCGTCGACGAGGTCGGCGAACTCGTCGTCACCAACCCCATGCCGTCGATGCCCATCCACTTCTGGAACGACCCCGACGGCAGCCGCTACCACGACAGCTACTTCGACACCTACCCCGGCGTATGGCGGCACGGCGACTGGATCACCCTCACCTCCCGCGGGTCCGTCGTCATCCACGGCCGCTCCGACTCCACGCTCAACCGCCAGGGCGTCCGCATGGGATCCGCCGACATCTACGAAGCCGTGGAACGCCTGCCGGAGATCAAGGAATCCCTCGTCATCGGCATCGAACAGCCCGACGGCGGCTACTGGATGCCTCTCTTCGTGCACCTGGCCCCCGGAGCCGCCCTCGACGAGGCCCTGCTGAACCGCATCAAGCAGACGATCCGCGAGCAACTGTCACCGCGCCACGTCCCCGACGAGATCATCGAAGTGCCCGGCGTCCCGCACACCCTCACCGGCAAGCGCATCGAGGTCCCCGTCAAGCGCCTCCTCCAAGGCACCCCGCTGGAGAAGGCGGTCAACCCGGGCTCCATCGACAACCTCGACCTGCTGAACTTCTACGAGGAGCTGGCCCGCAAACGCGCCTGACCTCCACCGCACACTCCCCGTCACCATGGTTCAGGGCGCAGGTCACACCGGACATCCGCTGTGACCTGCGCCTTTCGTCATCCGTCGAGCGCCCGATCGCCGAGCCGACCCCATTGTCAGTGCCGCCGATTACTGTGAGTGAGCATTGATCGATCGCGCACAGGGGGAAACAATGGCGCACACGGACAACCGGACCATGCGACGCGTCCTGCACCGCGAGATCGCCGGCACCATCGGCCTGCTGACCGACGAGCACGACTTCCGGGCCATGCGGCGGTACCGCAGCTTCACTTTCGACGACCACGCCACCTACCTGAAACAGGTGGAGGCCCTCCTCAGGGCCCGGGCCCTGCAGGGCAGCCACACCACTGTGGCCCTCTTCGACCCCGAGGAGTACGCCGAGTTCTGCACACAGAAGGGCCTGGACCCCGACACCCCGTCGAGCCGCACCCGCTTCACCGCGCAGATCGCGGAGACAGGTCCGACCCTTCCCTATGACGGCCGACCGCTGGCCGACCTGCTCCCCGCCCTCGTCGACGAGGCCGTCCGGCAGGCCACCTGGGAGTACGCGACCACCCTCCTCGCCCGCCTGGGCGCCTGCACCTCCTGCGGCGAGGACATCGGACGCGCCGCTTTCGCCCGAGCAGCGGACCTCCTCGTCCGCATCCTCGACACGGCCCCGCCCGGCAACCGCCACCTCGTCTGCAGCGTCACCGGACCGCCCGAAACCCTCATCGCCGCCCTCCACATCACCGACGACGGGGCCGCCCTGGAACTGGACGAGAGCGAAGCCCTCGAGTTCACCACGGTCCTGGCCCTCGGCCTTGCCACCGAGAGCCCTGGCGGACTCGTCATCCGCGCCAGTGCCCCGGACACACCGGACCGCGTCTACGGCTGGCGCATGCGCGCATACGGACTCGAACCCCTCACCGCAGGAGAGGTCTTCGACGCCTACTGCACCGATGTCGAATCCGGCGACCTGATCTCCCCGGAGTCCAACGTCGACTACTGCGCGCCGCCCGACCTGGGGGAGGAGAAACCCGCCCAGGGGCACCAGCACTGAAATGCCGGAGGGGTGCCCCACCTCAGTGGGGCACCCCTCGCGCGAAGCCGTCGGCGGCCTGGCCCGGCCTACTCGCCCGACAAGACCGCCTGCGCCGCGCTGCGCGCGTCCTCGGCACTGTCCGTCGCCCGGGCCGCCGCTGCGGCCCGCTCGCACTGGGCCAGCGTGTACTTCGCCAGCGTCGCACGGACATAGGGAATCGACGCGGCACCCATCGAGAGAGAGGTGACGCCCAGACCGGTCAGCACACACGCGAGCAGCGGGTCGGACGCGGCCTCGCCACAGACACCACAGCTCTTGCCCTCGGCCTTCGCCGCCTCGGCGGACAGCTCCACCAGGTCGAGCAGGGCGGGCTGCCACGGGTCCTGCAGACGGGACACCGCACCCACCTGACGGTCGGCGGCGAAGGTGTACTGGGCGAGGTCGTTCGTCCCCAGCGACAGGAACTCGACCTCCTGCAGGATCGAGCGAGCGCGCAGAGCGGCCGACGGGATCTCGACCATCGCGCCGAACTTCGCCCGCAACCCAGCCTCACGGCAGGCGTCCGCGAAGGCCCGGGCATCCGTACGGTCCGCAACCATGGGGGCCATGACCTCGAGGTAGACCGGCAGCCCCTCCGCGGCCTTCGCGAGCGCCGTCAGCTGGGTGCGCAGGACTTCCGGGTGGTCGAGCAGCGTCCGCAGACCGCGCACGCCGAGCGCCGGGTTCGGCTCGTCGGACGGAGTGAGGAAGTCGAGCGGCTTGTCCGCACCCGCGTCCAGCACCCGCACCACGACACGCCCCTCGGGGAACGCCTCGAGCACCTGCCGGTACGCGGCGATCTGCTTCTCCTCGGACGGCGCCTGCTTGCTGTCGTCCAGGAAGAGGAACTCGGTACGGAAGAGACCGACTCCCTCGGCGCCGGCCTCGACGGCGGCCGCCACATCAGCGGGGCCACCGATGTTCGCGAGCAGCGGCACCTTGTGACCGTCCGCGGTCGCACCGGGCCCGGTCGAGGCCGCCAGCGCAGCCTTCCGCTCGGCGGCCGCGGCCTCGAGCTGAGCCTTCTTCTCGTCACTCGGGTCCACGAAGATCTCTCCCGTGCTCCCGTCGACGGCGATCATCGTGCCCTCGGCGAGCTCACCGGCACCCGGCAGCGCCACCACGGCCGGCACACCGAGCGCCCGCGCCAGAATCGCGCTGTGGCTGGTCGGACCGCCCTCTTCAGTGACGAAGCCGAGCACCAGAGTCGGGTCCAGCAGCGCGGTGTCGGCCGGCGCGAGATCCCGGGCCACCAGGACGTAGGGCTCGTCGCTGTCGGGGACGCCCGGCATGGGCACCCCCAGCAGACGGGCGACAATACGATTCCGCACGTCGTCGAGGTCGGCCACGCGACCTGCGAGGTACTCACCGGCCCCCGCCAGCAACTCGCGGTAGGAGGCGAACGCGTCGTACACCCCGCGCTCCGCCGTGCTGCCGACGGCGATCCGCCGTTCCACATCGGCCATCAGCTCGGGGTCCTGGGCCATCATGGCCTGCGCCTCGAGCACCGCCTGGGCTTCGCCACCGGCCAGGTTGCCGCGCGCCATCAGGTCCGCCGCCACCGCCTCCACGGCCTTGCGGGCGCGCCCCTGTTCCCGCCCCGCCTCTTCCGCCGGGATCTGCTTCGCGGGCGGCTCGAGCACCGCCGTTCCCATGTGCCGAACCTCGCCGATGGCCACACCGTGGCTCACGCCGACGCCTCGCAGCGTTGTCTCCATCTCACCCGTCTCCGATAGAGCGGCGGGCCCCGCCGCCGCGTTGGTTGTCGTACTAGCCGTCATACGACGGCACTGACGTCACTTCCAGAGGAAGAGACTGTCGCCGGCCTTCACTTCGCCGTCGATGCGAAGATCGGAGAGAGCTTCGGCCGTGGCTTCGAGTGCCACGACCGGGCAGACCGCGGACTTGCCGGCGGCCTCGACGGCGGCCGGGTTCCAGCGCACGACACCCTGACCGCGCGTGACGGTGTCGCCCTTGTTCACGAGCAACTCGAAACCCTCGCCGTTGAGCTGCACGGTGTCGATACCGAGGTGGGTGAGCACGCCGTGGCCGCTCTCGTCCACGACGACGAACGCGTGCGGGTGCAGGGAGACGATGACGCCGTCCACGGGCGAGACGGCCTCGGAAGGCTCACGTACGGGGTCGATCGCTGTGCCCGGGCCGACCATGGCCCCGGAGAAGACCGGATCCGGCACGGCTGCCAGTCCGATGGCGCGTCCTGCGAGCGGGGACGTCACGGTGGTCATGGGAAGCCTCCCAGGGGTGGAGATCGAAATGGCCGTCCCTGTAGGTACCGGGCGGCACACTGTCCAGCAGCGTATGTCACCTGAAGTGCCGGTTCCGCGTGAGCACTCCGAAGTGGTCTAGACCATACCCCAAATCGATTTGCACCTGCTCCGCGGCCGCGTGTACAGTCGTACTCCTGCTTGGGGCTGAGCGACGCAACCTTGCGTCTCGGCCGGGCAGCAACCAACTTGTCAGATCCTATCTCTGGGTCGCCTTCTGCATGCCTGCAGGACGGTGGTCAGGGGGCCGGAAAAACACTGATAGAGTTTGGGACATCGAAGGGAAGCGCCCGGAGGAAAGCCCGAGAGGGTGAGTACAAAGGAAGCGACCGTTCCTTGAGAACTCAACAGCGTGCCAAAAGTCAACGCCAG